>NZ_JACJTJ010000012.1:0-71540 GCF_014698605.1 Synechocystis sp. FACHB-383 | reverse complement strand
GACTAATGTTCAGTGTTCGGCAGACATGGCTTTTCTTCTCTCCTTTTTCTACTGCACTTACCGCTTTCTCTCTTAGATCTATACTGTAGGGGGCTGGCATCGCTTTTTTCCTAACTCTTTCCCTATATTATGTCCTAACCTTAGCAATCTTTGCTATACAAGGTAAATGACCAAAATACAAACGCTCATACCCATTTTGCCGGCAAATGTTGCAGACGTAGCGGTAGAACTGCCAGGGAGAAAGAAGGGTTGTCCGTGCAAGGATATCGAGCTCGGTAGGGTCACAGGGCGAAATTAAAGGGTTAGAGGCAGAGGATTGAAAACGCTTCCAGAGGGTGGGAGTCAATGTAGTCGTTCAAGCGCAAAGATACTGGGGTTAATATTTAACATGAGTTCGGGTTAAGCCGATCCTTAGAAGTATTGCTCTGACTGCAATGGAGGTTTTTCGCCAGCTACACTGGGAAATTTGGGGCTTCAGGACCTCAAAAAAATCACTTGTGAGGATGCAAAAACACAAATCACGAGTCTGATGTCATTCCCGAATGTATTGATCTATAGAGCTTGTAGCCTATTGTCAGTCATCTTTCTTATCCCGAACTCACGTTACTTACAATACGAATGACCGAACAAAGGCGCAAAACTAGTTAAATCAGAGACTATTCTTCGTAATATTCAGGCATTTTTTCCCGACGGGTTTCCGGAATATTCACTCGGGGAGGACTGTAGGGGGCAGCAGCCTCATCGTCGTCCCAGACATCGCCAGCCACTTCATCTTCGTAGCCATAGTCCGGTTCTGAAGCGGAGGAACGAGGAACCGCCTCTCCCCAGTTGTCCACTTCATAGTCATCTTCGTATTCCGGCTCTGGATAGCGCAGGGGGGCCACTTCCCGACGGGGAGGAGGGGCAGGGCGACTATCTTGCCAATCGTCTTCGTTCCAACGTTCTTCCAATACGGGTTCCGGTTGTCGGACTTGTACCGGTGGCCGCACAGGAATGCCACTGCCCAGTTGGTTTTCGGGACGGGTGGTGGGAGGATAATACAAATCTTCTTCCATGCGCTCCCAGGAGGGTCGGCCAATACCAAGCCGTTCTAGCAAACCTACACTGAGTTGATTTAATCTTTCCTCTGCTCCTTCAAAAACGATCAAACGGTTAGGACCACTACTTACCACTTCGTCAATGGATAGCTCGTAAGTGCTGATCAATTGCTCAGGAATCTGGGGTAGTCCCAGGGAAGCAATGATAATAGATGAAACCTTACCCGTGGCGAGGTCAAACTGAAAATCCCTTACCCGACCCAGGGGTTCCCCCGTTTCAGTCACCACTTCGCTATTGACCAAAGGGGAATAGAGATCCACTTCCACTAGTTCAAAAACGTCATCGTTTTCCACCAAGACCACGTCCCCGGTTTGGACAATGCTGTTCAAATAGAGATATTGGGGCATGCCCGTCAGGGATAAAAAGTTGTCCCGCAGCCCTAGGGCGACAATTTCTCGCTGATCGACATCGACTAGCACTTCTTTGACTACCCCAAGTTTTTTGCCACTACTGCGGGTAATAACTTCGGTGTTAATAAATTCGTTTCTAAGACGGATGTTATCAATTGTCATTTTGGTTTGGCGATCGCCGTGGTCAGAGGGAAAAAACTGGAGCTGGAAGGTTTAGGGGTCGCTTAATCAGGTTACCGAAAGCATGGAAAACAGCAGAAGAAAAAGTCAACGGGATGTTGTTGCCAGTCAGTTTACTTTACTTCATGAAAACATTGTAGCGAATGGCTTGATTTTCTTGGGCAAAATTGCTAAGAGCCCGTGGGCCAAGTGATAATTTTCCCCTAATGATGGTGGAAAGCACCCCGTTCTGGAAAAAATGGTGCGGTTATTTCCTCCACATTGACTCCTAAACCCCGGAGCATATCAGCCAAGACCGGATCCGGGGCCAATCTTAAATAATCTAAGTTCACTTCCAGGGGCACATGGCGATTACCCAAATGATAGGCGGCCTTCAAGAGAGTAAGGCGATCGCCGCTGGTGACATGGAGGAGGGGTTCTGCCGCTGCCAGAATGGCCAGGGTTTCTCCGGTGGGGGAACCGAGGCAATCCCCTGGATGCAAAAAACTGCCTCGAGGTAACTGGATAAATAGGGCAGGAAAGCCTGGTTTATCAAAACGATAACGGGTGCGACCCCGTTCCTCGGCGGTGAGGGGGATTTCCCAGGTGGTGGCGTCAGGGACTTTTTCTAGGCGACGATCAAAAATCACCATGGCGGCTTAAATCAGAATTTACAGGACTTAAGTGAAATTGGCGGCAATTTATGGGCAAATTTACGCTTTTTCCCCGACTAGAGCCTAAAATTGACTAGTTGATCACCGATTTTAGCTAATCTAAACAACTAACCAAAGTTTGACCCCGGCATTAACGGCGGAGATTAATAATTGCCCTTTGAATTTGGGCTTTAAGGTTGGCATTATTCCTGGCCGCTTCGGTGATGCGATTAAATTCCCCCGGTTTGAGGCCACTTTCTTCGGCAATTTGTTTGGAACGATTGCAGAAATTGACGGCGATCGCCTGGGCATTGCGGGGTAACTTACGGATGCTGTCCCGATTAGTGCAGGTAAGTTGGGGCGGAACCCGGCCAATGAGGGTTTGAATTTCCTCGAAGGCCTTTTTTCGTTCTACTTCGATCGCCAACACCGCCTTTGCATAGTGATTAATGCTATCGGGGGAAAATTCCTGGGAATAGGCTGACCAACGAAAGACGAGGGCAGTTGGTTGCCAACTCACCTCCGGCACCATTCCCCCGAACACACCGAGGAAAGCGAGAGTATTGGCAATAAAAAGTCGACTCAGAACACCGTTCAAGCCGCTTAAGGGACGTGAGCTAATAACCATGCGCCTAGTCGCTTTCGGGTGAATAGGATGACAAAATTCTAATGGTTTGCATTTCCTGTTTGAATTACTTTGCCGGGGATAAGTTCCGTGGGGGCTGGTACCCTGGGAGAGCGGGATCTTGCGGGGGCTCAAAGGAAAGCCAAATCCATGGAAGGAATTAATTTAGAAAAGACTGTTACAGAAGGCTTTCACCACATTAGCGTTTTGCCCACGGCCCTGGTGGAAGGATTGGCGCCAAAGCCCGGAGGCCATTACCTTGATGCCACCGTGGGAGCTGGGGGCCACAGTGAAAAGTTGCTCAAATTAGGCGTTCCCCTCTCCTTGACCATGATCGACCGGGACACCCAGGCGATCGCCGCTGCCGTACAACGTTTGGAACCCCTAGTTACGGATCGAGAGGGCATAACAATTAACACTTGGCACGGAAACTTTGCTGATTTTCCCGGGCGACCAGACCAATTTGACGGCATCATTGCAGATTTAGGTGTCAGCTCTCCCCAACTTGACCAAGGCGATCGGGGCTTTAGTTTTCGCCAAACTGCCCCTTTGGATATGCGCATGGATCAAAGCCAAGATCTCACCGCCGCTGAAATTATTAACCATTGGTCCGAAAAGGATCTAGCCCGTATTTTCTATGAATACGGCGAAGAACGGCTTTCCCGACGTATTGCTCGGCAGATTGTGGAACAGCGACCCTTTCAAACCACTACCGACTTGGCCGAGGCGATCGCCCGTTGGGTACCGGGGAAATATCGCCATGGCCGTATCCATCCCGCCACCAGAACTTTCCAGGGTTTACGCATTGCCGTCAACAATGAATTGGATTCCCTGGAAACATTCATTGCCCAGGCTCCCAATTGGCTCAAAACCGGCGGAAAGTTAGGCATAATTAGTTTCCACAGTTTGGAAGACCGCATTGTCAAACACCGTTTTCGGGAAGCGGAAAATCTGCGGGTGTTGACCAAAAAGCCCATTATTCCCGAGGAAGAAGAACAAAGGGAAAATCCCCGGGCTCGCTCCGCCAAATTACGCTGGGCAGAAAAAATTTAAGGTATTGGGGAAAATCAAATTAAGATTACCGATGCTCTCCGCCGGTTGTGCATTTCCACATCAGATGGTCTTAGTGGAATTTGACATCTTCCAACCTAAAGACTGATTCACAGAGTAGAAGGATCAATGCCCAATTCCCGCAATTTGGCAAAAGCCCGGTCCCTTTCTTCAAAAAGGGTCTCCGGATCTTTAAATGGCTCCCCATCGGGAAAAAAAAGTTTCAAACCATCGGCAAACATCTCAAAACGAACTCCCAAGATAGGGGAAGTCCAGGGAAAATTGAGGGGGGTAATGGTTTCAAATTCCGCATCTGCATGGGAACGCACTTGGCCCCAAAAGTCGTGGGACTCTGGATCGTAAAAGAAAAGTTCTAATACCCCGTAGCGCCGATAAAAAGTTTGTTTGTGGAGCATTTCCCTGGCACTGTTGCTCTCAGAAAGAATTTCAAACACCACTTGGGGGGCAACATTGTCCTCTTCCCATTGTTTGTAACTGCGTCTTTCGCCGTCAGGCCGCCCCAGAACTACCATGGCATCGGGAGCCTGACAGGGCGCGGGGGGGGCAGTGACTTGTTCAGGATACCAAAGTAAATCCCCGGCCACAAAAACCGTTTGCCCCTGAAATAGATGCTTGAGATTGGTCACCAAACGGACAATCCAATGGTACTGCAGAGTATTATCAGCCATGGGTTTACCGTCGGATTCCGGATATAAATCGGGAAAGTCGAGGGGAACCAGGGGAAGTTGAACCATAGACTTCTGCCAGGTGGAATTTCACGAGCTTATTATTCAGCCTACTTACTTAGAAGCGGTTTTGTTGACCTGTTGCATCAACACTTCATAGGCTTTGGCAAATTGCGGGTCTTCTAGGGTACCCACCTTTTCCCGGTTTTGCTGTAGCTCTTTGCGCTGGGCGTCGGTTAGTTCCACTTCCACATCGGGGTCAATGCCATGTTTATTAATGTCCCGGCCGTTGGGAGTCAAATATTTGGCGATCGTCACTGCCATACCCGAGCCATCCCCTAGTTCTCGCACCGATTGCACCAGCCCCTTACCGAAGGTTTTTGTGCCCACAATGACCGCCCGTTGATTGTCCTGTAGCGCTCCGGAGACGATTTCACTGGCACTGGCGGAACCACCATCCACTAACACCACCAAGGGACGGTTACTCAACTGCCGTTTATTCGCACTTTGTTGTTCCACTTCCCCTCGGCGATCGACAGTGGAGACAATACCTCCCTCATCCAGCCAAATGCGGGCGATGTCCACACTGGAGTAGAGTAAGCCCCCTGGATTGGAACGGAGGTCGAAAATGTAACCGATTACATTGTCTTTCTCCAACTTTTGCACCGCTTGACGCATTTCTTCTGAGGCTTGGGCGCTGAACTGATTTAAACGGATATAACCCACCTTGGCACCATTAATGTTTTCTACTTGGGCCCGTACTGGGTGAATTTCGATCAAAGTCCGGGTTAGGGGATATTCAATTGCCTGGCCTTCCCGTTCAATGGTGAGGACCACACTAGTGCCTGGTTTACCCCGGATCAATTTAACCGCGTCGTCCACTTCCATGCCATCAGTGGATTTACCATCAATTTTGGTAATTACATCTTTAGAGAGAATGCCAGCGTTGTAGGCAGGGGTATCTTCAATGGGCGCCACCACCACAATTTTCTTCGTATCCTGGTCTTGGGTAATCTGAATCCCTACCCCGGTTAATTCCCCGGAAGTATCGATGCGCATCGACTGGAATTCATCGGGGGACATGAAGCGAGTATAGGGATCGTTCAGCTTCTCCAGCATTTCCCGGATAGCTGTGTAGGCTTCTTCTTGGTTGTTGTATTCCCGCTTGAGATAATCTTGGCGAACAGCTACCCAATCCTCACCGTTGAAAGTACCATCTACATAGGTGCGGTTGACAATCTGCCAAACTTCGTCCACCAACTCCTTCGGGTTGTCCTGCAAGTAACCCTGGGAGCGGGCCAATCGCAACCCAATTCCAGTCACCGCTACCGTTGTGAGTAACAGAGCTGTAGTTCCCAAAATCAGACTGCGCTTTTGTTTAAACATGGGATATGCCGGACAGTTGGTGAAGATTGATTAAGAAAATAAACTCTGGGGAAGTCCTTAGAGTCCTTGATTCCTAGGTTATAACATTTCAGTGATGATGGTTATTGAACTCCCATGACGGATTTAGTTGTGTCTGACTCCCTGAAAAATCGCCGGGAACAACTGATGTGGCAGAGGCGTTGGAGACGTCTACGGTCCTGTTGGCAGTTTGTTTGTGTGTGTGGTTTGACCGGGGGCATGATCTGGGTAATGAGCTGGCCCGAATGGTCCATTCGCTCCGATCGCCAAGTGGAATTTGTGGGCAATAAACTAGTTGGACGGGAAACGTTATATAAAAATCTAGACCTTGCATACCCCCAGGCGATTTGGCAACTTTCCACCCAGGCCTTAGGAGATGAATTGAGCAAAAATCCAGCCCTCCTCAGAGTAGAAGTGACAAGGCAGTTGTTTCCGGCCCAGGTAAATGTGGCGGTACAGGAACGACAACCCGTGGCGATCGCCGTGGCAGATCAAGGTCTGGGCTATTTAGACGAGGAGGGAAATTATATTCCGGCCAACCTCTACGGCCAGGCTATCAGAAAAACTTTGCCCCAAACCCCACAGTTTTTGGGCTATGGTCCCCAATACCGCAGTTTTTGGCAGACCCATCAAATCCAGATTAAAAAGTCCCCTGTCAATATTCGGATTATTAATGGCAACAACCCCAGTAACATCAGTTTGACGACGGATTTGGGGTTGGTTTTCCTCGGTTCCGACCTTTCTCGCTTCGAGCAACAGGTGCAGGTTTTAGAAAAAATGCAGAATTTACCCAGTCGGGTGCCCAAGGAGCGTTTACTATTTATTGATCTAACTAATCCAGACAGTCCCAGTATCCAACTTCGTCCCCAAGCCCCCAAGGAAAAAGCCGCCGTCAACAAGCCTTAACATTTCTACTCTCCACCTTAGTCATTCTCCCTAGGCATGGGAAAAAAGCTCAGATTCACATTGACAAATTTGCTCAATATGCCTAGTGTAGGGACGATAGACCGCTGGGATTTGTGCTTGGGCGAGGGGGTCTCTGTCGTCGTAAAAAGGCTTCAATACCCTGCTGCCTCGGAAGCCTTGTTCTCCCTGTGGTTACTTTTGCGCTTTAAGAATTGCCCATTTTGATCCCCTAATACTTCCCCCCTGCAATGACGCTCAATAATGATTTACCTCTAAACAACATAGGTTTTACCGGTAGTGGTCTCGATGATGGGACGGAGGGGTTAGATGACTTATTTTCGTCCTCCATCGTTGAAAATGAACCGTTGGAGGCTGTGGTAGAAGCGCCCGCTTTTGCCAGCCCTAGTCCTGGCCTAAAAAGGGATCAGATTGTGCCTAGTAACATTGCCAAAATTAAAGTGATCGGAGTTGGGGGAGGCGGTTGCAATGCCGTCAACCGTATGATTGCCAGTGGGGTGACAGGCATTGACTTTTGGGCAATTAATACCGATTCCCAGGCCTTAACCAATACAACAGCCCCGGATCGAATTCAGATTGGCCAGAAACTCACCCGCGGTTTGGGGGCCGGTGGTAATCCGGCGATCGGGCAAAAAGCGGCGGAGGAATCCCGAGATGAAATTGCCCGTTCCCTTGAAGGCACGGATTTAGTCTTTATCACCGCAGGCATGGGCGGCGGCACTGGGACTGGGGCGGCCCCCATTGTGGCGGAAGTCGCTAAGGAAATGGGCTGTTTGACGGTGGGCATTGTCACCCGTCCTTTTACCTTTGAAGGCCGACGGCGGGCGAAACAGGCGGAGGAAGGTATTAGTGCTCTCCAGTCCCGGGTTGATACCCTGATTGTGATTCCCAATAACCAACTGCTGTCAGTTATCCCTGCCGAAACTCCTCTCCAGGAAGCTTTCCGGGTGGCTGACGACATTCTCCGCCAGGGGGTACAGGGCATTTCAGACATCATCATCATCCCAGGTTTGGTGAATGTGGACTTTGCTGACGTGCGGGCTGTGATGGCCGATGCGGGCTCAGCGTTAATGGGCATTGGGGTGGGCTCTGGTAAATCCAGGGCTAAGGAAGCGGCCACTGCCGCCATCTCTTCTCCTCTGTTGGAATCTTCCATCCAGGGAGCCAAAGGGGTGGTATTTAATGTCACCGGTGGGACGGATTTGACCCTCCACGAAGTCAATGTTGCCGCAGAGATTATCTATGAAGTGGTGGATGCCGATGCCAATATTATCTTTGGGGCGGTGATTGACGATCGCCTGCAAGGAGAAATGAGAATTACCGTCATTGCCACGGGCTTCAATGGCGAAAAAGAAAAACCCCAGACAAAAACCGCCAGTAAAAACACCATCAGTGGCCCACCGGCCGGAGTAGAGAAGGTGGAATCAACAACGGCTCCGGAAGATCCCCTAGGGGAAATCCCCATGGCCCCCGAGTTAGATATTCCTGATTTTCTCCAAAAGCGACGTTTTCCCCGCCGTTAGGTTCCCCCAAATTGCTGGTTGGAGCCACCTAATTTGACCAAGGAAGTTTCCTGGGCTACACTGTTAACCTCGAATTGTTGTTTCAAGCTAAAGAGGTTGATTGATTTGCGCTTTTTGTTTGCTAGCCTACTAATTCCCTTGGTATTGCCCTTGCCAGTGCTGGCCCAATCCGCCACTTTCTATGGCAATCAATTTGTAGGGCGGAAGATGGCCAACGGCCAGGTCTACAACCACGGTCGCATGGTGGCGGCCCATCCCAGTCTGCCCCTAGGCACCAGAGTTAGGGTGACCAATCGTCGCACGGGAAAATCGGTCGTAGTGACGGTGAGTGACCGTTGCAATTGCTCCATCGACCTCAGTCGTGCGGCATTTCAACAAATTGCTAACCCGCGCAAAGGCCGGGTTCCCGTGAGCATTACCCGTCTCTAGGTGCTGGGTAAACTGCGCAAATAGGGGCTAAGGTGGGAGCGTTCCGCAATACAGTGAAATAGCGGTCCCCGGGAGGATAATTCCACCACGCTCAGTCCGGTGACGGGCATGGCAAAACGGTCTCGGTAACGACCCACATCGATGCCCAATAGGCAGCACAGTAGGATGCGGATGGTAGCTTTGTGGGAAACCAACAACACATTGCCGTCCTCGAAGCGGTCCTCAATCTCCTCTAGCACTCTAGTGCTCCTGCGGGCGATGTCAATGCCCCTTTCCCCTCCAGGGGGAGAGTTCCAAGCTGGATCGGTGAGCCATTGCATATAAAGGTCGTGGTCCCTTTGGTAGACCTCGTCCGGGTGGAGTCCTTCCCATTCCCCATAGGCCACTTCCCTTAGGCCAGGGCGAATTTGCATTTCAATGCCCAGGCGATCGCACAGGGGTTTGGCTGTTTGTCGGGCCCGCTGCAAGGGACTGACATAGACTGCCTGCCAAGGGTGTTGGGCGTAGGCCTCGGCAAATTCCTTGGCCATTAAAACTCCTTCTGGGGTCAAGCCGGGGTCATTTTCCGGGGTACCGCAATAGCCTCCGGTGGCGCTGTAGGCGGTTTGTGCGTGGCGCAGAAAATAAAGTTTGAGGGCCATGGGCGAGTTGAAAAGCAGCAACATTACAGAGGAGGGGGCTTAGACCTGTCCCCCTTCATTGTACGTAAATACTCTGTTTTTTCGCGTCCACAAGTTGATTGGTAGCCAAAATCACCTTTGTTCCCTAGCCAAAAAGTTATAAAAAATCTTTGCGAAGCCATACTTAAACTGCCCATTTTTGCGGAACTATGAGCAAGGAATTTCGAGAGCTGTTGAGAAAAGTGGGTAGTGGTCCCCATACCAGCAAAAATTTGACTCGAGGGGAGGCTTGTCGAGCTCTGGAGCTGATGCTAAGTCAGGAAGCGACTCCGGCCCAGATCGGCGCTTTTTTGATTGCCCATCGCATTAAACGCCCCACCGGCACTGAATTGGCAGGGATGTTGGATGCCTTTGAGCAATGGGGACCAAAAATTCCAGCCCTGAGCTCCGGGCAAACGGTGGTTGTGCTCAGTCAACCCTACGATGGTCGAGATCGTACCTGCCCCTTGGGACCCCTCACAGCTCTAGTGTTGGCAACGGCGGGTTGTCCCGTCATTCAACATGGCGGTGATCGAATGCCCACCAAGGAGGGAATTCCCCTGGTGGAGTTATGGCAAGGCCTAGGAATAGATTGGCGATCGCCATCCTTGGCGGCCATGCAGGATATTTTGGAAAAAACCAATGTGGGCTTTGTTTATCTGCCCAAATATTTTCCCGAGGCCCAGAAGTTAGTCATTTACCGGGAAGAAATTGGCAAACGACCCCCTTTGGCAACCCTGGAGTTAATTTGGGTTCCCTATGCCGGTAAACACCATGTGGTGGCGGGGTTTGTCCATCCCCCAACGGAAAATATGATTGCCGAGGCTCTCAGCCAGCGGGGCGTCCCGGCGTTCACCACGGTTAAAGGGTTGGAAGGGAGTTGTGATTTGCCCCAGGAGCGCACTGCCATTATTGGTCTGTACGACTTAACCAAAGCTGAAGATTCCCTCACCCGTTTGCGGCTCCACGCCGCTGATTTTGGTCTAGGGGGAAAAAATCCAGTCTGGACTGATTTGGCCGATTATCTTGAGTTGGCCCGGGCTACTTTGAGCGGGGAACAAACCCCCCTGCGGCCAGCTTTAATTTGGAACAGTGCTTTTTACCTCTGGCAACATACAGACGCCCCCAATCTGGAAACGGCGATCGCCACAGCGGAAAAGCTCATTGATGACGGTCTAGTTAAACAACAATGGCATCGGCTGCAGTTATATGCAAAATAAGCCAGCAAAAATGCATTAACCGCATGAAATTTAATTATTAGTTACAAACTATACAAATATTTACAAGGAAAAAATCCAGTCTAGGAATGTGATCGTCAGCAGTTGCCCTTTCTGGCTTTAGTTATTGCCTAAACTATGAGTAATTTTTCCCGAAGCACCCGTCGTAAGTTCATGTTCACCGCAGGGGCTGCCGCCATTGGAGGAGTGGTTCTCCATGGTTGTACTTCCCCCACCACCACATCCACAGGGACTGGGTCCGGGTCCGGCACGGATCAAGCCATTAGTCCCTTGGTTGAAGGGGAAAATGCCCCGGAAGTAACCACCGCCAAATTGGGCTTTATTGCCCTAACCGATGCGGCTCCTTTGATTATTGCCAAGGAAAAGGGCTTTTATGCCAAATATGGCATGCCTGACGTGGAAGTGCTGAAGCAAGCGTCCTGGGGCACCACCAGGGATAACCTCGTATTGGGGTCCGCCAGTGGCGGTATTGATGGGGCCCATATTCTCACCCCCATGCCTTACCTAATTACCATGGGCACTGTGACCGACGGGAAGCCAACCCCGATGTACATCTTGGCCCGCTTGAATGTCAATGGCCAAGGCATTCAGTTGGGCAATAATTACAAAGATTTGAAAGTAGGTACCGATGCTTCTCCCCTTAAAGAAGCCTTTGCCAAAGTAACAGATCCCAAGGTAGCCATGACCTTTCCTGGCGGCACCCACGACATGTGGATTCGCTATTGGTTAGCCGCTGGAGGCATTGAGCCCGGTAAGGAAGTTTCCACCATTGTGGTTCCACCAGCCCAGATGGTAGCTAACGTTAAGGTCAATGCGATGGAAGCGTTTTGCGTTGGGGAACCTTGGCCGTTGCAAACGGTGAACCAAGGGGTGGGCTATCAAGCATTAACCACCGGTCAACTGTGGAAAAATCATCCAGAGAAAGCATTTGGCATGCGGGCCGATTGGGTGGATCAGAACCCCAAAGCAGCCAAAGCCCTATTAATGGCGGTAATGGAAGCTCAACAATGGTGTGACCAGGCGGAAAATAAAGAAGAAATGTGTCAGATTTTGTCAAAACGGGAATGGTTTAAGGTGCCCTTTGATGACATCATTGACCGTTCCAAAGGAGTGTACAACTTTGGGGATGGGGAGACGGTTTTCGATGACCCAGATTTAATGCAGAAATATTGGAATGACAATGCTTCCTATCCCTATAAAAGCCATGACCAATGGTTTTTAACGGAAAACATTCGTTGGGGCTATTTGCCGGCCAGTACAGACACGAAAGCCATTGTGGATAAGGTCAATCGCGAAGATCTATGGCGAGAAGCGGCCCAGGCCATTGGAGTGCCAGCGGATCAAATTCCCACCAGTCCTTCCCGGGGGGTGGAAACTTTCTTTGACGGCATAACCTTCGATCCGGAAAATCCCCAGGCTTATCTGGACAGTTTGAAAATTAAGACCATCAAAAGTTAGTGCTTAGCTGTGGCGCTCTAGGTTAGCCCCCTGGGCTAATCTTTCCCTTGCTCTGATTACTCCAGTTCATTTCATCACTATCAGGTAAAAATTATGGCTAGTTCCACCGCTGGGCTCCGTCCCCGCCGTAAAAAAAATCCCCTCAGTTTCATCTACGCCCCTAAAGTTATCCGCCCTGCCGTGGCGATCGCCGTTTTGTTGGTGGTTTGGCAAATTCTCTGCTCCGGGGAAGGCTCTAACTTACCTAGTCCCGTGCAGGTACTGGAACAGACCTATCCCTTGATTCTCAATCCCTTTTTTGACAATGGCGGCACCGATAAAGGTTTGGGTATCCAAATTTTTGCCAGTCTAACCAGGGTGGCCGTGGGCTTTAGTGCGGCGGCGGTGGTGGGCATTGCCCTGGGCATTTTAATTGGCAGTAGCAAATTTATGTACGATGCGCTAGACCCAATTTTTCAGGTCTTAAGGACTATTCCCCCCTTGGCTTGGTTGCCCATTGCCTTGGCGGCGTTGCAGGAGGCGGAACCTTCAGCCATTTTCGTTATTTTTATTACGGCAATTTGGCCCATTGTCATCAACACCACGGTGGGGGCCCAGCAAGTGCCCCAGGATTACCGCAATGTTTCCCGGGTTCTAAAGCTTTCTAAAAGCCAATATTTTTTCAATATTCTATTTCCGGCGGCAGTGCCCTATATCTTCACTGGCCTACGCATTGGCATCGGTCTTTCCTGGTTGGCGATCGTCGCTGCAGAAATGCTGATTGGTGGTGTAGGTATTGGCTTTTTTATCTGGGATGCCTATAACAGTTCCCTGATCAGTGAAATCATTATTGCCTTAATTTATGTGGGTATTGTCGGTTTATTGCTAGATCGTTTTATCGCTTTTCTGGAAAGTTTGGTGGTACCGGCGGAGCAAAAATAACCAACATCTATAGGCCGGCCATTTTCCCTAGGTATTACTTCTCCATTTTTGATTTGTCACCCCCGGACTAACTATGATGCCCTTTATTGAAATTGATCATGTTGATCGTATTTTTCCCCTCCCCGACGGGGGACGTTACATTGCCCTCAAAAACATTGAGCTAAAAATTAATCAAGGGGAATTTATTTCCTTGATTGGTCACTCTGGTTGCGGCAAATCTACCCTGTTGAACATGATCTCTGGGCTAGATAAGCCTACGTTTGGCGGGGTCATCATGGAGGGGAAAGAAATCACTGAGCCTGGTCCTGAACGGATGGTGGTTTTTCAAAATTATTCCCTGTTGCCCTGGTTGACGGTGCGGCAAAATATCGCCCTGGCCGTGAATCGAGTGCTGCGGAATTTGCCCAAGCCAGAACAAGAAAAAATTATTGACGACAACATTGCCTTGGTGGGGTTGCAACGGGCGGCCCATAAACGGCCAGGGGAACTATCCGGGGGTATGAAACAACGGGTGGCGATCGCCAGGGCCTTGGCTACTCGACCAAAAGTCCTACTGCTGGATGAACCCTTTGGGGCCTTGGATGCCTTGACCCGGGGAAATTTGCAAGAGCGGCTTATGGAAATTGTCCAGGAAAGCGGCGTGACCTGCATTATGGTGACCCATGACGTGGATGAAGCCCTGTTATTGTCAGACCGGGTGGTGATGTTAACCACGGGGCCCGAAGCTCACATTGGCCAAGTTTTAGAGGTGCCCATTCCCCGGCCCCGTCACCGCTTGGAAGTGGTCAACCATCCCAGTTACTACGCCCTGCGGGGGGAAATCGTCTATTTCCTCAATCAACAAAAACGGGCCAAAAAGGTTGGGGCCGTCAGTCAGTTTGCCGGAGCCATGAGTGGCAATGGTTTGGAAAAAATCAACCTCAATTTGGGTTTCATTGCCCTGAGCGATTGTGCACCGTTGGTAATTGCCAAAGAAAAAGGTTTCTTCCAAAAGCATGGATTAGATCAGGTTAACCTGGTGAAGGAACCTAGTTGGCAGGCGATCGCCGATGGCATTCGGGAAAGACGCCTAGATGGTGCTCCCATGGTGGCCGGTATGCCCCTGGCCCTCACCCTAGGCATGGGAGGAAAAACCCCTCTACCAATGATCACGGCCCTAGTGATGGGGCGCAACGGCAATGCCATTACCCTGGGGAAAAAGTTTGCCGAAGCGGGTGTTAAAAATCTAGAAGATTTAAAGACTAAACTGACAGAAACTCCCGATCAAGTATCCACCTTGGGCATGGTTCATCCGGCTTCCATGCAGAATCTTTTACTGCGCTATTGGTTAGCCTCCGGGGGGATAGATCCTGACCAGGATGTTAATTTAATCCGCCTACCGCCTCCCCAAATGGTAGCCAATTTAAAAGCAGGAAACATTGATGGTTTTGCTGTGGGGGAACCGTGGAACTCCTACGCTGTTAAGGAAGATTTAGGTTATGTCATCGCCACCGATTTGGATATCTGGGATGGCCATGCAGAGAAAGTTTTGGGAGTGCGGGAAGAATGGGTCAATAAATATCCTGCAACCCATTTGGCCCTAGTGAAAGCCCTGCTAGAAGCCTGTGAATATTGTGACGATCGCCGTCATCGTCGGGAAATAGTTGATTATCTGGCCCAGCCTCAGTACCTGGGGGTAGCAGCGGAATATATCAGCCCCGGCTTCATTGATGCCTATGACAAAGGTAACGAGACTGAGCCGGAAATGTTACTGCAATTTAACCAATTCTACGTTCAACAATCCAACTATCCTTCCCGTAGTGAAGGGCTCTGGATTCTAACCCAACTAGCCCGTTGGGGATACATTGATTTTCCGAAAAATTGGCTAGAGATTATCGAGCGGGTGCGGCGGCCCGACCTATTTGGGGAAGCTTGCCGCCAATTGGGCTGGCCCGATTTGGAAGGAGACCACCACAATGTTAACTTGTTTGATGGCATGGTTTTCACCCCCAATGATCCCGTTGGTTACATCAAACGCTTTACCATCCACCGGGATATTCGAGTGGCAGAAATAATGATCGATCCAGTGGACTCCCCTAGTAAATAGTTCGTTGCTTAATTATTTTCAGTGATTTTTGTTTTAACGATTTACTGATCTTTAACTATCCACTATTGCCCCCATGACTATGCAAACAATGAATGCCAATGACCCCACCCTAACCCAAGAAAAGACTGCTTTTTTAGCCATTGAAAATGTTAGTAAAGTCTATCCCACTGCCCAGGGATCCTATACGGTATTAGATGGGGTCAACCTAGAGGTCAAACAGGGGGAATTTATCTGTGTAATTGGCCATTCTGGCTGTGGTAAATCTACCCTTTTGAATATGGTTTCTGGGTTTAATCAACCCACGGGTGGCACTGTTAAGCTGAAAAATCAGTTAATTACTGCCCCTGGTCCAGACCGGATGATGGTTTTCCAAAATTATTGTTTACTACCTTGGAAATCTGCCTATGATAATGTTTCCCTCGCGGTGGAATCGGTTTATCCAGACAAATCCAAAACAGAAAAAGAAGAATTGGTTGCCCACTACCTTGAAATGGTGGGTTTGACAGAAGCCGCCCAAAAGAAGCCTGGTCAAATTTCCGGGGGGATGAAGCAACGGGTGGCGATCGCCAGAGCTTTAGCTATTTCTCCAGAGGTTTTGATTTTAGATGAACCCTTTGGGGCGTTGGATGCTATCACCAAAGAAGAACTACAGGAAGAATTATTAAAAATCTGGCGAGAAAATAATCTAACTGTGTTGATGATTACCCACGACATTGATGAGGCCTTATTTCTAGCCGATCGCCTAGTGATGATGACCAATGGTCCCGCCGCTAAAATTGGTGAAATCCTGGATATTCCCTTTGACCGGCCCCGTAACCGCAGTCAGATTACCGATGATCCCAAATATTATCAACTGCGGAATTATGCCCTGGATTTTCTTTACCATCGCTATGCCCATGATGATGACGATGACCTCAAAGAAGATAAACCCAATGCCGGTTTGTTGCTCAAAAAGGTTATGGCTGGAGCCCTAGGACTGGCGGCGATCGCCTTGGTGGGCATTGGCTTGGTACAAACCTTTGGTCCCAGGGTCAATAGTGGCCCTACCCCTACAGTGGAATCTTCCGAAAACTAATTAACCCACCTAAATTATCTCAAGTTTTACCTAGTTTACCTAGTGCTTATTGCTCCTCTGCTTAGGCCCAAGGTTCACAATTAGCACCGAAGACAATGGCAACCATCAACGACTCTAATAACTCCCTCACCCCGGCCGTGCATACTTCCAAAGACGGCAATGATCAACTTTGTTACTATCGCAATAGTGGCAATAAGTTACAACAAATAATTATTGATGGCACCTGGAAAAAAGAAAAACTAATTTTTCCTGGAGAACAATTATTGTTTTGGGCCCAGCCCCAGGATCAATTAACTGTTAAGATTTTCCAATCTGATCAAGTGCTGGTTGATTCCATTACCTGCGACCGTCTTTTGGTGCACTGATGCAGAGCTGTTAAGCTTGACTAACTTGGATGCCTTTGGCCAACTTTTAATCTATCCTCTTGGCCTTCCCACTCAAGCTCCGATTGGGGTGGGTAGACTGTGAACTTTTCTGCCCTCAGCGGTGAGTTCTCTGCAACCAGTCTAAAAACGGGGAATTTTGGGGGCTCTTCAAACCTATTTTTATTTACATTTATCTCAATTAACTGTTGATACTTTAATGGATGCTTTAGCCATTCTTCCCCCCACCAGAACCCTTTGTCCTTACTGCGGGGTTGGCTGTGGCTTGGAAGCCGTTGCTAGTCCCCAGAAATCAACGGTTCAGTCCCACAATAGCTATAAAATAAGAGGCGATCGCCAACATCCTTCTAGCCAAGGCATGGTCTGTGTCAAAGGGGCTACGGTAATGGAGTCGATGGATAAACAGCGCTTACTTTACCCCATGTTTCGGTCAAGTTTAGACCAGCCTCTGCAAAGGATTAGTTGGGAAAAGGCTCTGGAAATTATCGTCGATAAAATTCAGCAGGTTAAGCAGACTTTGGGTGTGAGTGGCTTATGCATGTATGCCTCTGGGCAAATGCAAACAGAGGACTACTATATCGCCCAGAAGTTATTTAAAGGTTGTTTGGGTACTAATAATTTCGACACCAACTCCCGTCTTTGCATGTCTTCAGCGGTCTCAGCCTATGGTTTGAGCTTTGGTTCCGATGGCCCTCCCTGTTGTTATGAAGATTTAGAATTAACCGATTGCGCTTTTTTAATTGGCACCAATACCGCCGATTGCCATCCCATTATTTTTAATCGTTTACGCAAACATCATAAACAAAATCCCCACGTCAAATTAATTGTGGTGGACCCCCGTTGTACTGCCACCGCCGAAGTGGCTGATTTGCATTTAGCGATCAATCCAGGCACTGATATTTCTTTGCTCCATGGCATCGCTTATTTACTAAAAAAGTGGAATTTAATTGACCAGGAATTCATTGATAATCATACCCAAGATTTTGAGCAGTATTGTCAAGTTATTAGCCATTATCCCCCGGACAAAGTTACCCAAATTTGCGGTATTAGTTTGGAACAATTGGAAACCGCTGCTCGCTATTGGGGCAATGCCAGAACAGTGCTTTCCCTTTGGTCCATGGGTCTAAATCAATCATCCCAAGGCACCGCTAAAGGTCGTTGTTTAATTAATCTCCATTTACTTACTGGTCAGATTGGCAAACCAGGCAGTGGGCCTTTTTCCCTCACTGGCCAACCCAACGCCATGGGAGGTCGGGAAGCTGGGGGACTATCACATTTATTGCCTGGTTACCGTTCCATTCAAAATGCCCAACATCGCCAAGAAGTGGAACAACTCTGGCAAATTCCCCTCGGCCGCATTGATGCTCAGCCTGGTTTGTCGGCCTGGGAAATGTTTATGGCACTGGAAAATCAACAGGTTGGTTTGCTATGGATTGTGGCCACCAACCCAGTTGTCAGTATGCCAGATTTAGAAAGAGTTAAAAATGCCCTGCGGCGATCGACCTTTACAATCCACCAAGATGCATATTTCCCCACTGAAACGGCGGCATATGCCCATTTAGTCCTGCCAGCGGCTCAATGGAGCGAAAAAACGGGTACAATGACCAATTCAGAACGGAGAGTTACCCTTTCTCCTGCGTTCCGTTCTCCCCCAGGGGAAGCCAGACCTGACTGGGAAATTTTTGCTGAAGTGGGGCGTAGACTAGGTTTTGAAGAGCAGTTTAACTTTTCCGATTCAGCGGCTGTCCATTCAGAATATGTGCAATTAACCGCCGGTAGATTGTGTGACCAATCGGGCATTAGTTACGGCGCTTTGGAAAGATTTGGCCCCCTACAATGGCCCTGCCCTAGTGCTGAGCATGAAAAGGAAGTCTCAAGTCCCAAAAGACTATACACGGACCATAAATTTTGCACAGAAACTGGTCGGGCGAACTTTTGCTTAGACCACAGTCAAGGATTAGCTGAACCGGTCGATCCTGACTATCCTTTTGTCCTCACCAACGGTCGTCTTTATGGTCATTGGCACACCCAGACCCGTACTGGCCACATTGAGAAAATCAAAAAAATGCATCCCAAACCCATATTGGAAATGCATCCTAGGGACGCAGAAAAATTGGGCATTAAAAGCCAAGATCTAGTGGCGATTAAGTCTCGGCGGGGTTCCGCTCAGCTAGAAGTTTTAGTTACTAAGGCCATTGCCCCTGGTACGGTTTTTATGCCCATGCACTGGGGCTTCTTATGGCAAGATAACGCAGAGGTTAATAGTTTGACCCATCCCATTGCTTGCCCCATTTCTAAACAGCCGGAACTGAAAGCCTGTGCTGTTAATGTGACGCCGATTTATCGTTAGTTGAGGTCGAACCTCTGCAAGATAATCTGCTGTCAAGTGTTCCAATGGAGCATTTTATTTTACAATCTTACACAACTTCATTTTAATCTAAGTTAAATTAACTAATAAATTTAGCTTTTTAACCATAACCTAAAGATTGATCAGTTATCGGGGTAAAAATCTAAGTTTAAAATTTGGTCAGGAACGTATGGACATTGTTGGGGAAATATTTCTTCTGGCAAGTTAGTTTCTCCCATGGCTAGATCTCTACCATTGTCATAAGCATCTAGTATGGTCTCTAATAAATGGGCTTTTAAGCTAGGATTTTCCTTAATCAACTTTAAAATATCCCGTCGTTGTACCCGAATTGTTGCCAGCCAACTACGACTTCTTTGTTCCGATTGATATTGCCATTTGAGGAGGTGACCAAGCAAAATTGCTAGACGGCTTCTTAATTCCTGACGTTGTTGTCTCCCCAAACTCTCTATTTCCTCGATCAAATTTTCAACATCTAGTTTATGCCATTGCTGGTTACTTAGTATTTCAGTTTGTTCTTTTGTCCAGGCATAAAAATCGCTGTGATAAGTACTGGGGGAAGACATTGAATTATATCCTTGCTCAACATCAAATGTTAACATTATAGGCTAAATTAATTTAACTGCAACAACAATGTTTTTTCAATTTGAAACTGATTTTGTCGACTCCCTCCGCTGTATTCCCATGGTTGTCCGCTATAAACTAGACACCTGTGGTGTTAAATTAAAACTAAGTCATTGGCATCAACTGAGTTTGGACCAAAGGCAGTATTTAACCGAAGCTAGCTGTGAAACAACGGCAGAAGTTAGCCAATATGGTGAAAAGTTGCAAAACTGGGTGACGGAATTAACTGGTCAGCCGGCTTCTACATTGTCAGTCCCGGCCTTACCCGAATGGTTAAATGCTGATCAAATTCCAGTTCAGATATTAACGGAGTTAGGTAATAAGTTACCCTCTCTAGCATCTCCCAGCATAACCCTGAGTCAATGGCAAAGTCTCACTCCTTTACAAAGATTTGCGCTGATTAAACTAAGTAGAACTGGGCACGAAAATCGTAACTTCCTACCGGCAATCAAAGAGTTTGGTCTTATGCCAAGTCAAGAAAAAGTTACAATTAGTTAATTTGCTTCTCATTAAGTTAGTTAAGATCAACTAGTGCGTATTGAGTTACCTATTTACTTGTAAATTCCTTGCTCCGATTTGCGTGGATAAAATTTCAAGGCGATCGCCGTAATGATTAATGCTAACCAAGCAAGAAAACTGATCAAGTTGGCCCAGATTAGGCCGGTGAATTTGACTCGGATTTGGTGTTTGCCCGGACTTAAATTAAGGCTGAGTAAATTAAAGTCTCGATAATTAGTAAAAAATCCTGCCGTCGGTTGATTGTCTACTACAACTTGTTGCATTGCAGGATAGTACAAAATGGGTAGCTGCACTGTGCGAGCTTCTGCGGTCATTTCAACTTCGCAGTTAGTCACAATTCCCTTTTGGTTACACATTTCCTTAGTTGCATGGACAGGTAGAAGGGTATTTGCGGCGGAAAAATCATCAAAGTATAGATGGTCCATTCTGATATAGAGAGGATTCCCATCTGTGGTTTCCCCATCGACAATGAATTTTAACTCAAAGGCATTGCCAGCCAATTTAACGTCAGTGAAAGGAATTTTTACTTTTAATTCTTCCTGGGTCAACGGAATGGAAGTTAGGGGCTGTTGATCAACAAAAATGATCAAATTAGCTTGGTTTTTAATTTTATCCATGGGAACTCTACCCTGTAAAACGAGAGTGGGTTTTTCCGTTTCTGGCCAGGCAGGATAGGGAATATCTACGTCAATGGGTAGGGGACCATTAATGAACACATCCCAGGAAAGATAACCAGGAATCCAGTCGGGATGGAGCAGTTGCAACTCAGCTTTACCATATATATTTTCCACCGCTGGTTGGGATTTTGTGCTCACGGGAACGGATTTGTTGGGCAAGCGATAGAGATAATCCAAAGCGCCGGAATAACGAAAGAGGGGATCTTGTAATAACTCTTCCACCGTCACTGTGCCCCGGGGAATGGGTAACCAAGGACGGCTGGCAATCACAATAATTAATATTCCTAAAATTAAATGGCGACTGCGTAATCTTTCTCGGAAAATTAGCATAATGGCCAATGTAGTTAACAGTGCGCCAGACCACATCACATGGGTCAAAAAACGGAAAGTAAATTGGGTGACCCACAACTGTCTGGGTAAAAGATTCCAAATGTTAATGGGACTCCAAGTGAGAAATAGGGCTAGTATAAATACGCTCAGTAGAGGAGTCAGCCAGGGTTGCGATCGCCATAGGCGTCGGGGTAAGGATTTACCAGCAAAAACAAAGTAAATTACCGTGCCAAAACCAGCCAAAAGGATCCAACCGACAGCGGGATGGAAACCGTAGGTGGGGGCGATGCCCAGTTCCGTTGGTTGATGGGGGAGGGAGTCCGGGGCTAGTAAATTGGCGATCGGGGTGATATCTGTGGTGTTGAAAGGATTAATGGCTTGAATTTGACGACGAATGGCCAAACTACTAGATTCCAGAGCCACAGGAGCTAAAAAGTACAGCGCCAGCAACCAGGCCCAGATGTAACTTAAGCTAATGTAAATAGTTCCCTGTTGCCAATGGCTTGGCCTACTTTTGACTAAGAAAATACCGCCCAATAAAGCAATGAAAATAGTCGTATAAACAAAGGTAATAATGTGGGTTAATCCCAGGGCACACCAGGCTAAAGCCCCCAAAATTAAATGGCGATAATGGGGATAATAAAAAGTTTGAATAACGTAAAATAAAACGATGGCTAAAATTCCCTGGGCGATCGCCTCGGTGAAGGCTCCCCTAGCATGGACATTATTGAGAAAGTAGGGGGCAGACATATAGGCCACTCCCCCCAAAATGGCAGCAATTTGGGAACGGGTGAAGAAGAACCCCAGACGATAGATGAAAATCCCCCCCAACCAAAGGGCAGACCAAAGCAAAATTTTATAGGCAGTGTAGGGATTGGTGGGAGTCAAAAACTTGTAAATTATTGCTCCAAAAAAATAGGGCAGTTGACTATAAAATTGAAAACCAGGATAGCGGAAACCAAAATTTTCTAGGGGGGCCACCAGCAGGGGAAATTGTCCTTCCTCTAGGGCCATTCTGCCTTGGACAATGTAACCAATGTGGGAAGTGTGGTCATTAATGGAAAAAATTATCTTTGCCGATGCCATGGGGGCCATCCAAGCCAAGGCAATCAGGGCGAACAAAATATAAGTGAGAATGGCAATGCGATTTCTATAGTTAAAACCGCGAATTTTTCGCCAAATTGCCATGGTGGTAACGGGCTTGAGCCAATTAAGCAAATACTGACGAAAAGTTACTCCGAAAAGTAATAGGCTGAGAATAACTAAGTTACGTCTTAAAGCTTGCAAATCCGCCGCACTGAGCTTCGGTTCTAAAATGCCCCAATAGCCTACTAATCCCAAGGCTAGTCCTAAAACAAGGCATAATAAAGCCAGGATAAAAAAGGGATTATTTTTCTGAATAATAAGGAATTTTAAGTTTTTAAAAATGCCAACTTCCTGATAGAGCAAAAAAAATCCAATCAATAAAATAACAGCTAAACCAAAGCCGATTACAGGAATTAGCATTAGATCCAAGAATGACTCAGTTGGGGGTATTTGGGGCGACCAATAACGCCACATAATATCACAGGGGATTGCATTTTTTAGCTGGCCCTAGATGGGGCTGATTTTTGTGGGAGAATGTTAGCCAACCTGAGGATAAACCATCGGATTTTTTGGGAAACGCCCCTATGCAAAAATTTTTCAAACAATTACGTCGCAAGCTTTTTGGCCTAGATGAGCAGGAAGCGGCCATGATCAAAGCCATTGCCGACACCAACGATTTAATTGCCGGTTTGCAAAAATCCTTTGACCACCTCCATCTGGACTACAGCCGTGCTTTGGTGGAAGTTGTGGCCCAAGCCCAACCTCAAACTACCCTAAGCTGTGAAATCAATGGGGTCCCCCTCAGGATACCGGTGGAAATTTTACGGGCCTATGCCCATTGTTTGGAAACTTCCCAGGAGTTTAGTTTCACCTATTGCATAGAAAGTCACTGCGTCCATTGGTTGGGGCAACATCTACGGCCGGGGGATGTGTTTTTCGACGTGGGGGCAGCCTATGGGGTAATTAGTATTCCTTTAGCTGAAATTGTGGGTAGTACGGGGCATATTTACGCCTTTGAACCGGCTCGTCAAACCCGCCATAGCCTGGAGCAAATTATTAAGGGTAATCATCTGGACCAAATCACGGTACTTCCCCTGGCGATCGCCGACGAAACGGGAGAAGCGGAATTCATTGAATACAGCACGGATAACCGTTTTTCCTGGGCGGCGGACACATCTACCCTAGCTAAGGACGTGGAGCCGAGCTTGGATAACTATGCCACCTATGCGGTGGAAATCACCACCATTGATAAATTTGCCAAGGAAAATAATCTTCGTCCCAAGGCGATCAAAATTGATATTGAAGGCTTTGAACTGTACGCCCTCCAGGGGGCCATGGAAACCTTGAAAACCTGCCGCCCCTACCTTTGCATTGATATCCATGCCGATGTGAAAACCAAAAAATCAGCCCTATTAGGGGTTCGACCGTTGTTGGAAGGCCTGGGTTACCGTTGCGACAGCGATGGCCATACCCTTTTCGCTAGTCCGGCGTGATGATGGCATCTCGGCAAGACGTGGGGTCCATATCCTTTGTATGCGGGGCAAACTTGCGGAGGGACAACCGGCCAGATAGAATTAGCCCCAGTTCTGAGAACCGCCTCAGCAGGCCTTAATCAATACCCTAAATTGTCCGGGTTGGGGAAAATTGGCACTCTGCGACGTTCTCTCAGCCCATTTTTACCAAAATTTTAGCTAAATTAACGGTGTCAACCTCCTTTTCCAGTGCCTATCGTTTGGCGGTGCTAGTTCCTTGCCGTAATGAAGCGTTGACCATCGCTCAGGTTGTGACTGATTTTCGCCAGCAGTTGCCCAATGCCGCTGTCTACGTTTATGACAATTGTTCCACCGATGACACCGCCACCGTCGCCCAGCAAGCAGGGGCCATTGTCCGTTACGAAAAACAACCGGGCAAAGGCAATGTGATCCGCCGCATGTTCGCCGATATTGAAGCGGATATCTACATTTTGGTGGATGGAGACAATACCTACGAAGCCGGCGCGGTGGGTCGCCTAGTCGATCGCCTGATTAATGAGCAATTGGATATGGTGGTGGGGGCCAGGCGATCGGAATTTAAGGATAAGGAAGCCTACCGTTTTGGTCATCGCAGTGGCAATCAGTTCCTTAAGGGCATTGTGGAGTTACAATTTGGAGCCCGGCTGGACGATATGTTATCGGGCTACAGAATTTTTTCCCGTCGCTTCGTCAAGTGCTTTCCGGCCATTTCTAACGGTTTTGAAATTGAAACGGAATTAACCATTCATACCCTGGAGTTACGGTTGCCCTTCGCTGAGGAGCCGGTGTTGTACCAATCCCGCCCTTCCGGTTCTGAAAGCAAGTTAAACACTATTAGTGATGGTTTTCGGGTTTTGGGCACTTCATTTTTGTTGATGAAGGAAACCAGGCCGTTCTTGTTTTTTGGTGTTTTCTTTGCCCTATTTTCCGGAGCGGCGATCGCCTTAATGTTACCGGTGTTGTGGACTTATCTAGAAACGGGGCAAGTGCCTCGATTTCCCACTCTGATCATTGCCGCTTCTCTGATGTCCCTAGGCTTTGTATTTTTTACCTGTGGCTTAATTTTAGATTCCGTTGCCCGAGGACGGCGGGAACTGAAGCGCATGGCCTATCTCAGAATTCCCAGGGTGGAAATTAAGGAAATTTAGGGGCCAATTAGTTAACCAAATCACCTCAGCCATTAGCCCCTAAGAAAAAATTGCGTTGGCCAGAGATCAATCCTCAGCGCTGGCTTCCTGATTTTTCAATAACGGGAAAGCAATGACATCCCGAATGCTGGGGGAATCCGTTAGCAACATCACCAGGCGATCGATGCCAATGCCCAAACCACCGGTGGGAGGCATGCCATATTCCAAAGCAGTGAGGAAATCTTCATCGACGCTGTGGGCTTCTAAATCCCCTGCCGCTTTTTTGGCCGCCTGAGCTTCCAAGCGTTGACGTTGATCAATAGGATCTGTCAACTCAGAAAAGCTGTTGGCCAATTCCCGACCGTAAACAAATAACTCAAATCGTTCCACTAGCCCTGGCTTACTGCGATGGGGTTTGGCCAAGGGGGAAATTTCCACCGGAAAATCGGTAATGAAAGTTGGTTGCATTAACGTTCCTTCCACTTTTTGCTCAAAGGCCTGGTTTAACAAATGCCCCAGGGAAGGACAATCTTCGGCCACGCCAATGCCTGCTCCGGCGGCGGCTTTTTTAGCCGTTTCCAAGTCAGTGAATTGACTAAAATCTACCCCCGTTGCTAACTGCACTGCTTCGTGCATAGTGATGCGTTTCCAGGGAGGGGTGAGGTCGATTTCTTCCCCTTGGTAGGTAATTTTCAGTGTGCCTAGTACCGATTGGGCGGCGGTGGTAACGAGGGCTTCCGTCAAAGCCATCATCTCGTTATAATCCACATAGGCTTGATAGACTTCGATGGAAGTAAATTCAGGATTATGCCTGGTGGAAATCCCTTCGTTGCGAAAAATACGACCGAGTTCAAAAACCTTTTCAAAGCCCCCTACTACCAGTCTTTTCAGATGTAATTCCGTGGCAATGCGGAGATACAGGGGCATATCCAGGGTGTTGTGGTGGGTGATGAAGGGTCTTGCTTCTGCGCCGCCCGATTCCCCTTGCAAGACTGGAGTTTCAATTTCAATAAAGCCCTGTTCATCTAAGTAACGGCGGATGACGGCAGTAATCTGGGCCCGACGACGGAACGTTTGACGCACGGTGGGGTTAACAATTAAATCCACGTAACGTTGACGATAACGCTTTTCCGTATCGGTTAAACCGTGCCATTTGTCCGGTAGGGGCAATAGAGATTTAGTGAGTACGGCATAGGTTTGCACATAAACTGATAATTCTCCTTTCTCCGTGCGCTTCAGGGTGCCCGTCACCCCTAAAATATCCCCCACATCGGTGATTTTCTTCAGCAAATTAAAAGCGTTTTCCAACTCCGGCATATTTTCCGTCAGCCGTTGCTTTTCCAAATAAAGTTGGATAGTGCCGCTCTCGTCCTGGAGGGTAAAAAAGGCCAATTTTCCCATGACCCGCCGCGCTAAAATTCGACCGGCGATCGCCACTTTGAGGTCTACTTCTTCACCATTGGCCAGGTCTTGATAGGCTGCTTGAAGTTCCTTTGCTTGGTGGGTAACATCCCAGGTGTAGGCGTAGGGATTAAGGCCGAGTTGTCGTAATTGTGCCGCTTTTTCTAGGCGGGTGGCACGGATTTCTTCGAGGCTGGAGTGGGAATGGGAATCGGCCATGGTGACGCAAACGGGAAAAATTAGAAATTAAATACTTTTGAGCTATTTGTTGGTTATTTCATGTTGGCCCTGGTGTCCTGCACCGCAATCCAAAAGAAGATGGCCGTCAGGGGAATGCTACCCAGCAAAATGGCCGTGGTGGTGGCACTGCCTAATTCCGGTTGCCCCGATGACAGTTCAAATACGCAGCCCACAGCGGCGATCGCCGACACGCAGGAAAGGAGCAAAAGAATACTACTTTTGGGAGTCATAGAAAATCAACCTCCGGGACGAATGAACAGTCAACAGTCCAGTTTACCGTTAAGGGGTTGTCGGAAAGGTCTTAAATTTCCCCTCTACGCAGCGGTCAGATCTCCGGAAAGAGGGTAAATTCCCATCGGCTTCCCTCCCTATCTAAAGTTACGGAGGCCTGTAAAAATAGACCCCCAGACAAAATGGAGTCCATTAGGCTATGTTTACAGGGCCAGGCTAGGCCATGGGCTTCACAGCCTGCATGGAAAAACCTTCTTTCTTCAAAGATTCTGCCAAAGCCAGGGGATTGTCCACCCGGTCCACAAACATAACACCATTGAGGTGGTCCATTTCGTGTTGAATTACCCTAGCGGTTAGCTCAGCAAAAAGGCGTTTTTGGGGGCGGCCATGCTCATCCTTGTAGGTCACTTCGATCGCCCTGGGTCGGGTAACATCCATATAAACATTGGGCACACTCAGACAACCCTCTTCCACTACACAAAGTTCTTCGCTAGTGCGGGTAATCTGGGGATTGATCATAATGAGGGGCGGTTCATCAGGCTTATCCTGTTCACAATCCACCACCAATAATTGTTTGTTAACCCCCACTTGGGGCGCAGCTAAACCAATGCCGTTAGCACTGTACATGGTCTGCAACATCTCCTTGGCCAATTTGCGGATACTGTCATCTACCTTGGCAATGCGCTTGGCCGGTTGTCGGAGCACCTTATCTCCCAGGTAATGGAGTTCCAAAGGGGGATGATCAACTTTTTGCTTTTCAACGAGGAGGGTGGCAGTCATGGACGTTCTACGGGCCTATCTCAACAATGGGGTCTCAGACTACATCTTAACAAAATCACGGCCTGGACAATTTTCGCTATGGTTTAAAGGGCTTGTTTAGCTTTGCCAGTTTGATTAGTGCTTTATCCTATGAATTTTTTGCTCACCAATGACGATGGCATTGATGCCCCTGGTATTGAAGCTCTCTACGAAGCCCTTGGTAAACGGGGTGTGTGGGTGGCCCCAAAAAATCAACATTCCGGCTGTGGCCATAAGGTGACCACAGACCAGGCGATCGCCGTGGAGCAGAGGGGCAAAGACCGTTACGCAGTGGACGGCACTCCGGCGGACTGTACCCGTTTAGGGGTGGTTCATTTTTATCCAGAAGTGGACTGGGTCATTGCGGGCATTAATGCGGGGGGCAATATGGGCATCGACTCCTATCTCTCCGGCACAGTGGCGGCGGTACGGGAGGCCGCGATCCTTGGCCACAAGGCGATCGCCATTTCCCATTGGATCAACAAACCCCGCACCATTGATTGGGTCTGGGCTTCCCACTGGGCCAATGCTGTCTTCAATACCCTTTGGCAACAGGATTTACCCCCCCAACATTTTTGGAACGTTAACCTACCCCATTGGCAAAGCGGCGATCCGGAACCGGAATTGATTTTTTGTGAACCCAGTCGAGATCCCCTGCCCGTAGCCTTCACCATAGAAGGGTCAAATTTCTTTTACCGGGGAGAATACAGCCAGCGACCACGACAACCTGGATCCGACATTGACGTTTGCTTTTCCGGCAACATTGCCATCACCCAGCTCAAAATTTGATTGGGTCAGTCCCAATATCGAGAAAATGGTCAACGTATTTGGATGGGAACTTGTTGAGTGAGTTGTGCCCAGCCCCTTAAATTTTTGTCCTAAAGCTCTAGGCTACTCTGGGGTTTTCCCCTTTGAATTAGGGGTCAGGGGAATTCTTGAAACACATTCTGGATAAATTGCCAAACGCGGCTCCTAGGGATTTCTGAGTAAAATACAGGGGAAGTTGCCCGTTTTAGGAAACTTAAGCAAATGGTTATAGCTCCCCATCGCACCATTATTTATGCCGACAGCGACGGCCAACCCATGGCGGATAATACAGAACAGTTTCAATGGATTGTTTTACTCAAGGAAAATCTGGAATGTCTTTTTGCCCAAGATGCCAACATTTTTGTGGCGGGGGATTTACTCTGGTATCCGGTGGAAGGACATCCCGAAATTCGTGTGGCCCCCGATGCCATGGTTGCCCTAGGGCGACCCAAGGGAAAACGAGGCTCCTATCGGCAATGGGAGGAAGATAATACTGCTCCCCAGGTGGTCTTTGAAATCCTCTCTCCCGGTAATCGTGCCAAGGAAATGATTCGCAAATTACAATTTTATGAACGCTACGGAGTGAATGAGTATTACGTTTATGACCCTGATGACAACGAATTAACTGGACTGCAGCGGGGAGAAAACGGATTAGAGATGATTGAGACCATAGAAGATTGGACTAGCCCCCTCCTGGGCATTCGTTTTCTACTTACCCCCGATACCCTAGAAATTTATTATCCTGACGGCCGCAAATTCCTGACTACGGTGGAGTTTAATCAAGAGATGGCCAAGGAAAAGCAACGGGCTAACGAGGAACAACAACGGGCCGATCGCCTGGCGGCCAAACTAAAGGAATTGGGCGTTGATCCTGAAGAAATTTAAGTTCTTGGCCGTGATTTTCCCTCCCATAAAGAGATTAACTTCTAGTGAACTTAGCCTGTCCCATCCCCCTTGAACGTTATCCCCAGGTGCTGTTGGCCCACGGTGGGGGCGGTAAGTTGAGCCAACAATTACTCAAGCAAATTTTTCTACCGGCCTTTGGCGCTTCCGAAACAGGCAGCCATGACGCGGCGGTGTTTACAGTTAACCCTGGATCCTGGGCCTTCACCACCGATTCCTACGTAATCAATCCCCTCTTTTTCCCTGGGGGCGACATCGGTTCTTTGGCAGTCCACGGCACTATTAATGACCTGGCCATGGCCGGCGCTACTCCCCGTTACATTAGCGTTGGTTTTATCCTGGAAGAAGGATTGTCGATGGAAACCCTCTGGCGGATAGCCCAATCCCTGGGGCAAGCGGCGAAAAATTGTGGCGTGGAAATTATTACTGGCGATACCAAAGTGGTGGACCGGGGTAAGGGGGACGGCATTTTCATCAACACTAGTGGCATTGGTTCCCTTGACCATCAACAAACTATCCATCCCAATCAGGTACAGGTGGGCGATCGCCTAATTATCAGTGGGGATTTGGGTCGCCACGGCATGGCCATTATGGCGGTGCGTCAAGGATTGGAATTTGAAACCACCATTGAGAGTGATTCAGCCCCGGTTCATCGGCAAGTGGAAGCTTTATTGTCAACAGGAATACCGATCCATTGTCTGCGGGACTTGACCAGGGGGGGGCTGGCCAGTGCGGCGAATGAAATTGCCCAAACCGCGGGAGTGACCATGGCTTTGCGGGAAAATTTGATTCCGGTGGAGACAGAAGTGCAGGCCGCCTGCGAACTATTGGGTTTTGACCCCCTTTATGTAGCCAATGAAGGACGATTTTTAGCCATTGTGCCCCCAACAGCAGAGCAAAAAACCCTAGAAATTTTGCAAACTTTCCATCCCCAAGCCACGGCGATCGGTACAGTTACAGGCAAAAGTGCACGGGCTTTGGGGTTAGTCACCCTAGAGAGTCGCATTGGTGCCCCCCGTTTACTGGACATGATCAGTGGGGAACAATTGCCCCGTATTTGCTAGATTGCCAGCCCCCAAACCCTAGGCTGAAAGCCATAGCGCAGAAATATCACCTTGGGTTAGGGATATGATGGGGAAAGGCCGATTGACTAGATCGCCAGATTTTTTTGTTTAGTTACTCTCCTCCAAACCCATGGCCATCAAACCCCAACCCCAATGGCAACGTCGCCTTGCTAGCGTTTTGCTGTGGGGTGCCACCATTTACCTATTGGTGAACCTGCTTGCCCCAACATTATTTGGTTCCCAACCCCCCCAAGTACCCTACAGTCTTTTCATTGACCAGGTGGAAGGGGACAAAGTTGTCAGTGTTTATGTGGGCCAAAACGAGATTCGCTACCAACTTAAGCCGGAGTTAGGGGATGAGGGCAAGGAAAAAGCGGCCGATGGACAGATTTTAAGAACCACTCCTATTTTTGATCTGGAGTTACCCAAGCGCTTGGAAGCCAAGGGCATTGAATTTGCCGCCGCTCCCCCAGCAAAAAATTCTTGGTTTGGCACCCTTTTAAGTTGGGTCATTCCCCCGCTGATTTTTGTTGGTATCTGGTCATTTTTCTTGAACCGTAATAATAATGGTGCCCCCGGCGGGGCTTTGGCTTTTACTAAAAGTAAGGCAAAAGTCTATGTGGAAGGGGATTCCACCAAAGTTACCTTTGACGATGTGGCCGGGGTAGAAGAGGCCAAAACAGAACTGAGCGAAGTGGTGGATTTTCTCAAATTTCCCCAACGTTACACTGCCCTGGGGGCAAAAATTCCTAAGGGTGTCTTGCTAGTGGGGCCTCCCGGCACAGGTAAAACCCTGCTCGCTAAGGCCGCCGCGGGGGAAGCAGGGGTGCCATTTTTTATCATTTCTGGTTCAGAATTTGTCGAACTCTTTGTGGGGGCAGGGGCCGCCCGGGTAAGGGATTTATTTGAGCAAGCCAAAAAGCAAGCCCCTTGCATTGTCTTCATTGACGAATTGGACGCCATCGGTAAATCCCGAGCCAGCGGTGGTTTGATGGGGGGCAACGATGAGCGGGAACAGACTCTGAACCAACTGCTGACGGAAATGGATGGGTTCAGTGCGGCGGGGGCGACGGTGATTGTGTTAGCGGCTACTAACCGCCCAGAAACTTTGGACCCAGCTTTACTCCGTCCTGGGCGTTTCGATCGCCAGGTGTTGGTGGACCGGCCAGATTTGGCAGGCAGGCTGAAAATTTTAGAAATTTATGCCAAGAAAATTAAATTAGACAACGAGGTGGAGCTAAAAAATATTGCCACCCGTACCCCTGGTTTTGCCGGGGCTGACTTGGCTAATTTAGTCAACGAAGCGGCACTGCTAGCCGCCCGCAATAAGCAAAATAGCGTTATTGAAGCCGATTTCCGCGAGGCGATCGAACGGGTGGTGGCCGGCTTGGAGAAGAAAAGTCGGGTGCTGTCGGATAAGGAGAAAAAAATTGTTGCCTACCATGAAGTGGGCCATGCGCTAGTGGGGGCAGTGATGCCCGGCGGTGGTCAGGTGGCGAAAATTTCCATTGTGCCCCGGGGGATGGCCGCCCTGGGTTATACCCTCCAAATGCCCACAGAAGACCGCTTTTTGTTAAACGAGTCCGAACTACGGGATCAAATTGCCACCCTGCTAGGGGGAAGGGCCGCCGAAGAAATTGTTTTTGACAGCATCACCACTGGCGCGGCCAATGATTTACAACGGGCCACGGATTTAGCAGAGCAAATGGTCACCACCTACGGCATGAGCAAGGTTTTGGGACCCCTCGCCTACGATAAGGGTCAGCAAAATAATTTTCTGGGGCAGGGCATGGGCAATCCCCGGCGTATGGTCAGTGATGACACTGCCAAGGAAATTGATCTAGAAGTCAAAGAAATCGTTGAGCAGGGCCATAACCAGGCTTTGGCAATTCTCGACCATAATCGCGATTTACTGGAGGCGATCGCCGAAAAAATCCTCGAAAAAGAGGTCATCGAAGGGGAAGAACTGAATCAGTTTTTAGGCCAGGTACAAGCCCCCGCCACCGTAGCGGTGTAAAAAATTTTCTTGCTTGCCATCTTTAACCTTTACAGGCAAACACTCTCCTTCCTCATCGGCAGATTTGCTGCTACAAGCAGGGAGGAGTAGTTCACCACTGGTTAAAGATCAAAGTTTATTGTCCAAATTACCCTGGGAAAATAGACGACCAATGATTTCTTCGATGGGAGGGTCAGACACGCTTAAGTCTGATACCGGCAACTCTGCTAACAGCTTGGCGATCGCCGTGGTGAGGCTTTCCCGTTTGAGCAAAAAGCGCACCAGTAAACCCTCCACACTCTCCACTTCCCCATAGATCTCTAATTTTTCCAGAGTTATGGGAGTAGATAATTCCACTGCCACTTGCCGGTAAGGGGAAAATCTTTCTACCAGGGCTTCCAGATCACCGTCATACATCAATTGTCCCTGGTGAATCAATAGCACCCGCTCACAAAGGGCGGTGATGTCTGCCATGTAATGGCTGGTCAGTAACACGGTGGCCTGGTAACGCTGGTTGTATTCCTGTAAAAACTGCCGCACCGCCACTTGGGCATTAACATCCAGCCCCAAAGTGGGTTCATCCAAAAATAAAACGGTGGGGTGGTGGAGCAGGGCGGCTAACAATTCCGCTTTCATCCGTTGCCCCAGGGAAAGTTTCCGCACTGGTTGTTTTAATTCCGTGGTTAAATCGAGCATTTCGCTCAATTCCCCCAGCCGTTGTTCAAAGATTTGGTCAGGAATTTCGTAAATTGCCCCATTGATGCGGAGGGAATCCAGGGTAGGTAAATCCCAGATTAATTGTTGCTTTTGCCCCATTACTAAACTGGTGCGCCGTAAAAAGGCCGTTTGTCGACGGAAGGGATCAAAGCCCGCCACCCGCACTTTTCCTCCGGAGGGCTTAATCAGCCCTGTAAGCATTTTCAATGTGGTGGTTTTGCCGGCTCCATTGGCACCGAGGAAGCCCACCATCGCCCCGGGGGGAATGGTAAAGGAAATATCCTGCACCGCAAGAATTTGGCGGTAACGTCTTTGCCAAAAATGTTGCAATGTTCCCTTCAGACCAGGGGATTTGAGGGCAATGGGATAAACCTTGCTCAAATTTTCCACCACAATGGTGGGGGCAGACGTTGATACCAATGGAGTTGCTAACCTGGACAAAGCGCTGTCACCTATGCCAAAAGTTCTAAATTGGTGAAGCTGAAATCGGTAAAGGTTTTTTCTCCACCAGCGGCGATCGCCTCTACGGTCTGTTGGGTGGGTAGATAATAACCCCCTAGTTCCACATAGGCTTCGGTGAAGTCCCTTTTACCTTTGAGGGTATCAGTTTTAGGATCTTTGAAAATAGCGTTATATTTAACGGCAATGTAGCCGGAGCCGGTATCCAAACTTTCTTCAGTGTTAATGGTGAAAGCCACAGGCCCCATCACTCGGCTGACCTGGCAAATTTCCGTACCCCGGATTTTATAGTTCGATCCCATGGCATCTCCCTTCACATCAATGGCGATCGCCCCGGAAGCATCGGTTTCCCCAAAGCTAAACTGATTCTTACCATGGGACTTTTCAAAATTTCCCTGTTTACGGTGGGTAACAATGTCTCGCATTTGGTTATAAACGCTTTCCTGCACAGTTTCGTCGCTGAAACCAGTTACGGTAACGGTGTAGTCCGCCTTCACTTCCACTTCCCCTGTGTAGCGTTCATCCCCTTGGGTAACGGTGAGGTGGGCTCGATAACCGGGAAAATCTTCGTTCCAGGTGTAGCGGTTTTCATAGGCAGCTCGGAAAGCTTCTTGGGCAGTAACAGTGGCAGTCATAGGATGAGGTAAGAGATTAATTAAGCTATAACCAGCATTACATAGGAGCCGGTACTTTGTGCAAAGGGATGCAAAAACAGTATATTTTTGTCTTCAACTACCGCCAGGTCTGAAATTAGAGTAATCCGACTAAATTATTGATTGCGTAAATACTTTCAGCCATAGCCTCGACATTTCATTGAAATTTTTAATTAAATCCTTCCATTTAGCACAAACTGAACTGTTCAATTTGGCTACAAGACAAAAAGTTTCGTTTTCTAAAGACATTACTGTTTCCTTTAATTTGCTCAATAAACAACGGAAACTATTCAACAGCTGAGAATCAGGGAATGATCACAGAATTGTTCCTAGACTGGCTGAAAATCTGGATTTTCCCTTTTCAACACCCTGGTTTACAGAAAAATCCGACCACTCCCGAGGATCATGGCCAGTTAAAACTAACTCCGGAATAGTCTAGTGTATTGACTTTCATGGCCCATGCTAGCCAGAGCCAACCCCCAACTGCAACTGTACAGATCATCATCCCCCAGTAATAAAATTCTCTGCCATTGATGCAAAATGGTGGGTGTTAAATGCAACAACAGTTTTTGACCTGTCGTCTGTCCCAACGGAATCAGTCTTATCCCGGCTGAAATCAAGTTATTAGCCCAACTGTGGAGATAGCCCAACCCACTCTGATGGAGATCAATGCCCCAAAAAGCGGCCCCTACTCCAAAGGCGATCGCATAGTTACAGGGTTGTGTGGAGGGAATCGGCTCAAACCAAGCCTGCACAGCCGGGTCTAAATCCACCAACAATTTTCGCAGGGATCCTCCCATTTGCAAGCTCTGCTCTCTTAGTTCTCGACTCTCCCTAGTGGCCGTTAACCATTGATTCCAATAAGATAAATTTTTAACAGTGGGGTTGGGTGCAATATCGGTTTTGGCAAGTTGGCCAGTAAGCCGATGGGCCCGAGCCATGATAGCTGTGTCCACTGCAATGGAACCCTGGCCTAACTCTTGGGTAATCCATGCCCCCAGGGTATCAGCATTAGTAATATTTCCCCGTTCGATTAACCATTCCAAGCCTTCAGAATAGTTGTAGGCTCCCACCGGCAAGGTAGGGCTGACCAATTGCAATAGTTTTAACTGGGCAGATCCTGACAGCAAAGGTAAAAAGTTATCAGCCAAAATGATTGCTTAATCCATTGTTGAAGGGGTTAGAAAAAATCTCTTCCGCCTCAAAGATCATAGCCCGAAGCCACAATCATCGAACCAATGCCCAAATCAGTGAATACTTCCAGCAACAGGGCATGGGGCAAACGGCCATCAAGGATATGGGCTGCTCTCACCCCTTGGGCTAGGGATCGCACACAACAGTTGACTTTGGGAATCATGCCCCCCGCCACTATGCCGGAGCCAATCAATTCCCGCGCCTGTTGAATATCTAACTTGTGGATTAGGGTGGAGGGGTCTTGATAATCTCGCAAAATACCTCTGGTATCGGTGAGGAGGATTAATTTTTCTGCCCCTAGGGCCGCCGCTAATTCCCCAGCACAGGTATCAGCATTAATATTGTGGGCTTGACCGAATTCATCCGCCGCCACACTGGAAATGACGGGAATGTAACCGCTTTTTACCAAGGTTTCCACCACCCGAGCATCAACGGAACTCACCTCCCCCACAAAACCAACGTCTTTATTGGTCATGGTGCGGGCAGTCATTAATTGGCCGTCTTTGCCGCAAAGTCCCACCGCTTTACCGCCGGCTTGGTTAATTAAATTGACCAATTCTTTGTTAACCCTACCCACCAGCACCATTTCAACAATATCCATGGTGGCCGCATCGGTGACCCTTAATCCATCTTTAAATTGGGGTTGAATGCCTACCTTATCCAACCAAGTGTTAATTTCTGGCCCTCCGCCATGGACCACCACCGGGCGAATGCCAACGGAGGCCATAAAGACGATATCGCGGATCACCTTGTCTTTGAGGTTGCTGTCCTTCATGGCAGCTCCCCCATATTTGACCACCACAGTGCGGCCAGCAAAGTGTTGAATGTAGGGCAAAGCTTCACTAAGGATTTTGACTCTGGTGGCGGCTTCCTCGCCGATATAATCTTGGGTACTGCTCATGGCGATCGCTAGGTGAATGGTCGAGATGGGCTTTAGCTCCGGGGAGCAAAACTGCCTGTCAGTTTAAATGCTAAAGGCAATGTGAAAACTGTTCAGGGCTAACAGTTGCCTTGGAGGGGCGAAAATTTTTGGCCATACCCTTGGGGATCGGGCCGGGTTATAGGTAATCAATCGGTGCAGCAGATGTGCATGCTGATTATTTCCTTCTATCCTGATCAACATGACAGGTAGATAGCAACAACGACTGACCAATGCGGGGCATCGACTGCAACTACCCTGGTCTAGCCTTTCAAGTTATCGTTCCAGACTTGTTCCGCATCCTGTAGGGCCTGGTCTACAGTTTTGTTGCCCACCATTGCCGCCCCAAGGTTTTCGTAGATGATGCGCTTGAGCTGATTGAGGTTGGCCATGGGGGGAATTAAAACCTCCGCTGTGGGCAATTGTTCCAATGCGACCCGACGGGCATTTTCCAAGGAACTGGCGTTGCTGATTTTTGCCAACTCTTCTCGATACTTATCGACGGCACCAATGGTGGAGGGTAAGACATTGGCCTGTTTGATAAATGTAAATTGATTGTCCGTGTTGGTGACAAATTCGGCAAATTTAATTGCTCCGGTGGGATTTTGGGTGCTCCGGGGAATGACTAGATTCATCACTGCCACATTTCTTTTACCAGTTTCCCCGACAATTTGGGGCGCGGCCGCGGAAACTTTCGCAATGCTGGGGGCATTTTTTTCCAAACTAGCTAATAGCTCTGGCCCCGCTGATAAAAAGGCGATCGCCCCGGACTGATAAAGGTCTCCGGCCCGACGATGTCCTTCGGTTAAAACTTCCGGTGGCAGTAATCCCTGCTGATACAGATCTACCCAATATTGAAAGGCCACTTTGCCGGCGGCACTGTTAAAGGCGGCTCGGCCGTCATCGTCCACCAACCGCACTCCCATTTGCACTAGACTTTCTAGGGCCTCGGCGGAATCGGAGGGGGAAAAAGTGATGAAAAAACCATACTTACCGGTGGTTTCCCGAATTGCTTTGGCTGCCACAGCTAACTCCGCAAAGGTGGCTGGAGGGGCGGACAACCCCGCCTGTCGTAGTAGATCCTGGTTATAGATGGTGATGCGGGTGGTGAGATACCAGGGGAAACCAAACACCTCCCCTTCCCTAAGACTGTTGGCTTGCCAAATACTAGGCAGATAGCGGGCCTTAACTTCGGGCCTCACCTCCTGTTCCAAATTGAGCCAGGCATTTTTACTGGCTAATAAAGAAGCAAAAGTGGGGTTGAGGTTGACTACGTCGGGGGCTGTGTTAGCCGAGACAGCGGTGAGAATTTTGCTCTCCATGGCATTCCAGGGAATATCCACCCAATTTACCTGCTCCGGTGGATTTTCTCGCTCAAAGGTACCAATCAATTCGTCAAAATACTGGTTAAATTTTGGTTGTAGTTGCATGGTCCAAAAGCTGACTTTCCCCTCCATGCTCTGGGGTTGTCTGCCCTGGCAACTGATTAACCCACTGAGCAACAGTCCCAGACACGCAAACAGAAACCAACGTCTTGGCGATCGCCATCGGCACCATGAAACCATCGTAAAAGCTGGGGAAATTATAAAAAAACGGTGGGCTAGGAATGGGACTGCCATGGCCCCTCCACAAACCTAGCCAATTCTAGCTTGACCGTAACTTTGACAGATTGTCTTTTGACTTTGTCTTGATCGCCTCCCATAATACCTTCGCGTCTTGAAGACTTTATCCTTGAAAGGAGAACTAATGTTTAAATTGTTCAACCAAGCTAGCCAGATTTTTTGGGGCATTGCCCTTCCTTGTCTAATTTTCCTGGGGGGTATTTTTTCCCTAGGTAACACCGCCTTAGCCGCTGACCTAGCCCATGGTAAAGCTATTTTTGCCGGCAACTGTGCCGCTTGCCACAATGGGGGGCTTAATTCCATCAACCCCAGCAAAACCTTGAAAATGGCCGACTTGGAAGCCAATGGCAAGAACTCCGTGGCAGCAATTGTTGCTCAAATCACCAATGGTAATGGAGCTATGCCCGGCTTTAAGGGTCGCATCAGTGACAGCGACATGGAAGATGTGGCGTCCTACGTGCTTGACCAAGCAGAAAAGGGCTGGTAGATATCCCAGTTTCTAATGGTTTGATCAGGGAGAATCGGGGGCTGGGGAGCGGAATGGGTCTCCCTGGCCCATTTCTTTGTCAATGCAATGGGAGCTCGTGGATAGCCATGTAACTGAGCAACCAATTAACCGCTGTGGCTCGGCGGGTGTGGCGGGGGGTGAACTCGCCAATTTTATAACCAGTAAAACCCAACTGTTCCTTGAGCAATTGTTTATTTTCCGGGGGAATAGACCGGGTCAGCTTGACTGTGGGGGGACGATTTTCGATGAAATTGGGAGGTTCGGGATACTCCTGGGCCCAGCTTGACTCCACTTCTCCCAGTTCCCACCGTTGGCGATCGCCGTCGAATCGATAACCGAGATAATAGGCTAGGAGGGCGTTGACCACCTCATCACTGATTTCCTGGTGAATGATGGCACAGAAGGTGGCTTTGTTGAGGGGAGGGAGATTGTTGGGGGTAACGGCAGCCATGGTCTGAAAGAAAATCGGCAAGTCTGGGGACAAATTCCCATGGTAGTTTTAACTGGCCATTGATGACTAACCATCCCCACTACTCAATTGCTTACCTAACATTGCACAGGGTCGAGCCCAAACTTGCGCCACAGGCCTGCTGCTCCGCTGGGGTCAAATTTGCTTCCCTCAGGTCTCGGCGGATTACCCGGCCATTATGGCCCAAGAGAAACCGGGGTAAGGATTCCAGTCCCACAGGGCTCAAATCCTTCATATCGTAGGTGGTGTATTGCACTTGATCCGGTTGATCAAACGTGAAATCTAAAATGGTTAACGTCTTTGGCGATCGCCGTTCTTGGCCAATTAAAGCTCTGGGGCCCGCCCCCAGTAATCCTGTGTGGAGTAATTCTAAGTTCCCTCGCCGGCCAGGATAGTAAGCATGTTGGTGCCCACTGATATAGGTATGAACTTGGTACCTTTCCAACAAAGCTCTTAACTGTTCAGCATTGGCCATCACTTCCCCCGGTTTATTGCGACCTTCCGCCACCCCATAGAGGGGTAAATGGCCGATCGCCATTCGTAACTTGGCATTTTGGGCGGGCGCACTGGCCAGGGCCCTTTCCACCCAAGCCAACTTTTCTGGGGGAATTTGGTGGGTAGAACCATCCCAAACTAGGAAAAAAACACCATTTTGAGTAAAGGTGTAGTAGAAAGGAAAATCATTTTTATCCAGGAAAGTTATGCCGGGATCGTGGGCTGGATTGCGCCAATAACCGGCGGCCAAATCCCGTTCATTTTGGAAACGAAAACGACGATTTTGATCCAGAGCACCGGAAGCATCATGGTTCCCCATAGTGAAACCAAAGGGAATCTGGGCCTGTCGTAGGGGCCTAGCTACCACCTGGTCAAAGGCGTTCCACATGGCTTGAATTTGGGCATTGGTTAACTTAGGACTCTGCCCCGCCACCATGTCCCCACTACAAAGAACAAGGTCTGGTTGCAAATTGGGGATAAGCTCCAACGCTTTGTGTACCTCTGGCTCATAGCTGGTAGAACCATAGGCGCTGTTGAGGTCACTAATCACGGCTATGCGCAAGTCCCCCCTGGGTGGAAGGGTTTGTCCCAGACCCACTGATTCCCCTGGAGAAGTCAACCATGACCCGGTAATGATCCCAACAAAAACGGCGATCGCCAGGAAACAGAAAGCCCACCTCCTTAGCTTGAGTTTGTTATCATCGAAAAAGTCACGAAAATGTAAAGTTTTGTAACGCACAGGCAATTCCCCTTGAACCTCTCTCCGGCCGTTTCCCCTTCCCTTGCTTGGCATTCACTGGACCTACTCTGGCAGGGGGATCAACACGACGTTAGGCATGGTTTGCCCCACAGCATCCTGCCCCCCCCATGGCAAATCCTCATCCTTGGGGACGGTTCCCCCACCAGGCACCTGCAACTACTCACCGGGGAGAAGACAGAGGTAGATGTGATTGACATGGCCCCGGTGGGCCCCAGGGATGACGGCGCCCCCCCCCAAATTAACACTGTACCCAGTCCCCATCTGCGGCGACAGGTGTGGCTGAGGACCCAATCTGGCCAAAGGCTAGCCTATGCCGTTTCCTGGTGGGATGCCAGCCATGTGGACGAATATTTGCAAAATCGCAATTTACCCATATGGGACAGCCTTTCCCGATTACATACCGAGTTGTATCGGGATATCCAGGCCATATACTGTGGCCACAACCGTGCCTTAGCCGATGCCTTTGGCCAGGAAGGGCCTTTTTGGGGTCGACATTACCTTTTCTGGCATGACCGTAAACCCCTAACCCTAATTTACGAAATTTTTTCTCCCTACCTATCCCGCTACCTGGGGGAATTGCCCAGGGCGAAATTCCAGTAAAGTTTCAGCCAGGAATAGGTAAAACTGCAGCCTATTTATTCATGGCACGCAACATCCAAGCCGTCTTCTCATGGACCCGCATCCGGTCCGAAGCCAAGGCAATGGTGGATTCATCATCAGCGGGTTGGGAAAACTTGAGCACATCTCGACAGGACTGGACAATGGTTTCGTGGCCCTTGGTCAAAATGTCGACCATTTCTTTGCTGGTGGGGATGCCATCCACTTCTTGAACAGAACTCAGCTTGCTAAATTCCTTATAGGTGCCGGGGGCAAAAACATCCAAACTGCGGATACGTTCAGCAATGTCATCCACCGCCAGAGCCAACTCATTGTACTGTTCCTCAAACATGAGGTGTAGGTCGCGGAATTGGGGGCCGGTAACATTCCAGTGGAAGTTATGGGTTTGTAGATAGAGGGTGTAGGTATCGGCCAACAGTTTTTTGAGGGACTCGGCAATTTTGACGCGGTCCGCTTCAGGAATGCCGATATTAATCGTAGCCATACAGGAATATCTCCATTTAACAAAATTTAACACAGTACCATTTTAACGAAATTTGCGCGTCAGCGAAAGAATGCTTGTTCTTACACCTCCGAGGGGATGCCCTGGCAGGAAAATTAGTTTGACGGGGGTTCCCTTTATGGCTATGATGGTTAATCGCGGTCAAAACTGGATATTAGATCGAGTAATATCAAAACGTTAAACTGCTATTTTTGAAGACCCCCTGCAGATACTGGAATGCCATAGGGTTTCTAAGTCTGACCAGGAACTAGGGTTATCCACCTTCTGGGCCCATGTAGGACTAACTCTCCCTACCGCTAGGACACAAGGTGGTCTCTCAAGCCAAGCTTGATTGAAACGCTCCATCGACGTAACTAAATCAGTTATTTATCGGGCTCAAAGCCATTGACCAGAGGCATTTGTCTGGGGTCTCTGCTTTATGTCTGGAGTGTTTCCTGTTTGTTTATTCACATTAATTATTTAGTGCAGAGGGTTGACCGTGTCTATCGGTATTTTAGGAACTAAGCTGGGCATGACCCAGATATTTGATCAAGAAAGCGGCATTTCCATTCCTGTGACGGTGGTGCAAGCCGGGCCCTGTCCCGTTACCCAGGTTAAAACCCAGGACACTGATGGCTACAATGCCGTACAGGTGGGTTTTTTGCCCGTTAAAGAAAAGGCCTTGTCCAAACCCGAACTGGGCCATTTGAAAAAATCCAACACTGACCCTGTCCGCCATTTGAAGGAGTACCGTTTGACGGAAGCTCCCAGTCTACAGGCTGGGGATGCGGTCACAGCGGACATTTTCCAAGCTGGAGACCTGGTGGATGTGGCTGGCCAGAGCATGGGTCGCGGTTTTGCCGGTTACCAAAAGCGCCACAATTTCCGTCGGGGTAACATGACCCACGGTTCTAAAAACCACCGCTTGCCCGGTTCCACTGGGGCTGGTACCACCCCTGGTCGGGTCTATCCCGGTAAAAGAATGGCCGGTCAGTATGGTGCGTCCCAGGTTACGGTGCGCCGTTTAACGGTGGTGCGAGTGGATGCGGAACGGAACTTGCTGATCATCAAAGGGGCCCTGCCCGGTAAGCCCGGCACTCTTTTGAATATCACCCCCGCTAAAACCGTTGGTCGGGGCTAGGTTGCCTTTTCTATCCGTCACTGCTGAAGGAACAAAACTATGGTTGATTGTATTGTAAAAAACTGGCAGGGGGAGGAGGTAGGTAATGCCTCCTTGACCCTCAAGGTTGCTAAGGAAGAAAATGCGGCCCACATTGTTCACCGGGCCTTGGTGCGACAACAAAATAATGCTCGTCAAGGTAATGCCTCCGCCAAAACCCGAGCTGAAGTCCGGGGGGGCGGTCGCAAACCCTGGAAGCAAAAAGGTACTGGTCGGGCCCGGGCGGGTTCGATCCGTTCTCCCCTCTGGCGGGGTGGTGGGGTAATCTTTGGTCCCAAACCCCGGGACTATAGCCAAAAAATGAACCGCAAGGAGCGGCGTTTGGCCCTGAGAACGGCGATCGCCTCTAAGGCAGAAAGCTTTGTGGTGGTGGAAGCCTTTGGGGACCAGTTCAGCCAACCCAAGACTAAAGAGTTGGCTACGGCCTTGACTCGCTGGGGTGCTAAACCGGAAAAACGGGTGTTGTTAATCCTGGATGAAATTCCGGAAAATGTGTTTCTTTCTGGGCGCAACATTCCCTATTTGAAAATTTTACGGGCAGATAACCTCAATATCTACGACATCCTCGTTGCAGACACCATTGTGGCCACCGCCACTGCCCTCGAGAAAATCCAGGAGGTTTACGGTGAGTAAGGTAATTGACCAACGTTGTTTGGCGGACTTAATTATTAAGCCGATTGTGACGGAAAAGGCCACCCTACAGCTCGAAGACAATAAATATGTCTTTGACGTGCGCCCCGAAGCCACCAAGCCGGAAATTAAAGCGGCGATCGAGCTACTGTTTGACGTCAAAGTAACAGGCGTTAATACGGCTCGCATGCCCCGCAAACAAAAACGGGTGGGTCGTTTCATGGGTTTTAAAGCCCAAGTAAAACGGGCCGTTGTCACCCTCAAAGAAGGGGACAGCATCCAACTGTTCCCCGACGTGTAAGCCACGTTTAGACCACCACTGCATTAACTGTTATCTAAACCCATGGGTATTCGCAATTATCGGCCAATGACACCAGGAACTCGGCAGGCAAGTGTCTCCGATTTCACTGAAATTACTAAAAGTACGCCGGAAAAGTCATTAACCACTAACCGCCACGACCATAAAGGTCGCAATAATCGCGGGGTAATCACCAGTCGGCACCGGGGGGGAGGCCATAAACGGCTTTACCGGATTATCGACTTCAAACGCAATAAGCAAAATATTCCGGCCCGGGTGGCGGCGATCGAATACGATCCCAACCGCAATGCCCGCATCGCCCTGCTGTTCTACACCGATGGGGAAAAGCGCTATATCCTCGCCCCCGCTGGACTACAGGTGGGTATGACCGTGATTGCCGGAGAAGATGCTCCCTTTGAAGTGGGCAATACCTTGCCCCTAAGCCGTATTCCCCTGGGTAGTGAAGTACACAATGTGGAATTGGTAGCCGGTCGGGGTGGCCAAATGGTGCGCTCCGCTGGAGCTTTTGCCCAAGTGGTGGCTAAGGAAGGGGACTATGTGACTATTAAGTTGCCTTCTAAGGAAGTGCGCATGGTTCGGAAAGAATGTGTGGCTACCCTTGGTCGGGTGAGCAACGCCGAATTCCGTAACCTCAAACTTGGTAAAGCCGGTCGTAAACGTCACCTAGGTCGTCGTCCCCATGTCCGGGGTAGCGTGATGAACCCCTGTGACCACCCCCATGGTGGTGGAGAAGGCCGGGCTCCCATCGGTCGTTCTGGCCCCGTATCCCCCTGGGGTAAACCGGCTCTGGGTGCTAAAACCCGCAACAAGAAGAAGCGCAGTAGTGCTCTGATTGTCCGTCGCCGCACCAAATAATTATTTTTGTTTTTATTCGTTGGAACTGAACTATGGGTCGTTCACTGAAAAAAGGTCCTTTTGTGGCAGCTTCCTTGCTCCGCAAAATTGACAAGCTCAATGACAAGGGGGATAAGCAGGTGGTTAAAACCTGGTCCCGGGCTTCGACAATTCTTCCCCAGATGGTGGGCCATACCATCGCCGTCCACAACGGTCGCCAGCATGTGCCAGTGTTTGTCTCTGAACAAATGGTGGGGCATAAGTTAGGGGAATTTGCGCCGACTCGCACCTTCCGCAGTCATTCTAAAAGCGATAAAAAAGCGCGTAAGTAACCAGAGGTAAGCAGTATGACAAAACTTGATACGACGGCCGAGGTCAAGGCGATCGCCCGTTACGTGCGGATGTCTCCCCTAAAAGTGCGGCGGGTGCTAGATCAGATCCGGGGGCGCTCCTACCGGGAAGCCCTCATCATCCTGGAATTTATGCCCTATAAAGCCTGTGAGCCGGTGCTAAAAGTACTGCGTTCCGCCGTGGCCAACGCTGAGCATAACGAAGGTTTGGAACCCACGGATCTAGTTGTCAGCCAGGCCTTCGCCGACGGTGGCCCCAGTTTGCGACGTTTTCGCCCCCGAGCCCAGGGTCGTGCCTACCAAATTCGCAAGCCCACTTGCCACATCACCGTTGCCGTTGCCCCGGCCTTGGCAGATAACTAACATCGCTGTTCACGTCACGCATACAAAACATGGGACAAAAAATACATCCAGTTGGCTTCCGCCTCGGCATTACCAAAGACCATAAATCTTGCTGGTATGCCGACCCCAAGCGCTACCCAGAGCTTTTGCAGGAAGACTACAAAATTCGTCAATATATTGAGAAAACCCTCAATAATGCTGGTATTTCTGATATCCGCATTGAACGTAAAGCCGAACAGATCGAATTAGGCATCCACACCGCCCGCCCTGGGGTAGTGGTAGGAAGAGGTGGCTCCGGTATTGAGCAACTACGTACCGGTCTGCAAAACCTCCTTGGGGGAGCCCGGCAGATTCGGGTCAACGTCATTGAAGTACCCAATGCTGATGCCGATGCGGCTTTGATGGCCGAGTACATCGGTCAACAGTTGGAGCGTCGGGTTTCCTTCCGCCGAGTGGTGCGCCAAGCATTGCAAAGGGCAGAAAGGGCTGAAGTTAAAGGTATCAAAATTCAAGTTAGCGGTCGCCTGAACGGGGCAGAAATTGCCCGGACAGAATGGGTACGGGAAGGTCGGGTGCCCCTTCATACTCTGCGGGCGGACATTGACTACGCCTATCGTACGGCCCTCACCACCTACGGCATTTTAGGTATTAAGGTCTGGATTTTTAAAGGGGAAATTATCCCTGGGCAAGAAGCGGCCGTGGTCGCTCCCCCCAGCCAACCCCGTCGTAAATCCCGTCGACAACAGTTTGATGACCGTTCCAACGACGGTTAAGCTCCATTCCTTTGGCGATCGCCAATCATTAACGCCTATTCGTTAACGCACTATGTTAAGTCCTAGAAGAACAAAATTCCGTAAACAGCAACGGGGCAGGATGCGGGGTCTAGCGGAGCGGGGCAGTACCCTCAACTTCGGTGATTTCGCCCTCCAGGCCACCGAACCCTGTTGGATCACCTCCCGGCAAATCGAAGCCGCCCGTCGAGCCATGACCCGTTACATCCGTCGGGGTGGGAAAATCTGGATCCGTATTTTTCCCGACAAACCCGTCACCATGCGTCCTGCTGAAACTCGGATGGGTTCCGGTAAGGGTTCCCCGGAATATTGGGTAGCGGTGGTTAAACCCGGTCGGGTCATGTTTGAACTAGCCGGAGTCTCCGAGGAAGTGGCCCGGGAAGCCATGCGCCTCGCCGCCCAGAAATTGCCCATTAAGACTAAATTTATTACCCGTCAGGAGGATTACATTTAACATGGCTCTTCCCAATATTGCGGACGCAAGAAAACTCGGCGACGAAGAACTGGGCACGGAAATCCTCGCTACCAAGCAAAGATTATTCCAACTCCGGTTCCAACAGGCCACCCGTCGTCCCGAAAATCCCCATGAATTTAAACATGCCCGCCATCGCTTAGCCCAACTATTAACGGTGGAAAGGGAACGACAACTTGAGAACAGTCCTTCCGAGGAGGAATAGAAACACCATGGCGATTAAAGAACGTGTGGGCATTGTGGTCAGTAACAAAATGGATAAAACCGTCGTTGTTGCTGTGGAAAGCCGTTCTCCCCACCCCAAGTACGGCAAGATTGTCGTCAAAACCAAGAAATTTAAAGCTCACGACGAAGAAAACCAGTGCCAAGAAGGGGACAAGGTTCGCATCCAAGAAACCCGCCCCCTGAGCAAAACTAAGCGCTGGCAAGTAATCAACATTATGAGCCATTCATCCTAGTCTGATTTTTTTAGGAAAACGCCGTGATTCAACAACAAACCTATCTCAACGTCGCGGACAACAGTGGGGCTCGCAAGCTCATGTGTCTGCGGGTTCTGGGCACGGGGAACTGCACCTATGGTGGTATTGGCGACCAAATTATTGCCGTGGTGAAGGATGCCCTGCCCAACATGCCGATCAAAAAGTCCGACGTGGTACGGGCGGTGATTGTCAGAACCAAACAGCCTTTGCGCCGAGCCAGTGGCATGAGTATCCGCTTTGACGACAATGCCGCTGTGATCATCAACGCTGAAGGTAATCCCCGGGGTACCAGGGTATTTGGCCCCGTGGCCCGGGAACTGCGGGACAAAAACTTTACCAAAATTGTTTCTTTGGCTCCGGAGGTGCTCTAAATGACTAAAACCAAACAAGCTCCCCACCGGGTGAAGATGCACGTCAAAAAAGGCGACACCATCCAAGTAATTTCCGGCAAAGATAAGGGCAAAGTGGGGGAAGTCCTGCAAACCATTCCGAGCCAAAGTCAAGTGGTGGTCAAAGGAGTTAATATCCGCACCAAGCATGTTAAACCCCGTCAAGAGGGGGAATCGGGGCAGATCAGTAGCTATGAAGCTCCCATCCATAGCTCCAAGGTGATGCTCTATTCCACTAAGGAAAAAATTGCTAGTCGCATTTGCTACACCGTCACTGACGATGGTCGTAAAGTGCGGATGCTGAAAAAAACGGGAGAAATCATTGACTAAAGGCTGGTGTAGTTGCCCCCTGGCCGACCCCAGACTTCAGCTTGATGTGCCCGGTTCATTTATTCTCTGACCAAGCCCAGAGACCCTGTAAATACCATGACTCAACGACTTAAAACCCTCTACCAAGAAACCGTTCTTCCTAAGTTAAAGGAGGAGTTTGGCTACAAAAATATTCACCAAGTTCCCAAATTGACCAAGGTTACTGTCAACCGGGGATTAGGGGAAGCTTCCCAAAATGCCAAGGCTTTGGAGTCTTCCCTGGCGGAGTTGGCCACCATTACAGGGCAAAAGCCGGTAGTGACCAGGGCCCGCAAGGCGATCGCCGGTTTTAAAATCCGGGAAGGTATGCCAGTGGGGGTGATGGTTACCCTCCGTTCCGAGCGAATGTATGCCTTTTTGGATCGCTTGATTAACTTAGCGTTGCCCCGCATTCGGGACTTCCGTGGCATCAGCCCCAACAGCTTTGACGGCCGGGGTAACTATAGCTTAGGCATTCGCGAACAACTGATTTTTCCCGAAATTGATTACGACACCATCGATCAAATCCGGGGCATGGACGTTTCCATCATTACCAGCGCCCAAACTGACGAAGAAGGCCGTGCATTGCTTAAAGCTCTGGGCATGCCCTTTAGAAGTTAATTTAGTCGCGGCTCAGGGTGATTGATCAGTAACAAGTTTCCATCAATCCACCTGAATCATCATCCCTTAGGAGAATCTACCAGCAGGAATAATGGCTTCAACAGACACAATTTCCGACATGCTCACCCGCATCCGCAATGCCTGTGCGGTGAGACATAGCACTACCCAGGTGCCCACCACTAAAATGACCCTGAGCATTGCCAAGGTGCTCAAAAGCGAAGGGTTTATCGAAGACTATGCTGAAACCGGCGAAGGCATTAGTCGTACTTTAGTGCTCACTTTAAAGTACAAAGGCAAGACCCGCCAGCCCCTGATCAATACCCTCCAGCGGGTTAGTAAGCCCGGTTTGCGAGTGTATGCCCCTTCCAAAAAAATTCCCCGGGTGTTGGGCGGCATTGGCATCGCCATTGTTTCCACCTCCCACGGCATCATGACCGATAGGGAAGCCCGTCGCCAGGGCATTGGGGGCGAAATCCTTTGTTACATTTGGTAGTTCTGGTCGAAGGCTACTATTGTATTACTACTTAAACTTAACTTTACAGAATTAATCCTATGTCCCGTATCGGAAAACGCCCCATTCCCATCCCAGCGAAGGTCAGCGTAGATATTCAAGGCACCCATCTGAGTGTGAAAGGCCCCAAGGGTTCCCTGGCAAGACATTTACCGGAAAAGGTAGTTGTGGCCCAGGAAGGGGAAACCATCACCGTCACCCGCCAGGACGAGTCCCGCGCTGCCCGGGAACGCCACGGTCTGGTGCGTACCCTCGTTGCCAATATGGTGGATGGAGTGGCCCAGGGCTTTGAGCGTCGTCTCGAAATCCAAGGGGTGGGCTATCGAGCCCAGGCCCAGGGCAATAAGTTGACTCTGAATGTCGGCTATAGTAAGCCCGTGGAAATGACCATGCCCGCAGGCATTGAAGTCAAAGTTGAAAATAACACCCAGGTAATTGTCTCCGGCATTGACAAGGAACTCTTGGGGAATACAGCGGCCAAAATCCGGGCTGTGCGGCCACCGGAACCCTATAAGGGTAAAGGTATCCGCTACCAAGGTGAATATGTCCGTCGTAAAGCTGGTAAGACAGGGAAAAAATAAACCATGAAAAGTACTCGTAAATCTGCCACCCAACGTCGTCACCGTCGGCTGCGTCGCCACTTATCTGGTACCAGCGAGCGGCCCCGTTTGGCGGTTTTTCGGTCCAATGACCACATCTACGCCCAGGTGATCGATGACGTGGCCCAGCACACCCTTGCGGCGGCTTCCACCCTCGACCCCGATTTGAAAAAGTCCCTCAGTTCCAGCGCCACCCAGGATGCTTCCGCAGAGGTGGGCAAGTTGGTAGCCCAACGGGCGATCGCCAAAGGCATTAACCAAGTAGTTTTTGACCGGGGTGGTAAGTTGTATCACGGACGGGTAAAAGCTCTGGCGGAGGCGGCCAGGGAAGCCGGTCTCGATTTCTAACAACGTTAACCAAACCCATTAACATCCAAGGAAATTACTATGGCAAAGCGTCGTAAAACCAGCCGTGAAAAAAAAGAAGACACCAACTGGCAGGAACGGGTTATCCAAATCCGCCGAGTCAGTAAGGTGGTCAAAGGCGGTAAAAAACTTAGCTTCCGGGCGATCGTGGTAGTCGGTAACGAAACTGGCCAGGTCGGCGTAGGAGTGGGCAAAGCTGGGGACGTAATCGGAGCCGTCCGTAAAGGGGTGGCCGATGGCAAAAAACAACTGATCGAGGTGCCCCTGACCAAATCCAATTCCATTACCCATATCACCAATGGGGTTTCCGGGGGAGCCAAAGTGGTGGTTCGTCCCGCCGCCCCTGGTACCGGGGTAATTGCCGGTGGCGCTGTTCGTACTGTGCTAGAGCTGGCCGGAGTTAAGAATATCCTAGCTAAACAACTAGGCTCCAATAATCCTCTCAACAATGCCCGGGCTGCCATCAACGCCCTGGAAACTCTGCGCACTTTCTCGGAAGTGGCGGAAGAGCGGGGAGTTGCCGTGGAGCATCTCTACACCTAAGCCCAAGGTCCTAAGCCTTTGGTAGGTGAAAATTCCATCTCCTGTGAACTTAATTTTTGATATTAGCCATGAATTTGAGCGAACTCTCTCCCAATGACGGTGCTAAAAAACGCCGTCGCCGTGTTGGCCGGGGTATTGCGGCAGGGCAAGGCGCTAGCTGTGGTTTTGGTATGCGGGGCCAAAAATCCCGTTCCGGTACCGGTACCAAAGCTGGTTTTGAAGGGGGACAAATGCCCCTCTACCGTCGTCTGCCTAAATTAAAACACTTTCCCCTCTACAACCCTAAGCATTTTACTGTGGTTAACGTCGGTAAGTTGGCCGGTCTAGCCCCCAACACCGTGGTCACCCTGGAAAGCTTAATGGAAGCGGGTATTGTCACTAGTAACGACGGCCCTTTAAAAATCCTGGGCAACGGAGAATTAGCCGTAGCTCTCACCGTCCATGCTCCCTGTAGCAAAGCGGCCCAAGCCAAAATTGAAGCAGCCGGTGGCAGTGTGGTGGCGCAGGGCTAACAATGGTAACCAAAATCCTTCCCCATCGCCGGGGAGAAGGGGATAATAGGTTAATTCATTGTTTTGCTTCATCCCTCGCACTTTTACTCAGGTATAAATAAATGGTCGTAAGTCGAGACAAAGCCCCCTCTGCCCAGGAAACTTTCCTGCAGATGGCCCAAGCGGCTGGCCTTAGGGGTCGGCTGCTTATTACTATTGGGCTACTAATTCTAGTCCGGGTGGGAATTTTCATCCCGGTACCGGACATTGATCGCCAGGCCTTTAGCCAGGCCATCAACGATAACTCCGTTATTGGTTTTTTAAATATTTTTACCGGGGGTGGTTTATCCACCGTGGGAATTTTTGCCCTGGGCATTTTGCCCTACATTAACGCTTCCATCATCATGCAACTGCTAACAGCGGCCATTCCGGCCCTGGAAGATTTGCAGAAAAATGAAGGGGAAGCAGGGCGGCGGAAAATTTCCCAATACAGCCGTTATATTGCCTTTGGTTGGTGCATTATCCAAGGTTTGGGTTTGACCATTGGTTTACTGCGCCCCTATGCCAACAACTATGGGCCCCTATTTATTTTTCAAACGGTTTTAGCCATCACCGCCGGCTCCATGTTTGTGATGTGGATTTCGGAGTTGATTACAGAAAGGGGTATTGGTAACGGTGCTTCCCTGTTGATTTTTGTCAACATTGTGGCCACCCTACCCCAAACCTTGGGTCAAACCATTGAGTATGCCCAGTCCGGGGGCAGGCAGTCCATCACTGCGGTGGTACTGTTGATGCTGGTTTTCCTGGTCATGATTGTGGGTATCGTCTTTGTACAGGAAGGCACCAGGCGCATTCCGATTATTTCTGCCCGTCGTCAGGTGGGTAAAAAGCTCTATCGGGAGCGCACTAGCTATTTGCCCCTACGCTTGAACCAAGGGGGGGTAATGCCGATTATTTTTGCCTCCGCTGTGCTGATTTTGCCTTCTTCCCTGGCTGGTTTTGCCACTGGCAATGAAGGTTTAGGAGGGTTTGGGGAAATTCTCGTCCAAATTTCCAACGCTTTGCGCCCCGGTACTTGGGTCTATACCGTGGTTTATTCCTTGATGATTTTCTTCTTCAGTTATTTTTACGCCAGTCTGATTGTTAACCCAGAGGACGTATCAAAAAATCTGAAAAAGATGGGTTCTAGTATTCCTGGTATTCGCCCTGGGAAAAAGACTGAGCAATATCTAGAAGGAGTGCTTAACCGTCTCACCTTTTTAGGGGCAATTTTTCTCAGTTTTGTGGCTACTCTGCCCATTTTTGTGGAGCAGGCTACCGGAGTGACTACTTTCCAGGGTTTGGGGGCCACATCCCTGTTGATTTTGGTGGGGGTCGCCATTGATACGGCAAAACAAATCCAAACCTATGTCATTTCCCAGCGTTATGAAGGGATGATCAAACAGCCCTAGGGTGTCCTTGGGCATTGATGGGAACGAATTGGTAACGATGGATCGTGCATCAATGGAGCAATTTTGTTGATCACATCGTTAAACAAATGGTGCGGTTGGGGGAAGTTGACACAGACATTTCCTTGACCGCTTTTTAATAGTAATTTTCTGGAGTTTTTAAGGACTATGGCCATGGCTAAAGGTTTAATTTTTCTAGGGGCCCCTGGCTCTGGTAAAGGTACCCAAGCGGTGGGTTTGGCGGACACCCTTGCTATTCCCCATATTTCCACTGGGGATATGTTGCGCCAGGCGATCGCCGATGGCACAGGGTTGGGGAACCAGGCCAAGGGTTATATGGATAGGGGGGAACTGGTGCCCGACCAGCTAATCCTGGGGTTAATTGAAGAGCGATTGGGTCATAAAGATGCCAAAGCTGGCTGGATTTTGGATGGCTTTCCCCGTAACGTTAACCAAGCAATTTTTCTCGATGAGTTGTTGGTTAATATTGGTCACCGCACCCATTGGGTCATTAACCTTAAAGTTCCCGATGAAGTGATTGTGGAACGCCTGTTGGCCCGGGGGCGGGCGGATGATAACGAAGCCACCATTCGTAATCGGCTGCTGGTTTACACAGAGCAAACTGCTCCCCTCATGGCCTATTACCAGGAACAAGGCAAACTTTATTCCCTCGACGGCAACCAGCCGGTGGAAGCCATCGCCGCCAGCCTAGAAAAACTGGTCAAACCCTAGGAAGAAAATGTCAAGCCAAGCATAGGTTGGCCAATGGAGCAACCTAGATTTGTTATGATTAAAGATGGCGCTTTTTTCGATATTTTATTCCATTCTATTTTTAGGAGGTCATTAACCGCTTGTCTAAACAAGATTTAATTGAGATGGAAGGCACGGTGATGGAGTCATTGCCCAATGCCATGTTTAGGGTCGACCTTGACAATGGTTTCAACGTTTTGGCCCACATCTCCGGCAAAATTCGTCGTAACTACATCAAAATTCTCCCCGGCGATCGGGTCAAGGTGGAATTAACCCCCTACGACCTCACCAAGGGGCGTATAACCTATCGTCTTAAAAATAAAAAGTAATCATTAATTTGACGATGGCAAAGGCTAAAAATTAATGCCTCCCCTCGGCGGGGAAAGCTGATTTAATATTTGCCATGACACGGGCACGATAACTTGTTATAATTAAGAGCTTGCAGTGTTGCCAAAGAAAATCAGGCATGAAAGTTAGAGCTTCCGTTAAGAAAATGTGTGATAAGTGCCGCGTTATTCGTCGGCGCGGTCGTGTGATGGTCATCTGTTCCGCCAACCCCAAGCATAAACAGCGTCAAGGTTAGCAGTTCCCCTAGTGATTACCATTCTGGTCTGTCTTAAACCCTACTCCATAAATTTATTGAACTTATTTAGAGGAAAATCAACGTGGCACGCATAGCTGGTGTTGACCTGCCTCGGGATAAGCGTGTGGAAATCGCCCTCACTTATCTGTACGGTATTGGTCTGTCGCGCTCCCATGAAATTCTGGACGCAACCGGGGTTAGTCCCGATGTCCGAGTCAAAGATCTCAGTGATGAAGATGCGCTGAAGTTAAGAACCTACATCGACGAAAATTATGAGATCGAAGGTGATCTCCGTCGTTGGGAGGCCATGAACATCAAACGTCTTGGAGACATCGGCACCTATCGTGGTCGTCGGCATCGCCAAGGCTTACCAGTGCGGGGACAGCGTACTAGAACCAACGCCTGTACCCGTCGGGGCCGCCGCTTGACCGTTGCCGGCAAGAAAAAGACCCCAGCGAAGAAATAATCTTCCCCCCATCCCTGTCCTGTTTATTGAAGCTTTCAAGCAATCATTATGGCGCGTCCTACCAGAAAAACTGGGCCCAAAAAAGCAAAAAAGAATGTCCCTAGCGGGGTGGCCCACATTCAATCTACTTTCAACAACACCATTGTTACCATTTCCGACATTCGCGGTGATGTGATTTCCTGGGCTTCCGCTGGTTCTAGCGGTTTCAAAGGAGCTAAAAAAGGCACTCCCTATGCCGCCCAAACCGCTGCTGACTCCGCCGCCCGTCGGGCCATGGAACAGGGCATGCGGCAACTGGAGGTAATGGTGAGTGGCCCCGGCGCTGGTCGGGAAACTGCCATCCGGGCCCTCCAGGGAGCTGGTTTGGAAATCACCCTGATCAGGGATGTTACCCCCATCCCCCACAATGGTTGTCGTCCCCCCAAACGCCGTCGGGTCTAGGACAGTTAGATTTTTTGCTAACAGCTTTTTTGAGCAAATCGTAATTTCCTCTGACTGAGATAGCGTCGGTCAAGCTATTTACACGGAGATATAAGGGAGGTCGCGTTAGTGGCGCAGTTTCAAATTGAGTGTGTGGAATCCAGCACCAGAAAAAATCAACAGCAGTACAGTAAATTTTCCCTTGAACCCTTAGACCGGGGCCAGGGAACGACGGTGGGAAATGCTTTGCGACGGGTGTTGTTGTCCAACTTGCCCGGAGCCGCGGTAACGGCTATCCGCATTGCGGGGGTTAACCATGAGTTCGCCACTATTCCAGGGGTCCGGGAGGATGTTCTGGAAATTATGCTGAACATGAAGGAACTTGTGCTCAAAAGCTACACCGATCAGCCCCAGATTGGCCGTTTAACGGCGATCGGTCCGGGGACGGTGACAGCGGCCCAGTTTGAGGTGCCTTCGGAAGTGGAGGTTATTGATCCCAACCAATACATTGCCACTTTGGCAGAGGGAGCCAAACTGGAAATGGAATTCCGGGTGGAACGGGGCGTCGGTTATCGGATTATCGAGCGGGGCAAGGACGAAAATTCATCCCTGGATTTTCTCCAAATTGACTCGGTGTTTATGCCGGTGACCAAGGTCAATTACACGGTGGAAGATATCCGAGCCGATGGCATGAGTCCAAAGGATCGGCTGATTCTAGACATTTGGACCAATGGCAGTATTCAGCCTCGGGAAGCGCTGTCGGAAGCCTCTGACATTATTGCTAATCTTTTTATCCCCCTTAAGGATCTCAATGAGCTGGAAGCGGCCCATAGCGATTACCAGGACGAGGTTAACCCAGAAAGTCAAATTCCCATTGAGGAGTTGCAACTTTCTGTCCGTGCCTATAACTGCCTGAAGCGAGCCCAGATTAATTCCGTGGCGGATCTACTGGAATATAGCCAAGAAGATCTACTGGAAATTAAGAATTTTGGTCTCAAATCCGCGGAAGAGGTGATTGAGGCACTGCAAAAACGTTTGGGTATTACCCTGCCCCACGAAAAGGCTAAAGCTTAACAAGCTCAATGGGTTTGACTACTGCTTCTGGCCTTGGAGTAACCCCCTGTTGTTAATTTTTTAGGAGTTCAGTTACCATGCGACACAGATGTCGAGTGCCTCAGTTGGGGAAGCCCGCTGACCAAAGAAAGGCCCTCCTACGGGCTTTGACCACGGAGTTAATCCGCCACGGACAAATCAAGACTACTAAGGCTAGGGCTAAGGCGGTGCGTTCTGAGGTGGACCGCATGATTACCTTGGCTAAGGACGGTTCCCTGGCTGCCCGTCGTCGGGCCCTAGGTTACATGTACGACAAGCCCACAGTCCATGCTCTATTTGCGGATGCTCCCAGCCGCTATAAGGATAGAGATGGTGGCTATACCCGCATTATCAGGACTCTGCGTCGCCGGGGTGACAATGCGGAAATGGCTGTGATTGAATTGGTCTAATTAGACGGTTTGTATTGATGCCTTCTTCTCCGTCTGCTGGTAAACAAAGGGTGGCCTTGGTGATGCAATATCTGGGCACCCGTTTCCATGGCTGGCAACGTCAACCTAATTTTTCTTCTATTCAGGAGGAAGTGGAGTTGGCGATCGCCAAAGTGGTGGGTCAGCCCGTCACTCTCCATGGTGCCGGTAGAACGGACGCCGGGGTCCATGCGGCGGCCCAGGTGGCCCATTTTGATGACCCGGTGGGACAAATTCCTCCCCACCGTTGGAGTAAAGTCCTGAATGGTCATCTTCCCCAGGACATCTTAGTGAGAGGGTCAGCGGCGGTGGATAGCCGTTGGCATGCCCGCTTTTCTGCCCTGTGGCGACGGTATCGTTACAGCATCTATACGGATCAGTGGCCCAATCTGTTCACCGATGCTTACAGTTGGCACTACTACCGTTTTCCCCTCCAGGAGAAGACCATGCAGGCGGCCATGGAACCACTGCTAGGAAAACATCACCTAGCGGCTTTCCACCGAGCCGGGTCAGCCCGGACCCATTCCTGGGTGGAGGTGCAGGAGGTTGACTGTTACCGTCGAGGGCCCATGGTCTATCTAGAAATCCAAGCCAATGGTTTTCTTTACGGCATGGTGCGCTTACTGGTGGGCCTGCTGGTGGAGGTGGGCTCTGGACAACGAAGTCTGACTGACTTCAATAATATTTGGGTTAATCAGCGGCGGGATTTGGTTAAATATGCTGCCCCCGCCAAGGGTTTATGCCTACTGCGGGTCGGTTATGAAAATTTTCCCTTGCCTGATTCCCTTTGGTTTGATAGTCAGCCTCTGTGGCAATTCACTGGCTAGCCGAACCAAATTAGCAAGGCAAATAATTATGCCCCGTTATTAAGCGGGGGTATTTTTGAAAACTATGAACAAAACTGTATTACCAACCATCGACAACCTAGACCACAAATGGTACGTAATTGATGCTGAGGGTCAACGCCTTGGTCGTCTTGCTACCGAAGTGGCCACCATTTTACGGGGTAAAAATAAGCCCACCTTTACCCCCCACATGGACACCGGTGATTTTGTCATTATTATTAATGCGGAAAAAATAGAAGTTACCGGCAGAAAACGGGAGCAAAAGTTGTACCGTCGCCATTCCGGCCGCCCCGGTGGCATGAAGGAGGAGACCTTTGAAAAACTCCAAGTTCGTTTACCGGAAAGAATTGTCGAAAGTGCTGTCCGGGGAATGTTGCCCAAAAATAGCCTCGGCCGTAAGTTGTTCACTAAGCTGAAAGTCTATGCTGGCCCTAGCCATCCCCACGCAGCTCAACAACCCGAAACCCTTGTTATCAACACTATTCCTGCAGGAGCTAACTAATGCAAGCCAACGATTCCAGCAATAAAGTCGTCTATTGGGGCACCGGCCGTCGTAAAGCGGCGATCGCCAGGGTTCGTCTTGTGCCCGGTCAGGGGGAAGTAATTGTTAACGGTAAGCCTGGGGAAATTTACTTCAACCGCATTGCCAACTACATCCAAAGCTTGAAAGCGCCCTTAGAAACCCTTGGATTGGAAGGGGAATACAATATTTTGGTCAATGCCCACGGTGGCGGCCTAACAGGGCAAGCAGATGCCGTGAAGCTAGGTGTGGCCCGGGCCTTGTGCCAACTTTCCCCGGAAAATCGTCAACCCCTAAAAGCGGAGGGCTATCTCACCAGGGATCCCCGAGCCAAAGAACGGAAAAAATACGGTCTCCATAAAGCCCGTAAGGCCCCCCAGTACTCCAAACGTTAATTGGAGATTTGGATTTACCACTCTATTGGAATTATTAGGACTGACCATGCCCAAAGCTGACATTCACCCCACCTGGTATCCCGATGCCAAAGTCACCTGTAACGGAGAGGTGATTATGACCGTTGGTTCCACCAAGCCAGAAATCAACGTAGAGATTTGGTCCGGTAACCACCCCTTCTACACTGGTACCCAAAAAATTATTGATACGGAAGGCCGTGTTGACCGCTTTATGCGTAAGTATGGCATGAAGGAAAAAACTGCCGAAGACAAACAAGATAAGAAAAAGAAATAAGTAAGCCAACTTTTTCTTTACTGCCAAATTCCCTCTGGGTATGCCTTTGGGAAAACTAAACCTTGACTTAATAACTTTTTTGAGTCTTTTTGAGCCAGGCCTTTTGACGGTCTGGCTTTTTGCTGGCCAGAAAAGAGCTGCCCAAGGTCGGTAAATACCCCATTGCAGATTATGAGAGGAACCGATAGGATTGTTAACATAAGTTTACAAAGTGAATTGTATGTTAATTGCCGTCTGCGCTTTCTTGGTCCTAGGTTTTGCCCTGCTCCAACAACTCCAGCCCAGTTCCGCCCCCGAGGCGATCGCCGTTAGGGTAAGACACACTGACCGTCGTTACTAGAGTTGTGAACAAAAATTAATTCTTTCCCCGGGAGCAGTCCATGGTAGTGTCCAAAAATCTGATTCAACTATTAAAAAAGGAATTTTCACTGTCAGCGGATCAAATTGCCTGGGGACTGAAACAAACCGAGGCTATGCCCTCCTATCTGCCAGTTATTTTTTGGCAGTATGGTCTGATTGATACATCCCAGTTGGATCGTCTTTTGGATTACTGGGGTTAGTGCCCCACTGCTGGGTGCAAGTTACCAGAGATTTTCCAGAGTGCTGCCCGGCCCTTACCATGGGCAAGCGTTAAAATAAGAATGGGATGGACTGTCTGCATTAACTCGATTATTTGGTAGGTTCTACGTTTTTTTGTGTCAATTTAAATTAAAGTCGGCACAATCTTTCTCATTAGACCTTGGTTGTAGTTAAGGAACAAGGAGATTTATCTGTAAGGAGAAGACCGTAAATATTGACACCAGCCCCCGAAAGTGCAATAGTGATAGTTTGTGTGAACTTTCTTATAATAAAAGCTCTTGGCTAACGTTATTGTTATCGGCGCTCAGTGGGGCGACGAGGGAAAAGGTAAAATCACCGACTTATTAAGTCGATCAGCGGATGTGGTGGTGCGGCCCCAGGGGGGCGTAAACGCAGGCCACACGATTGTAGTTAACGATCAGACTTTTAAGCTCCACCTCATTCCTTCGGGTATTCTCTATCCAGATACAGAATGTATCATCGGTTCGGGGACGGTCATTGACCCCAAAGTCCTACTGCAGGAATTTGACCAGTTGGAAGCGTTAGATGTTTCCCTCGATCGCCTGTATATTTCCCAGACTGCCCATGTGACCATGCCCTTCCACCGCTTGCTAGACCAGGCATCGGAAGAAAAAAGGGGAGAACATAAAATTGGCACCACTGGGCGAGGCATTGGCCCCACCTACGCTGATAAATCAGAGCGCATGGGAATTCGGGTGGTGGATTTAATGAATCCCGAAATTCTCCGGAAAAAATTGCTTTGGACCGTTGAGTATAAAAACGTTGTTTTAGATAAACTCTACGACCTGCCTCCCCTGGATCCGGAAACGGTGATTGCGGAATACACCACCTATGCCAATCGCCTGCGGTCCCATGTGGTGGACAGTTCCCTGAAAATTTACGAGGCCATACATCAAAGGAAAAATATTCTCTTTGAAGGAGCCCAGGGCACCCTCCTGGACCTAGACCACGGCACCTATCCCTACGTCACCTCCTCCAACCCCATCGCAGGGGGAGCCTGTGTGGGCGCTGGCATCGGCCCCACTATGATTGACCGAGTCATCGGTGTCGCTAAAGCCTATACCACCCGAGTGGGGGAAGGCCCCTTTCCCACAGAATTGGATGGGGAACTAAACCAACATCTCTGTGACCGGGGAGCGGAATTTGGCACCACCACTGGTCGGCGGCGACGCTGTGGCTGGTTTGATGGGGTGATTGGGCGCTACGCTGTGCGTATTAACGGTTTAGATTGTTTGGCCATTACCAAACTGGATGTGCTGGACCAACTGGAGGAAATTAAGGTTTGTGTTGCCTATGAATTAGATGGCAAAACCTGTGATCATTTCCCCGGCAACGCAGCGGAATTTGCCCGGTGTCAGCCCATTTATAAAACCCTCCCTGGGTGGCAGTGTTCCACAGAGGAATGTCGCACCCTGGAGGATTTGCCTCCCCAGGCCCTGGATTATTTAAAGTTCCTGGCGGAATTGATGGAGGTGCCGATCGCCATCGTTTCCCTAGGGGCCAGTCGGGATCAGACAATTATTGTCGAAGACCCCATCCATGGGCCAAAACGAGCCTTGCTCCATGCCAACGGCGACCCAGTGGCTTAGGTTTGCCCCTTTGTTAACCCTGATTATTATTTTTACGAGTATTACCATGGCCCTCTCCATTGAATGTCAACAACGTCCCGAAAAAGTCAACCCTAGAGCTTTGCGTCGGGAAGGTTTAATTCCCGCCACCCTCTATGGTCACAATGGCGCTGAGTCCATTTCCCTGGTGGTAGACCACAAAACCGCCATCACCATGTTGCGGAGTGTCACCGTCAAGGAAACCCCCATCGAAGTTAAAATTCCCCATCTTTCCTGGGAAGGGGAAGCGGTGGTGCAGGAAATTCAGTGCCATCCCTGGCGCCGCAATCTTTATCATTTAGCTTTCTTTGCTGGCAAAAAGTAACGATATTACCTCAACCTCTGGGGATAGGGAAACACTTTAGAAACCAATGGTTGGGGAGATTAGCGGACTTTGTCCAAATTTAAATTTCGCCCCTGAATTTGAAACTCTCCTTAGTCGACTAGATTTAAGGAGAGCTTTTTATTGGTATAGCGGATTCAATGAAAAGCACAGCGGAGCAGTACACTAAAATACTTGCAACACAATCCTTTTACAAAAGATTGCCACCTCAATTTTATTTTAAGTAGCTACAACTTATTGATTTTTGAAAACATTTTGGTTGCGCAGAACAATGAAGCCGTGCCAAACCAGACCACCTAGGAAAGGCTAAGAAAGGAATGGTTTCTGGGAAAAAGATCACCGGTCGCAAAGGTCCCTCAAGCCCATGTTCGTACTTGGACGGGCACGATGAAAGGAGAGGTGCCCTATCCATAGTGCCCATACCTTGGTTTAGTCTTCGCCCATCATGGATTGGAGATAATTTTCCAGTCCAGAATTGCTAATTAGCCATTGCTGGGACTCTAACCAATCAATTTGTTCTTCGGTTTCCTCAAGAATTTCCGACAAGACATCTCGGCTTACATAATCCCGCTGGGCCTCAAAAAAAGCAATACTGCTAAGTAAGCCCGCCCTAATGCCCTGATTTAGGGTCAGATCATTGGCCAGGATTTCCGGTACCGTTTCGCCAATGAGAAGTTTTTCCAAATTCTGGAGATTGGGCAGTCCTTCTAAAAATAAAACGCGCTCGATCAGGCTATCAGCCTGTTTCATTGCCTTAATTGATACCTTGTATTCGTACTTATTGAGGTGATTCAGCCCCCAATTTTTGCACATGCGGGCATGGAGAAAATACTGGTTAATGGCGGTAAGTTGTAGTTTCAGCGCTTGGTTGAGATGTTGTCTGACTTCTAGGTTGCCTTCCATACTGTTATCCTCTGATGTGGAGTTTTGTTTGATGTTGTTGTTTCCATTCTTACCTATTCACGGCACAGTGACAGTCTTATTGACCCCAACAGCAACAAATTGTTTAAATTATTCTAATGTTTTGCCCCCGGAAAAATTGCCTTACCTTCCCAACCCATGGCTGCCTCTAAGCCTTAACCCTAAACTGAATCGATTATGGCTGATTTGTTTGTCGGTGCCCCAGTTCGTTTAATTGCCCGTCCCCCCTATCTGAAAACCGCTGACCCCATGCCCATGCTCCGGCCCCCGGATTTGTTGGCGATCGCCGCGGAGGGAATGGTGGTGGATCGTCGACCGGCGGGGTATTGGGGGGTGAAGTTTGATCGGGGTATTTTTCTTTTGGAAAGTCAGTATTTGGAGGTAATTACGCCCCAAGAAGAGCAAACTGAAGTTTCTGGTTAAATGATGCGGATAAATGCCCAAATTTAATCTAAAGATATGACTTTAAGTGCGAATCACTTTTTTGGGACGATTTTAACCATATCTGGCTTCAGCCTTAGTGGAGGTTATGGCCAGGTTCCTGGGGCGATCGCCGCTCAGCCTTGGCCATCGACAGCGCCAGTAACTAATGCTTTGGACAAAATTCAATTTCCCCTAGGAGTCATTGACGTCCATGGATTGATTGGTCCAGAGGATGGTAAACGTTCCCAGGGCTATGAGTTTTGCATTGTACCCACGAAAAAAAGTGAAGTTTTGATGATTGATCCTTCATTAACATTTTCCTCCAGCCCTGGCCGCATCGGCTGCCCCCAGGGACAATTACTTTCCCTAGGAAACACTCAGCAAAAAAATTGGCTGGCCATTCTGTTTGCCCTGGCTCGATTGAGCTACATAGAAAAAATTTTGCCCCACTGGGGAGAATAGGACCCCTTGTTAGGAACTGTTTTGTGCCCATGGGCAAGGAAAGCATCTAGTGCAAGGGATACCTTTCCGTTAAGATAGTTAACGCTGAACAATTGAGTGCATTGCTAACCGAGCGGCCCTGCGACAGCCCCCAAGCTGTCCCCCGTTTTGCTGGCGATTGGCCGTTGACCCAGCCCGAAAACTCTTCTTCTATAGTTAAAGGTATTGTAATGAATCAAGAAATTTTTGAAAAAGTAAAAAAAATCGTCGTGGAACAGTTGGAAGTGGATCCCGATAAAGTGACCCCCTCCGCCACCTTTGCCGAAGATTTAGGAGCTGATTCCCTCGACACAGTGGAATTGGTCATGGCCCTAGAAGAAGAGTTTGATATTGAAATTCCCGATGAAGTGGCAGAAACCATTGATACCGTGGGTAAAGCCGTTGAGCACATCGAAAGTAAATAAATTTCGGTCATAGCCCCGACTCCCCCATAGGCCTTTGTAGCCCAGTTCCCAGACAGTTTAAGCTACTGTTTGGGGCGGTTCCGATACCGGTTTGGGACCGGCTGGTTTGCTCCCTGGGCCAGGCCCCGACCCCATCGCTATATCGTTGCGGAGAACCCTAGGGGAGTCCCTTCCCCGATTTTATCTATTAAGTACCATGGCAAATTTGGAAAAGAAACGTGTTGTTGTAACGGGATTGGGAGCCATCACCCCCATTGGTAATACCCTCCAAGATTATTGGCAAGGCCTAATGGAGGGTCGTAACGGCGTTGGCCCCATTACCCGTTTCGATGCCAGTGACCAAGCCTGTCGCTTTGGGGGGGAAGTTAAGGGCTTTGACGCGACCCAGTTTCTTGACCGCAAAGAAGCCAAGCGCATGGACCGGTTTTGTCATTTTGCCGTTTGTGCCAGTCAACAGGCCGTTAATGATGCCAAGTTGGTGATTAACGAGCTCAATGCCGATGAGATTGGGGTGTTAATTGGCACGGGCATTGGTGGTTTGAAAGTGTTGGAAGACCAACAAACTATCTTGTTAGATAAGGGCCCTAGTCGTTGCAGTCCCTTTATGATTCCGATGATGATCGCCAACATGGCTTCGGGGTTAACTGCCATTAACCTAGGTGCCAAGGGTCCCAATAATTGCACTGTTACTGCCTGTGCAGCGGGCTCCAATGCCATTGGGGATGCATTCCGTCTGGTGCAAAATGGCTATGCCAAGGCGATGATTTGCGGTGGTACGGAAGCAGCGATTACTGCCCTAAGCTATGCTGGCTTTGCTTCGGCTCGGGCTTTATCCTTCCGTAACGATGACCCCCTCCATGCCAGTCGTCCTTTTGACAAGGATAGGGATGGCTTTGTGATGGGAGAAGGATCGGGCATTCTAATTTTGGAAGAATTGGAATCCGCCTTGGCCCGGGGAGCAAAAATTTACGGGGAAATGGTGGGCTATGCCATGACCTGTGACGCTTACCACATCACAGCGCCAGTCCCAGACGGTCGGGGGGCCACCAGGGCGATCGCCTTGGCCTTAAAAGATGGGGGCTTGAAGCCGGAAGCAGTAAGTTATATCAATGCCCATGGCACCAGTACTCCAGCAAACGATGTGACGGAAACCAGGGCCATTAAACAGGCTTTGGGCAATCATGCTTACAATATTGCTGTTAGCTCTACCAAATCCATGACCGGCCACCTGTTGGGCGGCTCCGGGGGCATTGAAGCGGTGGCCACTGTGATGGCGATCGCCGAGGATAAGGTACCTCCCACCATTAACTTAGAGAATCCTGACGCGGAATGTGATTTGGATTATGTGCCCGGTCAGAGTAGGGTCCTAAAAGTAGATGTGGCTCTGTCCAACTCCTTTGGCTTTGGGGGCCATAACGTCACCCTAGCCTTCAAAAAATATCAATAGCCCACCGAAAAATTTCCCGAACCGTGGGAAGATGGTAGCAATTTGGCCTGCCTTGGCCCCTACCATTACCGCCCCCCGGTGGATATTGACCCAATTATTGCTAGTTTATTTTTCCAAACATTATGGTCGTTGCTACCCAGTCCTTAGACGAACTTTCTATTAATGCCATTCGCTTTTTAGCCATTGACGCCATCGAAAAGGCCAAATCTGGCCACCCTGGTTTGCCCATGGGAGCGGCTCCTATGGCCTTTACCCTGTGGAACAAGTTCATGAAGTACAATCCCAAGAACCCGAAATGGTTCAATCGGGACCGCTTTGTGTTGTCCGCCGGCCATGGCTCCATGTTGCAGTATGCTCTGCTCTATTTACTGGGCTATGACAGTGTGACCATAGAAGACATTAAACAGTTCCGTCAATGGGAATCTTCTACCCCCGGTCACCCGGAAAATTTCCTCACTGCTGGGGTGGAAGTCACCACCGGCCCCCTGGGTCAAGGTATTGCCAATGGTGTTGGTTTGGCCCTGGCGGAGGCCCATTTAGCCGCCACCTACAATAAGCCCGATGCCACCATTGTGGACCATTACACCTATGTGATTTTGGGGGATGGTTGCAATATGGAAGGTATTTCCGGGGAAGCTGCTTCCATTGCCGGCCATTGGGGCTTGGGTAAACTAATCGCTCTTTACGACGATAATCATATTTCCATTGATGGCTCCACCGATGTGGCTTTCACCGAGGATGTGAGCAAACGCTTTGAAGCCTACGGCTGGCACGTGCTCCATGTGGAAGATGGCAACACTGACCTAGCGGCGATCGCCAAGGCCATTGAAGAAGCCAAGGCGGTAACCGATAAGCCCACCATGATTAAAGTCACTACCATCATTGGTTATGGCGCCCCCAAGAAATCTGGTACTGCGGGCATTCACGGGGCGGCGTTGGGGACTGATGAAGTGGCCGCCACCCGCAAAAACCTGGGTTGGGACTACGCTCCCTTTGAAGTGCCCCAGGAAGTGTTGGACTACACCCGTAAGGCGATCGACCGGGGAGCCAGCTACGAAGCGGAATGGAACCAAGCCTTTGCCCAATACAAAACCAAATATCCCGCTGAAGCGGCCGCCTTTGAACGGCAACTGAGCGGCAAACTACCCGAAGGTTGGGACAAAAACTTAGCCAGTTTTACCCCGGACCAAAAAGGTTTGGCCACTCGGAAATACTCTGAAGAGTGCCTCAACGCCTTGGCCCCCGTGTTACCGGAATTGATCGGCGGTTCAGCGGATTTGACCCACTCCAACTTGACAGAACTCCACTGCTCAGGCGATTTCCAAAAAGGAGCTTACCAAAACCGTAACGTCCACTTTGGGGTGCGGGAACACGCCATGGGCGCCATCTGCAACGGCATTGCCCTCCACAGCTCTGGGTTACTGCCCTTCGGTGCTACTTTCCTAATCTTCACCGATTACATGCGGGCCGCCATTCGCCTTTCTGCCCTTTCCGAAGCGGGGGTAATTTGGGTGATGACCCACGACTCCATTGGCCAAGGGGAAGATGGTCCCACCCACCAACCCATTGAAGTGTTGGCTTCCCTGCGGGCTATTCCCAACTTGACCGTCATTCGTCCCGCCGATGGCAATGAAACCTCCGGGGCCTATAAAGTGGCGATCGCCAAAGCCAAGGAAAATGCCCCTACTCTCCTGTCTCTCACCCGGCAGGCCGTGCCCAATCTAGCGGGAACTTCCCTGGATGGAGTGGCCAAAGGAGCCTACACCATTGTTGATTCTGAAGGGACTCCTGAGTTAATCTTGATAGGTACGGGTTCCGAAGTACAACTTTGTGTGGCCGCCGCTGAAAAGTTGGCCGCCGAAGGCAAAAAAGTCCGGGTAGTTTCCATGCCCTCCTGGGAACTGTTTGAAGCCCAAGACGCCGCCTACAAAGAGTCAGTGTTACCGAAGGCTGTCACCAAACGTCTCTCCGTAGAAGCCGCCACCAGCTTTGGTTGGCACAAATATGTGGGCACGGAAGGAGATACAGTCAGTATTGAAACATTTGGTGCCTCAGCGCCCGGCGGGGTTTGCCTAGAGAAATTTGGTTTCAGCGTTGATAATGTGCTGGCCAAAGCTAAAACTCTCCTGAGCTAAGTCCTCGCCCCCAAGCTTAAAACTCCTCACTGTCCCCTCTCCTCATTGTTAGGGGGCTTTTTTTTGTCCAGAAAAGATCGACCAGTGTGAAAATTTAACGGAGGCAATACCTTAAAATAAGGTAAACAACTGTGAAGAAACTTAAAGAAAAACTCTATGGCTGTCCATTTGCCGTCGTCTGCTACCCGTTTCAGCAAAAATTTTGCCTGGCTTTTGGCCGCCAGTTTATCTTTAGTGTTGTGGTGGGCACCGGTAAGCCCTGCCCAGGCGGTGAATAACCCTGAGTTGTTGCCAGAGGAAAAAACTCCGGTGGTGGACCTGGCCAACTTTTTACCGGAAATCCAAGAAGCTCAGTTAATTGATGATCTAAACAGCTTTGAGGTGGAAACGGGATGGAAATTGCGGGTCTTAACCCAATACGACCGTAGTCCGGGACGGGCAGTGATTCCTTTTTGGGGTCTGGATGATAAAAGTATTTTATTGGTGGCCGATGGCAGGGGGGGGAACCTATTGGCCTTTAGCATTGGAGATGAGGTGTATGAGTTGATGCCCCGCACCTTTTGGATTGAGATGCAGGCTCGCTTCGGAAATATGTACTACATTCGGGACAACGGAGAAAATTTAGCCATCACCGAAGCATTGAATACCGTTAAGGGCTGTCTGGTCAAAGGGGGTTGTAACGTTGTGCCGGGATTACCCAGGGAGCAGTGGATTTTAACCCTGGTAACTTCCATTGTGGGGGGCTTAATTTTTGGTTTTGCGGCCATTCCCCGATCGCCGAATCAGACTTTTGCGTGGCAATGGGTATTGATTATGTCTCCCCTGTGGGGAATTTTAGTGATCGCCTTTGGGATTGGCCCTGTGGTCACCCGCACCAGCGACTTTTTACCTCTGTTCCGCAATTTAATGGGCTTTAGTCTCGGGGTTTTAGTAGCTTACCTTTCCCCTATGTTTAGTCAAATCAACAATAATCCCCAAACCTAACCATTCAACTAGGGTGACTATGATGGAAAAAACGGAAGTTATGGCGCATTCTCCCATGGTCACCACCAATTCCCCCGCTCCCATTGCAATCCTTGAAAATGGCGATCGCCTCAGTCGTCAAGAATTTGAACGAATTTACACAGCTTCTGGCATTAAGAAAGCTGAGCTAATTGAAGGAATTGTCCACGTGGCCTCTCCCCTCCGTCATACCTACCATGGTCAACCCCATAGTGCCATAATCACCTGGCTAGGAACTTACCAAGCCCAAAGAAATGACCTGGCCGTTAGCATTGAAGCCACAGTGCGACTAGATGACGAAAACGAACTCCAACCCGATGGGATATTATTTCGACTAGAGGGTAGCGCCCACATAGATGAAGATGAATATATTAGCGGTGCTCCAGAATTAGTGGTGGAAATTGCCGCTAGCACTGCCTCCTACGACCTCCATAGCAAAAAACGGGTTTATGAAAGTCATGGGGTAAGAGAGTATATTGTTTGGCGTACCCTCGACCGAAAAATCGATTGGTTTGTGTTATCGGATGGGAAATATGAACGCCTGAGTCCAGACGATAATGGCTTAATAATCAGTCAGGAATTCCCAGGCTTAGTGCTTAATACTCCAGCTATGCTAGCCAATAATATGGCAGAGGTTATTGCCACCATTAACAACTTTTCCAGTTAGGCTAGACAGTAAAATTTCAGTAACTAAAAGACTTATACCCCTAACCCTCAAGGACAATTATTGCCTTTTTAAACAGGGAAAAATTAAGGGCAAAGTTGTCCCGGCTCTGCCCAAAAACGCCCCCGACAATGGCTTCTTTCCCCTACCCAATCCACCTGCCATCGATCGCCTACCGGAACAAGATCTACCCTGGTTTGGTGCCCACTGACGGAATCATCACAACTCCCCATTTGGGTGAGCAATACAGTCACGGATTCCTGCCCCAATAGCGTAGCCGTAGCACTCTTGGAACGAAAACAACCAAAATCCCCTTCCCCTAAGTGCTGGGGCAACAGGGGCTGGCTATAAAACTGTTGAATAAGCTGGTTTGGGTTAGTCAGGGTGTTGAGATTAGACCACTGCCAAAATGTCCGCCGGGGTAGTTCCGTAAAGGGAATCACAGCAAACGCTTGGCGATCAGGAAGACTGATTTGCCCATCCCATTGGTTGCCGGGGCTTTGGTCAGCTTGGGCAACCGGGGTTAAAGACAGGGCAAATATACTGGTCAGACCAAGGGAAAGCAATGGTTGGGAAAGGGTAAAAAATTTCATATCCATGGCAATGATTGGACAATTTCACTGAATTTGTCGGAAAATTCATCAACAAAGTCAGTGGTGTACCAATGATGATACCAGGGAAATTCCCGATGGGATAATTAGCCCCCCAGCATTTGTAACTGGTACAGACTGGCGTAGAGTCCCTTCAGGGTTAACAGTTGGTCATGGTTTCCGGTTTCAACAATTTCCCCATGTTTAAGCACAAAAATGCGGTCCACATTGCGGATAGTGGATAAACGGTGGGCGATGATGATGGAAGTGCGATCTTGGAGCAAGTGTAACAACGCTTCTTGAATGGCCGCCTCGGTGCGGACGTCCAAACTAGCGGTGGCTTCATCCATCACCAACACGTAGGGTTCCCGGATGGCCACCCGGGCAAAGGCTAACAATTGTTTTTGTCCACCGGATAGGTTACTGCCCCGTTCCCGCAGTTGGGTGTGGTAACCCTGGGGCAATTCTTCAATCAGGCGATCGACACTGGTTAACTGGGCCGCCCGTTGCACTTCTGCCAAACTGTATTCTTCCCCTAGGGTAATGTTGCGTTTCACGTCCCCCGCAAACAGGAAACTGTCTTGGAGAATGACGCCAATGAAACGACGTAGCTGTTGTTGGGACAGTTCGCGAATGTCAATGCCATCCACCAAAATACGACCCTGGGAAGGATCATGGAGACGACAAAGGAGGCGAATAATAGAGCTTTTGCCAGCTCCCGTGGGCCCCACTAGGGCGACTTTTTCTCCGGGTTTGATGGTGAAGTTCAAGTTTTTGAGCACATATTCGTCTGGTTTATAGCCAAACCAAACATTTTCAAAGCAAATTTCCCCGTGACTGCCCCGCAGAGCGCTGTTGATTTCAATGGGGGTGATAACCGCCTGGTCTTTGATTTCCACCGGTTCTTCCATTAATTCCCCAATGCGCTCGATCGCCGTAAAGCCGGATTGGAACATGGTGAATTTATCCGCAAACTGCCGCAGGGGATTGAATAGCCGTTGTCCGTAGAGAATGAACGCCGCCAGCACCCCAAATTCCATGTTATTGCGCAAAATTAGCCACCCCCCCAGACCTAAAACTCCGGCGATCGCCACTAAACTAATCCATTCCAAGGTGGCCGACACAGCGGAGTCGTGGAAGATGGTCTTATCCACTGCCCGACGATACTTCTCATTCACCCGACGAAAAGAACGACTGTTCAACTCTTCTCGACGGAATAATTGCACCACATTAATGCCGGCCACATTTTCCTGAAGCTGGGAATTAAGGTGGGACAATTCCTCCCTAGCTTGGTAGTTAGCTTTGCGATATTGTTGCTGGAAATAAATGATTAACACAGTCACAGGCACCAACATCCCCACCAGTAGTAGCGCCAATTGCCATTGCACCCAAAAAATGGTCACGATAATGGCCAGAATGGAGACAATGTCACTGACCACACCGATCGCCCCACTGGCAAATACTTCTCCCAAGGCCTCCACGTCACTGGTGATGCGGGTGACCAAACGACCAACAGGGGTGCGATGGAAAAAATTTACCGACAAAGAAGTGACGTGCTCAAATAAGTCCTGGCGCACATCGGCGGTGATTTCTTGCCCCATTTTTTGCACAATGAAGCCCTGTAGCCCCAAAAACAGCAACCGAATGACAATGGTGACGGCCAGGATAATCACTAGGGTATGCAAAGCCCGATCCAACGGCATGGCCTGCAAAAAGCCCCAGGCCCTCTCCTCCCGCAACAAGGAAACGGCTTGCCCAATAATGAGAGGTTGCACTGCCCCCGAAAAAGCCACCGGGACAAGCAAAATCAAGGCCGCCGCCAGTTCCCTGGGATAGCGCTTGACGTAGGGCAGCAGACGCAATAACAAGCGCCAATCATTATCGGATGGGGGAGCAGCGGGGGAACGGGTCATGGAGGAATAAATAATCGACAGGAAAACTGACTAATGCGTTCAAATGGAGAGATTTCGTTGGGAGAAACCCCGATTTACCCTTGGTCAAAAAAGTTACACAGGCCCTAAAAACAAGCGACTATGGCCTAAGTATCCATGACTCAGGCAATGGTTGAGCAAGGCAAAAGGCCATTGTACCTTCACAAATCTAACCCATCTTTCCCCCTAGGGGTGGAGGCGATCGCCCAACGTTACTGCTGAGCTGCTGCAAATAGCCCCCGCAACACAACCAAGATCTCATGCCAGTTCACTCCAGCCAGGTTGTTAGGTTGCAACATATATATTGACCTAGTACTCATCGGCATAGGCAATTTCCAAAATGTTTGAGGCGAAGTAAATTTTGGGATGAATTTCTCGAATCAAGTTCAGGCTGAGAGGTCTTACTTCTAGAAGGCGTAAGGCTAATTTTAATACTCTGATATAGTTTCAAACCTGCTGTCAAGAGTTTACTGGGTCGTTAATTGACTTTGGCTCTCTAGGTTCAATTTCAAACAACAGTAGCTGCTGGGGAATAGTATGGGTGCCCTCCAAGCTGGATGACCGCAATGCTTCGCGCCTCTGCAATGGACGCAATAACAAGATGTAATTTGGCATATACCTGCCAACTCCATCCAATCTAGCTAACTCTTCTTTTGCCTGAAGCAACAAAGCCCAAATATCCCTCTTCCATCAATCTAGGCAGATGAATGGCAGAATATGTCCCATGAATTGACCAAATATCTTAATCGATCTAGCTCATTAACTTTATTAAAAAGCTTGGTCAACTCATCTAAAACATGGGTAAATGAAAATACTTTTAACCAATTTTTGATAAGATTTATTGCATTAAGTACAGCAACAACTAATCGAATATTGTTTAACCAGTTCTTCCAGCCGCCTTCTTTGTTCCATTTTTCATGATTTTGATGATGTTTTGGCATTGAATTTAGTGTCGAATTGAAATCTTCCTCGTAAAGGCAAACCATGCAATATGCACACATTACTAACTCCCACCATTTTTGGATCTGCTTATAGTGAGTTACCCTAAAATCAGCCCATCCCAGAAACGTTGAATGGTATTTATGTGCCACCGAAAAATAAGCAGAATAACCCTATAGCAAAGCAAATTCATCACCTTAGTGCTAACTCCCTTAGCCAGTGTACATAGCTTAT
>NZ_JACJTJ010000011.1:0-23222 GCF_014698605.1 Synechocystis sp. FACHB-383 | reverse complement strand
ATGAGTTGACCAAGCTTTTTAATAAAGTTAATGAGCTAGATCGATTAAGATATTTGGTCAATTCATGGGACATATTCTGCCATTCATCTGCCTAGATTGATGGAAGAGGGATAAGACAATAAAGTGCATGCAAAACTTTGCCAAAATCAATTTTTCCCTAATTGGTTGTCCCATTAGTAAGCTAAACTGCCCTATCGAAGAAAACCCTGGTTGACCAGGATCAGTTAGAGCGCTTTTGTTGATTGCGGCTGTCCTGCCAGGTGTTGCCAATGCCCTGGATAATGCCTTTCCCCACTAGACCGATCGCCCGGCCGACTACCTGGGTGAGTAGGAACACCACACCATTGCCCAAAAACTCAATTACCGATCTAACCCGGGGAGAAAGGGCATCGCGACATTCTAAGACAATGGTGACAAAGCAAGGCACTGCCCGTAGTTGAGCCAATTCCTGTTGCCGGGGAGCATAAACCTGGGTGGCCACAATCCCGGCGGGGGTGAGATACAACAGGGTATGTTGACTTTCAAAAATTTGTTTGGGGTTGATCCAGTAACGACTAAATTGATAATACCAAGCTAGATCATTACGGAACCGAGCCACCTGCCGCGAAGAAAGCATGGAATGTTCATAAAGGGCAAGTTTAATGGCTTCGTGGTCAGCAAAATAGTTCAAAATAAAAACCATGGTGCTGTTAGCCAATTGAATAACTAGATTCTGGGCATATAGATCGCTATACTGCTTTGCTTCGGGAGATCCTAAAGGGTATGCTTTTTGATTTACCACCAAGGGATCGGCAAACAGAAGATGGTGAAAAAGGGGCACCACAAAGGGAATTTTAATTAATTTCTCCCGACAAATAATTGGTTGATAGACTTCTAATAAAGACTGAATTTGCTCAAGGCTAAACTCGCTTTTGGGCTGACAGTATTTACCAAAAAAAGTCAAACTTAAAGACCGCCACATTTCCCCCACAATGGATAGACAGTTTTCCGGTAGCTGGGCTGGGGTAATCCGTAGGGCTTGGAGTTCGTTGATGGTGGTTTCCAGTTGTTGTTGTCCCAGGGAAAGGAGTTCCTGACGTTTGAGGGGCTGGAGGATGTCCAACTCCAGGGGGATAGGGGTGAGATTTTCCACCTGCAGGGACATTTGTTGGAGAATTTGCCCCAGGGCACTGAGGTTACCAGGGGGACGGAGGGTAATGGCCCTAACTCCAGAGCGGCGGGGACTAGGGGTTGGGGTTGGTAAGGCGGTGGGGGTGGCAGTCAGAACATTAGTAGCTTTACGCCAGGTTTTGAGACGATGGGGCAATAAATGCTGCACTAACCACTGGGCAAATTTAAGTTCCCTTTGTCTGCCCTGCCAAAATATTCGGTCAAAGTCCGATAGGGATGGTACTTGTAAACTCACCTGGACTTGTTGGAGCCCTTGTTCGATTTGCCCTAGTCCGTCCCGGAACAGAGGCCAGATCAACCTTTCCCACAAACTCAAGGGGGGCGCGTTGACAGTTTGCAAACTAGGCCAGCAGGTTTGGCCGCCATGGACTTGTTTTAAGCCCGTTACCAGGTCGGCGATCGCCGTTCCTTTGGGGAAGTAAGCTGCAACACCCTGGGTTTTGGCCGCCAGCAGTTGATCGTATTCCAAACTAGCTGTGAGCAAACAAATTTTGACCTGGGGATAGGCAGAGCTTAATTGCCGTAGCAGGGGCCAGCCAGATTGGGAACGACGGGGAAACTGGGGATCAATTAGTAAAACACTGGGGGCCAGAGTTTCTAGCTGTTGCCGGAGATTATCGAGGGCGTCCCCCTCCCCCAGCACCTGCACATCGGTCTCCCTTCCCAGAACGGTAATCAATCCCAGGCGAAAGACAGGATCCTCATCAACAATGACAATCGTTAAGGGAGATTCACTCACGGCAATGGTGGGGCCACAACACCGCCCATTCTAGACCGTTAACTGACTAATACCATCAAATTGCCTTAGACCTGGGCAAATAGAGGGGGGCAGGGATTGGTAGGAGTTAAATTTACCCTACTGCCCACCGGAATTACCGTTTGCAAAGAAGTACGGGCATGGATTTGACGACCGGCGGCGGTTTCCAGGCAGTAGCGATATTCCCGTCCCAAAAATTGGCGATCGCGGATGACCACCGGGCCATCACTAGCAGGGCTCAGGGCAATTTCTTCTTCCCTTAACATCAGTTCCCCCGCTGAAGGCAATTCCGGCTGAATGCCTTGGAAAGTTAAAGGCCATTGGCCAAACTCCGTAGCCCACAATTCCCCCTGGCGCTGGGCCGGCACAAAATTGGCTTGGGTAACAAATTCCGCTACAAAACGGGAAGCCGGCGATCGATAAATCTCCTCTGGGCTGCCAATTTGCTCCAAATTACCCCGATACATCACACCAATGCGATCGGAAATGGCCATGGCTTCTTCCTGGTCATGAGTGACAAAAATAGCGGCAGTGCCAGTGGCTTTGAGGATATGGCGAATTTCGTGCCGTAGCCTTTGGCGCACCTGTACGTCTAGATTGCTGAGGGGTTCGTCCAACAAAATCAGGTTCGGTTTGGGGGCCAGGGCCCGGGCCAGGGCAATGCGCTGTTGTTGACCACCGGACAGTTCGTGGGGATAGCGTTTTTCCAGCCCCGTTAATCCCACTAAATGGAGCACCTCCCCTATCCGACCTTGGATTTGTTGACGGTTCAACTTTTGGGATTTATGGCGTAGACCAAAGGCGATATTATCGGCAATGGTAAGGTGAGGAAACAAGGCGTAATCCTGAAAGACCATACCCGTTTGTCGCTGTTCTGGGGGAGTAAGCCCATGTTCCCCAGAAACACAATCCCCCTCCAAATGAACGGTGCCACTGGTGGGGGGTTCAAAGCCTGCAATAATTCTCAACAAAGTCGTCTTGCCACAGCCCGATGGTCCCAATAATCCCAGAATTTCCCCCGGTGCCAGATTAAAGCTGATTTTCTGGAGTACTGGAGTGGATTGCCCCCGAAAGCTTTTGCCTACGTCCTGTACCGTTAAAACGGATTCTTCGGTGGAAAAGCAGACGACGGGAGAGGATTGGGCGACTGTCATAGGAAGCAGGGGCAGAAACGCGGCAACAATGGTGGGAACGCTGATCCCGTTTAAAACTCAGATCTGAACTATCTAAAGCGAGTATCTAAACGGTACTTTAAATAAGAATTATTTGCAAGAGTTAACACTAACACATGATTCCAGCCGATCTCAATCCCCCCTCCCACCCTTGGTGGATTCTTGCTCCCCAAGGCACTGAATCCCAGGCGATCGCCAAAGGTTTAGGGAAAAACAACCACATACATTTGCAGGCTATGCCAGTGGGGGCCACAGCGGTGCAATCTTTCTTAGAAAGCCTGGCCCAGACTTGGGCGGAAACAGAAAAGCCTCAAGGTTTATTGGTGATGGGGGTAACGGGGAGTTTATCCGCTGATTACGGCATTGGCCAGGCTGTCTGGGTAGAGCAGTGTCAATATTGGGGCCATGGGGGACATGGTCGGCAGCCAGAATACGTTGGCGATCGCCATTTGATGGAGCGAATTAATCATTTGTTGGAGCCCCATTGGCAGATTCCGCTGGTGAAAGGCATTACCGTGGGCCAGGTGGTTTGTAGTGGGGCAGAAAAACAACTGTTGGGGCAAAAATCCGGTGCCCAAGTGGTGGACATGGAAAATATAGCGGTGTTGGCCTTTGGAGCAACGGCCGAAATTCCCGTGGCTATTTTACGGGTGGTGAGCGACACCATGGCCCAGGATTTACCAGATCTCAGCGGCGTTTTTACCGCTCAAGGGGCCTTGCAACCCCTCTCTCTGGCCAAAGCCTTACTGCGCCGTCCCCTGGCCGCCAGTCATTTAATCAAAGGATCCCTACGAGCCTGTGGCCAGTTAACTGCCATCGCCCGCAGTTTGAGTCGGGGCGCTAGGGGAACAGGGAAAAACCCCGGCTGATGGGATTGTGGCAAAATGCTAGGGAACCAATTGTTGTAGGGCAGGCCTTGCTATGGATTTGATGCGGTCTTTACCCATCGGCTTATATTTGGAAAATCCGGTGACTTGGTTGCACCGCCTTGATCCCAGGGTAAAACTAGCTTGGCTAATGAGTTTTTTGTTAGCCCCAGTGTTGGCCAACGCCGTTTGGCGCCTTGGCATTGTCGTTTTTCTAATTCTATTAACCTTTGCAGTCCGTATTCCCTGGCGGGTGTGGAAGCAACAAATGGGCTTACTTGTATTTTTTTCCGGCCTAATTTTCCTGTTAACTACCTTTAGTCCGGACGGTTTCACTGTGTTGGAACAACCCCGATCGCCTACTAGTGAAATTGTGGTGCCCCCTACCCCCTACCAGTATGTTTTATTTGAATGGGGCAAATTAATAGTTACTCGCCGCTCCCTAGAATTGGGGATTCGTATCAGCACTTTGATTTTTACCCTGGTTTATAGCACTAATTTATATTTGCTCACCACTGCCCCAGAGGAAATTACCGCTGGACTAGAGGAATTAATGACTCCCCTGCGGCGCTTTAAATTGCCCATTACGGAAATCACCTTAATTTTGACCCTAGCTTTGCGGTTTATCCCCTTGGTGATGGAAGAAATTCAAAACCTATTCCGATCCATTCGCACCAGGGCGATTAACTGGAAAAAATTAGGCATTAAACGAAGCGCCCAAATTTGGATTTTAGTAGTGGAAAGATTACTCGAAAATCTTTTACTGCGGGCAGAACAAATGGCGATCGCCATGGAAGTGCGGGGCTTCACCACGCCCAATGAGCATCAAGTGCAGTGGCATCAATTACGCATCGTCAGGGAAGATTGGTTGGTGCTGGGAACTTTGGTTGTATTTTGGGGGGCTCGGATCGTGTGGGGAGGCATGGCCTAATGGAACCCCAACCCTGGCATTGGTGTTATTTGCCGTTACAAGGTCGCACTGGCAGCGAAGTTTTTAGTCAATTATTTGGCCATCAATCCATCGCCACCCTACTGGAAAGTCCCTATCCGCCGTCGCCGGACTATCCCCATTTAGGCCGTTATTCCATCTGTGCTGGTGAGCCTCGCCCTGGGAAATTATGGACTCCTAGCCCTGGGCAAATTTTTAGCTTCTTACATCAGCTACCCCGGTGTGGTGGTGCGCCCAAAACTGTACCGGACCATTTACCTTTCCACGGCGGCTGGTTGGGGTGGTTAGGTTATGACACCGCTTGGGCGATTGAAACTTTACCTTACCTGCGCCCGGATCATTTGCCTTTTCCCGTGGCCTATTGGTACGAACCTGAAGATTTTGCAGTCTTAGACCATCGGGAACAACTATTGTGGCTAGCCACTACCAATCAAGCCCAAGCTAAAGTTTTTCAAACCCGATTATCAAAAAGTATTAACCCCATTGCATCGCCCCAAGTTCCCCCCTTAAATTTGACCTATACCACTGACCAAGATCAGTATGAAACCATGGTCAACCAAGCCCAACAATACATTAAGGCAGGGGATATTTTTCAGGCCAACCTAACCTTACGTTTCATTGCCCAGAGTGATGCCCAGCTTAACAGTTGGCAAATTTATCGGCGATTACAAGCAATTAATCCTTCTCCCTTCGCTAGTTATTGGCGATCGCCGTGGGGAGATGTGGTGAGTTGTTCACCAGAAAGATTGGTTAAGTTAGAAGGCAATGTGGCCCAAACTAGACCCATTGCTGGTACTAGGGCAAGGGGCAAAAATTTGGCGGAAGATGAACAATTATTACAGGAATTACTAGTCAACACCAAAGAGTTGGCAGAACATATCATGTTGGTGGATTTGGAACGGAACGACCTCGGCCGGGTCTGCACCTGGGGAACGGTAGAAGTAGATGAGTTATTGGCGATCGAACGCTATAGCCATGTCTCCCATTTGGTCAGCAATGTGCGGGGCATTTTGCAACCGGGCAAAACGGGGGTAGGTTTGGTCAAAGCTTTGTTTCCCGGTGGTACTATTACCGGCTGTCCCAAAGTGCGTTGTTTAGAAGTTATCGAAGAATTAGAACCAGTGCGTCGCAGTTTATTTTATGGTTCCTGTGGCTATTGGGATCAACGGGGTAACTTAGATTTAAATATTCTCATTCGTACCCTTCTATTTACTCCTGGGAAAGTGATAGGACAAGTGGGAGCCGGCATTGTGGCCGATAGTGATCCCACCAAAGAATGGCTGGAGTCGCTACAAAAAGCGAAGGCGCTACTGGCGGCACTGGATGGGGTAAAAAAAGACTAAAATCCTGGCCACGATTATGAAAAATCAGGTTAGTAATCCCATCTAATTTTTTTATAGAATACTAAGCTTTATAATCATTAATTGATGAATAGTTATGGAATTTTTTAAAGGTCTTGCCTACCCACTACGTACATTTAAAATTTTACGTCAATCTCCCGAATTAGCTATTTATATTATTATTCCTTTAATTATTAATATTAGCTTGGGCATATTGCTTTACTGGCAGTTACTAAACTTTGGTAATGACAGCGTCGATATTCTCCGTAGTTACGCCCAGCAATGGGTAGAAATTTTAGAGCAACGTATTCCCCAGATCGTGCCCTACATTTTACCAATATTGCAAGTTATCTTTTTTCTTTATATCTGGTTAGTGCGGCTTTTACTGCTCATCATTGCAGGTTTTTTACTCTCCCAACTGGGAGGACTACTGGGCTCTCCCTGGTACGGCAGATTATCAGAAGAATTAGAAAAAAAACTGCTAGATAAGTTAACAGTGCAAGAAGTGGGAGTGCTACAAGAAGTCAAGCGAGCCCTAGCCTTTGAGCTAAAAAAATTAGTCTTACTAATCATTTTCACTGCTGTGGGTTTTGCTTCTAACTTGATACCCGCCTTTGGTACCCCCGTAGCCACCATTGTAGGGATTAGTTCTACATCTTTATTAACTTGCATCGATTTTTTTGATCCCCCTTTAGAACGTCGTCGCCTCAAATTTCGTCGTAAACTATTAATAATTTTTCAATGTTTACCCCTCAGCGCTGGGTTTGCCCTAGCCAGCCTAGTTTGGGTAAGTATTCCCCTAGTTAATCTCGTCACCATTCCATTTTGTGTAACGGCTGGTACTCTCTTCTTTTCTGAAAAAATTTACCCCCGTTTTTTCCAAGTCCAAGAAGAAATGGATGGAGCAGCGGAGGTAAATAAGGAGGCGAATTAAATGTCTATCTGCTAGTTCTTCTAGCTGGCTCGATTATAGCTTACCCAATGAAAAAATGTCCTTAAATTGCCCGAGAAAACATCTGTTGTTGTGAATTATTTTGTAGGTAGGCATCAAACACAGCAGCAATATTACGAATTAAAATCCTCCCCCGGGGGGTAACTTCTAAGCCATCCCCCAACCTACTGAGCAAACCATCCGCTTCCAGAGCATCCAGAGCAGCTAGTTCCTTGGCAAAATAGTCATTAAAATCACAGTCAAAGCCTAAATTATACTTGTCCTCTAACTCCTGGGCAGACAACTTAAATTGGCACATTAATTCTTTAATGACAGTGCGACGAACCAAATCATCTTGGCTCAGTTTAAAGCCTTTTTCTATGGGCATTGCTTCTTGATCTAGGGCATTATAAAAAGCTTTTAACGTTTTATGATTTTGAGCATAGACATCCTGCAACATACTGATGGAAGTAATGCCAAAGCCGAGCAAATCGGACTCTGGTTGGGTAGTATAACCCTGGAAGTTACGATGTAATTTTCCTTGCTGTTGGGCGATCGCCAACTCGTCATCAGGTTTGGCAAAGTGATCCATGCCAATGAAAACGTAACCCTGATCGGTGAGGTCAGCAATGGTAGCTTGCATAATTTTTAACTTTTCTGCCGCTGGGGGGAGGGCCGCTTCCGGCATTTTTTTCTGTACTGGCTTGAGCCAAGGCACATAGGCAAAATTAAATACAGCAATGCGGTCTGGGTTAAGTAGGGCTGTTTTATGTAAAGTTTCCCGAAATGTGCCCAAGGTTTGATAGGGCAAACCATAAATTAAATCCACATTAACGCTCTCAAAATTAGCTTCCCGAATCCAGTCCATGACTTGGAATAACATTGCTTCCGGCTGAATACGATTGACTGCTTCCTGAACTTGGGGATTGAAATCTTGGATACCAAAACTAATGCGATTAAAACCTAGTTGGCGTAGGGCGAAAATATAATCCTTATCAACGTAACAGGGGTTAACTTCAATGGAAACTTCCGCATTTTTTGCCAATGGAAAGGCATCAGTGATGGTATTGAATAAAAATTCCGCCTGTCCTAGGGTCAAATAATTAGGGGTGCCACCGCCCCAGTGGAGTTGCTGCACGGGCCTTTGTCGGTCAACTAAAGGAGCCACCAGGGCAATTTGTTTAGCAACCGCTTTCAGATAGGGCTCCACCGCTGGTTTGTGTTGGGTGATGATGGTATTACAACCGCAAAAGTAACAAGCCTTCGCACAGAAAGGAATGTGACAATAGAGAGATAAGGGTGTTTTTTTGTAGTTGCCCAAGTTGATCGCCGCCCGAAAATCACTAGGATCAAATGCGGGGCTTAGCTCTGTAGCCGGAGGATAGCTGGTGTAGCGGGGAATACCCTGATTATATTTGTTTAATAATTCAGCACTAAATTCAACAGCAGGAAAGGTGGTAGTCATAAATTTTGGATGTTATCGGGATTATTTAAATGGATTTTTATCGAGGTATTTAAAATGTTTTCTCTTGGCTCTAACCCTGGGGAAATTATTTTGCCAATTTTCTTAAATCAACCAAATATTGAGTTGAAAATTTAAGCAACAACAAATATATTGCTAATACAACGCGAATTTGATTTTTTGTCTAGAAAAAATTGTCAAAGAGAGTATTTAAGCTAAAGTAAACACTCTCTCAATTTCCCCGTTTAATCTATTCCCCCACCATGAGAGCGACAGGATGACCACTGTTACTCCGAGCTTCTGTGCTACCAGGGCGATCCTGACGGGTTAACAAGTCAAACGTGTGCTCACCGATCGCCTTTCGGATTAAATTTTCTAGATCGTGCATCACGTCCCGATTAAGGGAGAAAGCGTAATTGGCTTCTTCAACAATGCGGTTCATGGTGGCTTCATCTAAGGGCAAACTATTCAGCACATCTCGGTAAATTTCCTTAAATTGACGGCGATCGCCTGGGGTAGGCAAACTGTCAAATTCGTACATGGCAGTGCCCTCTCCCTCCGGCAATTGCAACGCAGAACGGATAATATTTTTCAAGCTCTGGCCACCGGATAAATCCCCCAGATAGCGAGTGTAACAATGGGCAATGAGCAATGCAGGATCACTTTCGGCTAAGGTTTTCAGGCGATCAACATAAATTTTACCGCAGGGGGTAGGTTGAATTTCTTGTTGCCAATTGGCACCGTAATAGTAGGCTAAATCTTTGGCTAATTTATCAGTGCGGTTTAATTCGGGAAAATAAATCGCACTAATAATTTGATTGTCCCGATGCTCCCTCAGGGCTGTTTCTAAGGTGCTGTAAACATAATATAAATTGGCTAATAATTGCCGAAAAGGTTCCCGCTCCACAATGCCTTTTAAAAAGCATTTCATGTAGGCAGTATTTTCTGCCAAAGTGTGGGATTGTTGGGTACCGTAGCGGAGTTTTTGCGCAAGGTTAGTCATGGTTTTTACCAAAGGAAATTAGCAGTAATTAGTAAACAATTGGAGTAAGTTAAAAAGCGATTAAACTAGCACACCACACCCCGACGGGCTTCTGCGTCCACTGGCTTTTGCAGAAAGATGCAGAGCATTTGCCAGACAATCACAGCAATCCACGGCATTTTTTGACAAAATTTGACCAGTTTCGGAGCTTTCCCGTTGGCGATCGCCGTTAGTTTTTCGTTAGCACTGGCACAGGCTTCTAGGCGGGGGAAAAATTTAGGATTATCCGTGTCCAACACTTCTGGAAAGGCCCGGGCCGCCGTCTCGTTGGTGTTTTTAACCACATCAACGTTATATTGCCTAGCGTTTAGACCAACGGATTCATAAAAATCGCCCCGTTCAAATACCGTTAGGGTATGGGTGACAAATACTGTTAGTAAGAAAAAGCGGGACCAAAGTCGAGATTGCCAAGTTTTCCACAGAGCTGTTTGGGAGCGGAGTAAAGCTTTGAAAAAGTCTCCGTGGCGATTTTCATCCTGACACCAACATTCAAAATAATTAAATAGGGGATAAATATTGTGGTCTGGATTTTTTTCTAAATGGCGAAACATCAAAATATAACGCCAGTAACCAATTTTTTCTGATAAATAAACCGTGTAAATTACCCACTCCGGCGGAAAGAAAGTATAGGTTCTTTTTTGCGTTAAATAACGCAAATCGAGGGAAAGTCCAAAATCTGCCATAGCTTTGTTAATAAAACCGGCATGGCGTGCCTCATCCCTAGCTAGAAGATGAAAAGCCTCTGCCAGCTTGGGACTGCGACCCTTAAGACGGCGGGACAATTCTTTAAACAGAAGAAAACCAGAAAACTCCGAGGTACAAGACCGTTCTAAAAAGTCGATAAACGCTAAACGAGTGGCTCCGTCAATGTGGTCAAAACTACGCTTAAAATCATCATTACGGACAAAGTGGTGACGATTGTAATCAGCTCGTAATTCCTCCAACGCCGCTTCAATTTCTTCATCCTGGAGGTTCAACACCATATTGGCGACTTTATCAAAATCGGTGGTGTAGAAGCGGGGGGTGAGGAGAGTTTCCTTCACTGGAGCTTTGATGCCGGGGCGAATGGTTTCTAGCTGGGTAGGCAGGGGGGTGGATACCATCGGTGATGAATAGGAAAATGTTAAAGGTTAAGGTTTAAAGCCAAGGAATTTAACTGGGTTTAGGCAACTGAAAAGCCCAAAAAAAAGTTCGATGTTGCTTTTTATCCTGTCCAATCTTCCGACCCCTGACAAGACAGTTTCCATTGCGACCCCATAGTTTCCAAAGGGGAAAAATTATTGCCTGGCCTGGATTGCAAGGTTTTATAAAGAAATGCTAAGGTCTACCAATTGAACTCTCAGCAACCAATTCCGAATCTGAAAAACAAAAAACTGCCTGTGATCATTCTCACAAGCAGTGGAGAGGGATCCTATCCCCCAAATGGCTGGGCCAAGATTGTGCCAAATTTAATTAAGACAGGTCTGCTTTCGTAGACTTTAATTGCTTATACACAAGCATTTTGTCAGCCGCTGTCGCTCCGAACTTAGCCTAATTGACTATAAAACGGTAAATTATTGGATTTTTTAGCGTTTAACCTTAACTTGGCGAGCCATTTCCTTGAAACGATTCAAACTGGGGCCAGGGGCACGACGGGCTACATTTTGGGGAATGGGGTCACCACTGGCAAACGCCACTTGGCTGGGATCAACTTTGGCCTTAGGAGCCGGAGCCACTGGGGCAGGAGTTTCCACTGGAGCCTCGGCTTTGGCAGCGGACTTTTTCTTAATGGAAGTTTTTTTCGAAGGGGTGGGGGCTGGGGTTTCCACCGGAGCTACCTCCGATTTCACGATCGCCACGTCGGCTTCTTCTACCTTGGCCGGAGCTTGATTTTCATCTAGCTGGACGTAAAATTCTTTTTTAGCGCCAAACAATTTTTTTAACATTTAATGTGGTTCTCCTAAATTAAGCAGGATTTTATGGTGAATTGTGCACAAACTGATTGTGACTGAATTTTAACAAAAATATGTCGCCGGAATTTCCTATTGCCAATCAGCGCCGATTTGGATGGTTACGTCGGAGATTAGATAACCATTGCTATCCACTAAAACTTCCCCCAGACCAATACTATTACGCACTTGCCTGGCCCCCAAATGATCGCCTTGTTGGGCAATTACCCTGGTGGTTTGTAAGGGCTGGGAAAGGGCACTGACTACGTTGATGCGGCTGTAGCCAGCAGTTTCCAACTCTTTTACCAAAGCCTCCACTGCCTGGGGGCGATCGGTACTGTCCTGGATGGCAATGCGCACAGCATAGGGGTCGAGGGTAGTTAAATCTGGCTCCATTTCCATATCCCACAACCAAGAACTGGAGGCCATGGCGCCAAAATACTCCTCCGTCATTTCCTGGATTTTGCGCTGGTGGGGTAACCAATAACTAATGCTAGTGCGGCCGGTGCCATTAAAATCCCCTGGCAACATCAACATTTTGACGTCTTCCCTGGGAATTTGGGCCGAAAAACCGGTGATCGCCACTAACTCCTCCATATTGAGATTAGTGTCAATGTTGGACTGCAGAATTTTGACAATGTCCGGTATCCTCAGAATAGTTTGGGGTTTGAGGGCTTGTTCTACCACCGCCCGCATAACTATTTGCTGTCTTTGAATGCGGCCAATATCCCCCAGGGCATCGTGGCGGAATCGCAACATTTGTAGAGCCTTTTCCCCGTCTAAACGCTGTTGTCCCTCCTTGAGATTGATATACAAACGCTGACTATCATCCTGGTATTTCATGTCCCGGGGTACATATACGTCTACTCCCCCCAGGGCATCAATTAATTTTTCCACCGCCTGTACATTGACCCGGATATAACGGTCGATGGGCACATCCCCAAGTAAATCCGTCACCGTCATAGCCGCCAGGGCTGGCCCTCCCAAGGCATTGGCCTGATTGATTTTCCGAGCTCCGTTGTAGCCGGGAATTTCCACCCTGGTATCCCGGGGAATGGATAGCACCACCAGGGATTTTTCCTTCGGATCAAGGCGAATCAACACCATCGTATCGGTGAGGCCTTCCACTGAATTGACCAACGCATGGTAACCGGGGTTAGGCTGACTGGGGTCGGGCTCTTCAGAAGTTAACACCTTGGTGCCCAGCACCAACACATTAATGGGGCGACTAAGTTGGGGAATATTCAGATTCTTGTAGGAAACTGCCTTTTTCTGACCAAATACCGCCGCCTGCTCTGGCGTAAGTCTGCTCTGACCCAAAGGAGTTGAATACATGGCCAACAAAGAACCAGCCCCTGCTGACACCAAGGCGATCGCCGTTAGAGCGAAACCCGTTAATAACCATTTACCGCCCTGGAATCTACCTTTGCGGGGGGATTTTTTGCCATTATGGCTACCAGACCCCTTTCTATTAGAATTTTTAGCAGTCACCATTTTGACCCCGAACTAACCATTAATATTTTTCTCCAGCTGGCATAAAGTCCTTTGGTGCTCTGGGCAGATCCCAAGGTAATAAGGTAATTGGATTGGATACTAGCAAACCGACCGCAACATTGGCAAGGAAAATTTCCTCCCCCTATCACCATAGTCATGAACAAATTTTAAACGTGATCAAAAAAATGATGAAAATCAATCATTTTGGACAGAATTTAACTGGACATGTTTGGGTAATTTGATAGTAAAAGTAGAACCAACTCCCATTTCACTAGTTAGATAAATATCTCCCCCCATCATCTGACAAAATTTACGGGTAATAGCCAAACCTAGGCCAGTGCCACCATATTTACGGGTAGTGGAAGAGTCTGCCTGGGTGAAGGGCTGAAACAATTTCGACATTTGTTCTTCAGTCATGCCAATTCCCGTATCTTTGACTTGAAAAGAAAGCCAATCCTTTTCGCCTACTTTAAATTCTTTGACTGTGAAGCTGATAACCCCTTCTTTGGTGAATTTGCTGGCATTACTGAGCAGGTTTAACACCCCTTGCCGTACTTTTACCAAATCTCCATACATTTCTGCCGATTCCAGAGAAATTTCCACTTCTAATTTATTGTTATTGTTTTTGATCAAAGGATTAATAGTATCAAGAATACCTGCGATTAGTTCATTGAGATTAAAAGTTTCCAGATAGAGGTCCATTTTTCCTGCTTCAATCTTGGAGATGTCTAGCAAATCATTGATTAAAGTCAACAAAGCCTTCCCAGAACGCAAAATTTTGTCTAAATCTGGTACCAATTCCTCTGATTCTAAATCTTCAGCTTCCTCAATTAACATTTCACTATAACCAATGATCGCGTTCAGGGGAGTCCTCAATTCATGGCTCATATTAGCGAGAAAAATACTTTTTGTGGCATTGGCAGCCTCGGCTTCGGAACTGGCCAATTCCAAAGCTTTAACCGTATTTTCTAATTCCTCAGTTCTTTGTTGAACTTTTTCTTCTAAACAAGAATTAGCCACCGCTAACTGTTTTTGGGTTAACTCCAATTCTTGATTTTTTTTCTGTAAACTGAAATAGGATTCTCGCAACTCATTAGTCATCATATTAAAGGACTTGGCTAGAATGCCCAATTCATCTTCTCCCAACACCGGGGCCCTAGCTCCCCGATCGCCAGAAGATATATCGGTGGCAGCTTTGGTAATTAGCAAAATTGGTCTGGTTATTTTGATAGATAGTAGATAAACCGCAATTAAAAGTAAAGCCGTGCTCACCAATCCCACCAAAACTAACATGCGGGTAAATCTTCGAGCCGACTCCAAGGCTTCCACTTCACTAATTTCAGTAATTAAAGCTAAATTATATTTATCTATCCACTGGTACACTCCCAACACGGGCGTGCCGGCGTAATTAACATAGGTGCCTTGACCACTATTGCCGGCCATCACCGAATTTATTCCTAGGGTATTAAAATTTGGCTTGGGGGCATTGGCCGTCGAATTTTTATTTTCATCTGCCGCAATAAACGAAACTTGATTATTTATTTCTCCAACCAAAAATGTTTCTCCCGTATCTCCTAATCCCGTGCGCTTACGAATTAAGTCATCAACAGCATTCAAATTTATATCTATACTCAAATAACCAATTCTTTCCTTCGTTAGATCATGCTTTATGCTAGTAGCAAAAGTCATACTGGGACGATTATAAACTTTAGAAAAATAGAAATTTGGTACAGTTTTAAAATCAGAATTAATATTGGCAAAATAAGTGGTCTGATTTCCAATACCTTTGTAGACACCGATTTCAGCTAAGTCAGTAGAGGCCACTACAATACCACCAGTGTTGAGAATGTTAATAGTTTCAACATGGGGAAGAAAAAGATTAATTTCTTGCAACTCGTCAATTAAAATTTGCTGGGCGGCCTTATAGTCAGAACCGTCGTTGGTTATATTTCTAAGCATTTCAATTCCCATTTGAATGCTATTAATTTCGCTCAGCAGAAAGAGTATATCTTTCTGACTTTCCATCCATTGCTCTAGTTGATATTCCTTCAGATTATTAGAAATAGTTAAACGTTGGAATGTTTGATTCTCTATGCCCTTAACTGCCCTATAGTTGGCAACTAAAAAAATTGATGCCACTACCACGCTGGAAAGACAAAAATAGGAAAGCACGAATTTCAGCAACAGACTTCTTCGTACTGACTTGATAATTGAGACCATGGTTAAAAATCACTAATATACAATTATTGAAGATTTTGATGGAAATAACACCAAGCTGTCACCCGAAGATTGAATTAGTGAGGGAACATTTTTTGTTTAGATAAACTTTGTGGCAAAGATTAACAATTTAGTTGGGGATAAAACAGGACAGCTATTGCTATAATTCTAACAACTGTTCAGTATTGAATCTATGACTAAGATTCTCCTGGTTGAAGACAATGAAATGAATCGTGACATGCTATCCCGTCGTTTGGGGCGTAAGGGATATGAAGTAGTAATGGCTGTTGACGGTGAACAGGCAGTGACCATGGCTATCTCAGAGTCTCCCCAACTTATCCTCATGGACATGAGTTTGCCGGTTATGGATGGCTGGACTGCTACTAAGCAAATTAAAAGTCATCCTGATGGGGCTCACATTCCCATCATTGCCCTAACCGCCCATGCCATGGCTAGTGATCGAGAGAGGGCGATCGCCGCCGGCTGTGACGACTATGATACCAAGCCGATTGAAATTAAGCGCCTATTGCAAAAAATAGAGGCATTAATTAATTAAAATATTGTTGGCTTTTATCTTTCTGGTCGAGCCATTTATCAATAGTTTTTACAGAAAAATTTATTATTAGGAGCTGAGGTAATTCAAAAGAGATTATAGCTTAACTTAACAATAATTAAGTCAAATTTAATTAATTTTTGTTAAAAAGCTCAGGTACAATATTTAAGGGTTTCGATAAATTTTGATAATCGCTTAATCATTGGCAAAAACTAAAACAGTCTGTAAAACTAGTTTGATTAACCATAATTTCTTTGGTAGATGATGAATCATTCAGTTAAGTCAGTTGATATAGAAAGCGCTACTGCTTTCATTCGTCATGAACTCAGAACTCCCATTAATGCAATTGTTGGCTACGGAGAAATGGTTCAAGAAGAGCTCACGGATGCCAACTCCCCCCTAGCAGAAGAATTAGATGCATTACTAGTAGAGGCACAAAAATTACTTGAAGCTATCAACTTATTTGTTAAGCATTCTGACGGAGAAGAGAAGTCGGATTTTCATAAGCTTTTTTCCACTATTCCCCATAGCACTAATTCTTCTATTACTAAAATTATTCTTTCCTGTAATAATTTACTCAAAGCAGAGGAATGTGTCAATCAACTCGGCCTTACTGAAGACATTAAAAAAATAGAATTGGCGGCCTTGCGCTTACAGGGATTAGTGAATAATATTGAATCGATTTTCACTAATTTTTTAGAGTCATTAAATCCTGTTCACGAAGCCGATTTATCTCCTCAATTAACCTCTGCATCTTCCTCAACTACCAACGAAATAATTTTGGGTAGCATCAAAACTAATAGTATTGAGGGAAGGGAACTGCTAACGGGAAAAATTTTAGTGGTGGATGATAGTCCTAGCAATTTAGATTTATTTTTTCAGCACTTAACCCGTAAAGGTCATACAGTTACCACTTGTTTAAGTGCGAAGGAAGCATTGAACCTCCTCGAAAGTCAGAGTTATGATCTAATCTTGCTGGATTTGCTAATGCCAGAGACTAATGGAGACCAGTTTTTAGAATATTTAAAAACCAGTGTAGAATTTCAGCATATTCCGGTCATTATTGTTTCAGCTTTAGATGAATTTCAAAGTATTATTCGTTGCATTGAAATGGGAGCAGAGGACTTTTTGCCCAAGCCTTTTGATCCAGTTTTGCTCAAAGCCCGCATTGGTTCTTCCTTAGAAAAAAAACGTTTACGGGATCAAGAAAAATTATACACCCAACAGGTGGAAGCCCTTTCAAAAATGATGGCCAAGGAGCTAGAGAAAGGTAGGCAAATGCAAAAGAATTTTTTGCCAGCCCATTTATTAACTAGGAAAGGATGGGAATTTACCGCTTACTTTAGTCCTGCTCAACAACTGGCTGGGGATTTTTATGATTTGTTCGAGCTTCCAGGCGATCGCCTGGGGGTGGTAGTGGCAGACGTTTGCGACAAAGGGGTAGGAGCGGCATTATTTATGGGACTATTTCGCAGTTTAATTCGTATTTTTTCGGGGCAAGCGGCCCTGGATGGTTTAATCAATCCTTCCTTTAATTTACCTGGCGGCCAAGATCTAAAAATCAACCTAAACGATTTGCTGGATGGCGTTAATTTTGAACCATTGGAGTCTATTAAATTAATCAATAATTACGTCGCTTTTAACCACAGCGAAGCTAGTATGTTTGCGACAATTTTCTTTGGTATTCTAGAGCCTAGCACAGGAAAATTATCTTATATTAATGGTGGTCACGAACCAGTTTTTATTGTTGACGCTAACCATCAATTAAAAGCCAAATTAACTTCTACTGGGCCAGCAGTGGGAATGTTGCCGGATTTGGAATTTAAGACGGGGGCAGTAATTTTAGAACCGGGGGATTTATTGTTGTCCTATACCGATGGTGTAACGGAAGCTAAATCACCTGCAGGCAATTTCTTTGGCAAGGAAAAACTATTAGAAGCCCTAGGTAGTCAGTTTAATTCTGTTGACCAGTTAATGCTTAATATCAAAAATTCCCTGGGCGAGCATATGGGGGAAGCGGAACAGTTTGATGACATTACTTTACTGGCGGTTAAATTTCAAGCAAGCTAATTTTTTTTGAGAGTCATTTCCTGTTCCAATTGTCCTTGGTTAAGGGTAAAAATACGTTGACAAAAACTTTCTAAATATTCCGGTGTGTGGTTAACCATAACCATGGTGGTGCCATTCTCTTGGTTTATTAATTTTAGCTGGGTCAAAACCCTTTGAGCTAGGGCCGGATCAAGGGCCGAAGTAGGTTCATCCAACAGAAGAATCCGGGGACTTAACATGGTGGCTCGCACCAGGGTAACCAATTGCCTTTGCCCCACAGAAAGCTGTAACTCGTTGCGGTCTAGCCAATCACTGGGAACTTCCCAAATATCACAGGCTCGAATCCGTCGCCGTTGACATTCTGTTTTACTGACTTTCTGTAATTCTAGGGGATAAATTAAGCTTTCTTCCACTGTCATACCTAAAAGTTTTGGCTCCTGGGGCACTAAAACTATTTCTTGACGCAGTTGCTGAATTGGGTATTTATTTAAAGCTTTTTCATTATAAAAGATAGTACCTTGACTTATTTCCTGAAGTCGATTTAATAGCCGTAGCAATGTAGTTTTACCTGCCCCCGATCGCCCTTGCAGACCAATAATTTGTCCATGGTCAATGTGGAGAGAAATATTATTAAGTAAAACGGTGGAGCCGGTTAAGTCCGTGGTACTAACCCCGATTAGTCTAATTAAAGAAGTCATGCACTCTCCGAGGCCAAGGCCTGTTGACGAATTAATTGCTGTACCTTAGCTAGGGCTGGGTTAACTTCCACATTTTGGCGATCGGGATTTTGTTCAAACGCTGCTTGTTCCTGGGTAATCATGCGAATATCTTGGTCAATCAACCCCTCCAGCAAAGGCCGGGCTGTTCCCGATAACCAATTTTTCAAAAAACTTCTAAAGGCAATGGGTAATTTATGCAGTTTAGGAAAAGCTTCTAGGGAAGTAAAATGAACTAAATAGGCTTTGGTTTGATTAGGAGAAACGGGGCAAAATAGGCAGTAAATTTTAAAGTCTGCCCCTAACGTAGATGACCAATGGGGATAAATATAGCTCACGCGTAAATTTTCTGGATGCAATCGCCGTAGGGCTGGGAAGAATAGTTGGGAAATGGACCAGATTTTATCAATTTTGTAATAACTTTGGGCGTCGTAGTCCACCACTACCCGATCGCCATTAGTTTCAATTTGCCGTAGGGAAGCGGAGGCCCAAGCCTGGTAATTATCATGCAAATGCCCATGGTGCATATCCATTAAATTTTCGATCAAATAGGAAAAGTGACCAGGACAATCAAAGGCGGCAAAGCTACCAATGTAGTTTAAATGGTGCCACTCTGGTATGGCCAAGGGTGCCGGCCCATGGTTGGCAAGATAATCTAAATCGCCTGGATAAAGCCAAATAAACCCATCTTTTTCCTGCACAGGATAGGTGCGCAAACGACAAGGGGGAAGTTTTTGAGCTTTGCTAAAGTAGGGAATCTTCGTACAATGACCCTGGGTATCAAACTGCCAGCCATGGTAAGCACATTCTAAATTGTTGCCTAACACCTTCCCTTCACTCAATTTCACCTGACGATGGGGACAACGATCCTCCACTGCCCGCACCTGGCCTTCTTGATCCCGATAAATGGCGATCGGCTTTTCCCAAAGAATAACTCCCAGCGGTCCCTGGCCCAATTCCCCCGCCTGGGCCACCACATACCAATGGTTGAAATTGATCGGGGTAGTACGAAGCACAGATAATGCTTGACTATGGGAAGAAAGAGCGCTCATTAGCAAGCCAACGACAGTGGTAAAGGTAAAGGCAAAAAACTGATCTCACCCAGGCAAGGGTAGTCCCAAACTAGAACTAGCTCGTCACGAAAGTCCCAAGCAATCCTGCTAGAATAAGGCATTCAAACTGATTTTTCAATCTGTCCTCGTATGCCTTCTTCCCCCAACAGTGCAGCCTTTTCCCTTGACGAATTTGCCAAAGCCCTAGACAAACACGATTACCATGCTGAAAAAGGCCAAACCGTCCATGGCAAAGTCTGCCAGCACGCTAACGAGGGAGTTTATGTGGATTTTGGAGGTAAATCCCCTGGCTTTGTCCCTCTGCAGGAATTAGGATTAAGGCCCCACGCAGAGATTGAGGAAAGTTTCCCCCTCGACAGTGCCTGGGATTTCCTTGTCACCAGTGAGCAAAATGATGAAGGGCAAGTAAGACTTTCCCGGCGTCAGTTGCAAATTCAGCAATCTTGGGAAAATTTGGCAGAGTTGGAGGAGAGTGGCAAAACCCTAGAAATGGTTGTCACTGGCACCAATAAGGGCGGTGTCGTCGGGGATGTGGAAGGATTGCGCGGTTTCATTCCCCGGTCGCACCTCATGCACAAAGACAATATGGAGGCCCTGGTGGGGCAAGTGCTGAAAGCCCATATCCTTGAGGCTAACCAGGATAACAATAAATTGGTCTTGACCCAGCGTCGCATTCAACAGGCTGAATCCATGGGCAAAATTGCGGCGGGCAATATCTACGAAGGCAAAGTGGCCAAAATCCAGCCCTATGGCGTGTTTGTAGAAATTGAAGGGGTAACGGGGCTACTCCATGTCAGCCAAGTCAGTGGTACTAGGGTCGATTCTCTCAATACCCTGTTCACGTTTGGCCAAGCCATCAGTGTCTATGTCCAGGAAATTGACGAGTATAAAAATCGTATTTCCCTTTCCACCCGCATTTTGGAAACCTATCCGGGGGAACTGGTAGAAAAATTTGACGAGATGATGGTCGATGCCCCCAATCGCTTACCCCTGGTACAATCCAAGCAAAATTTGCACGATAAACAGGAACAACTAGAAAAAAATTAAGGCAGTTACCTGTTAACCAAAAAGAGTCAGAGAAACTCTCCCTGACTCCACCAAATGTTGTTGTTGCTTGAGGAAATCTCAGTGGCGGTTTCCCAACTCGCGCAGTCCTTGATTTCTATATAAAAAATTGTAACATGGAACACGATTTTTGTAACAAAAAATAAAGTTTGGTTATTTCTTGCCCTAATTTTGCCTCAAGGTCTTTATTTTGGAGGTTTGTGGCCATTTTTTCCCGAATGGCTAGACCGTAGAGAATTTGCTCCTCCTCTTGGTCAGATTAGATCCCGCTGTATAAAACTGGGATGCGGGAAAAATTGCCGTTTCTCCCTAGGGCAAATGTAGGTAATACCTCCCCCTCAATTGACCGGTTGGTTCAGCCGTTGATTCTCCAGCCGTTGAATTTCTTGCCTGGCCTTTTGCCATTGCTGTTGATAATAACGAAAATCTTCTGCCTGGGTGCGGGGATCCAACTGCTGTAGTTTACCAAAGCAATGCTTTTGATAATTTTCCCAAGGAACTTTTTCCATAATGGCGATCGCCTCTGGGATTCGCAGATTAGCCCGAAACAGTTCTTCGGCGCTGGTTTCCGTCAGTTGAAACAGGGACTCGACGGGGTTAAAATCTCCCTCCTGCTCCAGATAGGCTAATTGCACTAGCAGGGACAACTGGTTATCGGGGTCGGAGTCCAAATTAAAATGTTCCCGCACCTGGTCAATTTTTTGCCACAGTAAACGATGGTGAGCAAAGCTAAATAAAAGATCATTTTCCGTCAGTATTTGGTCAATAGTTGACCGTTCCTGGGGACAGTGGAGGTAAATTTTTAACAATAGAGCTTCTGCCTTCTCTAGCAAACTACTAGTGGGATCCTTAGCCTGCCATCTCCTAGACCCATTTTGTCCAGGGTGATCGCCATAGGTGAGCTGACTGGAAAGATTATTAACTTGCAAACTAATTAAACGACTGTCTCCTTGGCTCAAAATTTCTCCGCACAACTGTAGGTAGTAAGCCCGTTTATTTTGGTCCGTTAAACGTTTTAAAATTTCTACCATGCCCCGGGCCACCTGCTCAAAATCAAGAGGATCTTTAAGATTTTTTTGCTTAAGCAATTGCTGAATTTGCCAATCTACCCAGAGGGGAGCCTGCTTGACTAAAGTTTGGTAAATTTCTTTATTTTCAGGACTACTATGGATAAATTCATCAGCATCTTTCCCCGCTGGTAAATTCAAAATGCGTAAATTAACTTGACCGCTATAAACCAAAGGCTCAATTTCCTGAATAGCCCGTTGGGTGGCATTAATGCCCGCCTTATCCGCATCAAAATTAAAAATAATTTGCTTTGATTGACTAAAACGCATCAAACTTTGCACCTGGTCTCGACTTAAGGCTGTGCCCAAGGCCGCCACCGTTTGCTTAATACCACTTTCATGCAGGGCAATAACATCAAAATAGCCCTCCACTAAAATTGCTTCATCTACTTTTTGAATAACAGTTTTAGCCTGGTCTAAACCAAACAAAGTCTTGCTTTTATGAAATAAGGGGGTTTCTGGAGAATTGAGATATTTAGGTTCATCATTGCCTAAAGTTCTACTACCAAAAGCAATGGCTCTACCTTGGACATCGCGAATGGGAATCATTAAACGATGGCGGAATTGATCGTAATGCCCGGTGCCAGATTGGCGAGCCTTAATTAAACCGGCCTGTTCCACCGCCGCCACCGGATAACGTTTTTGCTCCACTAAGTAACGATAAAGAGTTTCCCAACTCGCTGGGGCATAACCCAACTGAAATTCTTGGATTGTAGTAGAAGATAAAAAACGTTTTTGGCGTAAATAAGTTAGAGCATCCTGTCCCTGGGGCTGAAAAAGAGTATGGTGATAAAAACCGGCTGCCACCGCCATAATTTCATAAAGTTGTTCCCGCAGAGATAGTTGCCTCTGTAATTCTTGTTTTTGCTCCGGCTCTAGGGTTTGGATTTGTACTTGATAGCGGCGAGCCAAATCTAAAGCCACATCTGTAAAGGAACGTTTACCCAGTTCCATTAAGAAATTAAAGGCATTGCCTCCAGCCCCACAGCCAAAACAATAATACATTTGCTTGGCTGGACTGACGCTAAAACTCGGTGACTTTTCGTCGTGGAAAGGACACAAACCAAGGTGATCCCGTCCCCTTTTCTTCAGCACGACATAATCGCCGATAATTTCGACAATGTCTATTCTTTGCTTAATTTCTTGGATGGTGTCTGGGTGCAGACGGAGATTATCCATGGTAGATCGGCTTACTCTCCTTCTAAGAGTGGCGATAGGGAGAGATAGTTGTCAACTTAAGCTGTGTTGAAGGACAGTAACCAAGCAAAAAGCACCCCCCGGAAAGGAGAGTGCAATTCGCTGATTATTCAATTGGTGTTACACCAAGGAATTAACCATTGATAGCAGGAGCGGTCAAAGCCACAGGAGCTT
>NZ_JACJTJ010000010.1:0-202227 GCF_014698605.1 Synechocystis sp. FACHB-383 | reverse complement strand
GTCGCCCAAATCAAAAGGGCCCAAACTGCCTTAAATGTTGCCCAAAAACAGGTCAAATTAAGCGAAGAAACCTATCAGACCCGTTTGCAACAACTAGGAACTAATGCCCGCCCGGATGGCACCGTTGTGATTACAGCCCCCATGACTGGCATAGTCATAGACCCAGCCACTACCCCAGAGCATGAAATCAAGGTCGGAGAATCCCGACAGGATGCGGGGGAAGCTATTTTTACCATTATCAATAGTCAACAAGTTCAAGTTTCAGCCAATATTTACGAGAAGGATTTAAGCAAAATTCGCCAGGGCCAAGGAATTCGCGGCTGGGCTAGCAGTACGCCGGGCAAAATCTTTAGTGGACGAATTAATCAAATCGGCTCCGTGGTGGAAGGGGAAAATCGTACCGTCTCCGTGAAAGCGACATTGGATAATGCTGATGGTCAACTTAAGCCCGGACTGTTCGTAGAATTGGAAGTTTTAACCGACCGCACCCCTACCCCGGTTCTCGCGGTTCCCCAATCAGCCATTGTCAAAACCAATGATCAGCAAAATCTGGTGTTTGTGCAAAATGGCAATGTTTTTGAACCCATTACCGTTGCTCTGGGGCAGGTTTCCGGGGATTGGGTGGAAATCACCGACGGTTTGTTTGCCGGGGATTTAGTGGTTACCCAGCGGGCTAATCAGCTCTATGCCCAATCTTTGCGGGCCAAGCCGGCGGAAAAAACAGAAGAGACTGAAGAATCTACAGAAATAACCGCATTTACTTTTGCTCTGCCTGGAGTAACGTCATGGCTTTTACCTTTGGGGGGAACAGTTATGGCCGCTGGATTATTTTGGGCCGGTAGCCTGTGGGGAAAACGACAACAAGCAAACTCTTGGCCAGGCAACACTTTAACAGCAAGTCGGGAGGAATCATCCCTGGAAGTTGAAAAAGTCCTGATTGAAACCCCATCCCATCAGGATTTCCCCTAAATAATCTGAATTGCTCAAGCCATCTATTTACCCTTGCTATTTACCTAGAAAATGCTTAATGCCATCCTCAAATGGTCGATCGCCCAACGTTGGCTAGTGGTTATTGGAGCCATGCTGGTGGCTATTTTAGGAACCTACAACCTCACCCAGATGCCGTTGGATGTGTTTCCCCCCTTTGCACCGCCCCAGGTGGAAATCCAAACGGAAGCTCCCGGTTTAGCGCCGGAGGAAGTGGAAACTCTAATTACCCTGCCCATTGAAAGTGCGGTGAATGGCACCCCAGGGGTAGAAATGGTACGTTCATCGTCCGCCGTGGGCATTTCCGTGGTTAAGGCTATTTTTGCCGATGACACGGATATTTATCGAGCCAGACAATTGGTGACGGAACGACTACAATCTGCCCGGAATAAATTACCTACTGGGGCAGAGGAACCACAAATTTCCCCTGTATCTTCCCCCATCAGCACCATTTTGATGTACGCCTTAACCGTGGAGAAGTCCCCGACAAACCCCCAGGCCAATTTGATGGAAGTGCGGCGGCGGGTTGACCGGGAAATCACCAATCAAATTTTGGCCGTACCGGGAGTTTCCCAAGTTGTTGCCTATGGCGGTGATGTTAAGCAATATCAAGTTTTGGTTGATCCGGCCCGCCTCAAGGCGTTTAATATTTCCCTCCAACAGGTAACGGAGGCGGTGGAAGAAGCCAATGTGAATGCGGCGGGGGGTTTTTTATTGACCTCGGACCAAGAAGACGTGATTCGAGGGTTGGGGCGCATCGAAAACCTATCCCAATTGGCAGATTCTGTGGTGACAGCTAGGGATGGGACACCGATTTTACTCCGGGATGTGGCGGAAGTGGTTATTGGCCCCGCCTTGATAAGGGGAGATGGCAGTGTGGATGGCCAACGGGCTGTTGTGCTGGTGATTGATAAGCAACCCCAGGCCGATACCCCGACGGTGAGTAAGGCGGTGGAAAAAGCTATGGCAGAGGTCAAAGCGGCCCTGCCCACCGGGGTTAATCTCCAAGTTACTTTTCGGCAAGAAAATTTTATTGATGCGGCGATCGCCAATGTGCGGGATTCTTTGCGGGATGGCATTATCATCGTCGCCGTGGTCATGCTGCTGTTTTTGATGAACTGGCGCACTGCGATTATCACCCTCAGTGCCATTCCCCTTTCCATTCTCATTGGCATGATGATTTTAAGTTGGTTTGGCCAGGGCATTAATGCAATGACCCTCGGAGGCTTAGCGGTGGCGATCGGTTCTGTGGTGGACGACTCGATTGTGGACATGGAAAATTGCTACCGGGGTCTCCGCAAAAATCAAGCTTTGGGTAATCCAAAGCATCCGTTTCAGGTGGTTTACGACACCTCTGTGGAAGTTCGTACCAGTGTGATTTTTTCGACAGTGATCATCGTTGTTGTTTTTGCCCCGATTTTTAGTCTGACGGGGGTTGAAGGGCGTATTTTTGCCCCCATGGGTATAGCTTATCTATTGTCTATTTTTGCCTCTACTTTAGTGGCTATGACCCTTTCCCCAGCCCTTTGCGCCCTTTTACTTGCCCCTTGCCGTTTGCCCAGTGATGAAACTTGGTTGGCTCGCATTAGCCAGAGGATTTATCAACCCTTATTAAAGTTAAGTACCCACCATCCTCGCTGGATTATTGGAGTGGCGATCGCCTTTTTTATCTTTTCCCTTAGTCTAGTACCGAGTATGGGGCGGGTTTTTCTGCCGGAATTCCAGGAACAATCTTTGGTTAATGCCCTACTGCTCTATCCCGGAAGTTCCCTGGAAGCCACCAATCGGGTCGGTTTTGCCCTCCAGGATGCTCTCAAAGAAGATCCCCGCTTTAGCTCCGTACAATTACGTTCTGGCCGGGCCCCAGGGGATGCCGATGCCGGTGGGGTCAATTTAGGACATTTGGACGTAGAACTTAGTGACGCAGGGATGGCCGACCGGGAAGGGAGTATCGAAACCCTACGGGCTGAGTTTGACAAAATACCTGGGGTGGCTCCTAACATTGGCGGTTTTATTTCCCACCGCATGGATGAAGTACTTTCCGGGGTGAGGAGTGCGATCGCCGTTAAAATTTTTGGCCCTGACTTAGAACAACTCCGCACCATCGGCAAATCGGTGGAAACAGCCATGGCGGAGATTCCCGGCCTTGCTGACTTACAGCTAGAACCCCAAGTCCCGGTGCGTCAGGTACAAATTCAGTTTGATCGCCTAGCGGCCGGGCGCTATGGGTTAACCGTTGGTCAACTTTCTGAGTTGGTAGAAACAGCATTGAATGGTAGAGTAGCCTCCCAAGTTTTGCAGGATCAACAATTATTTGATCTGCTGGTTTGGCTGAAAGCAGATGCCCGCAATAATTTAGAAACGATTAGTAATTTACTGGTAGACACCCCCAGCGGCACTAAAATTCCCTTAGCCCAAGTCGCTCAAATTAGTTATGGTACCGGCCCCAACACCATCAATCGAGAAAATGTTTCCCGGTTAATTGTTGCTTCTGCCAACGTTAAGGGCCGAGATTTGCGGTCTGTGGTTAACGATATTCAAGCCCAAGTAAAGGAAAAAGTTTCTCTCCCCACTGGTTATTTCATCCAGTACGGTGGTCAATTTGAATCGGAGGAACGGGCCAGTCAAAATCTTTTAATGTTTGGCTTTTTATCTATCGTTATCATCACCATTTTGATGTACTTTGCCGTTAAATCCCTGGCCGCAACCTTAATGATTATGGTCAATCTTCCCTTGGCTTTGGCTGGAGGGATTTTGGCGATCGCCGTGACGGGAGGGGTTATTTCCGTCGCTTCCCTGGTGGGTTTTATCACCCTGTTCGGCGTTGCTGTCCGCAATGGCCTATTACTGGTGGATAACTACAACCAAAAATTTGCCCTAGCATTGCCCCTAGCCCAGGTAATCCATGAAGGTTCCCAGGAACGCTTAGTCGCCATTTTGATGACTGCCCTCACTTCCGCCCTGGGTATGCTTCCACTGGCGATCGGCACCGGAGCTGGTAAGGAAATTCTCCAACCCTTGGCGATCGTCATTCTAGGGGGACTGTTTACCTCCACCGCTTTAACCCTCCTGGTATTACCAGCCCTGTATGCCCAATTTGGAAAATTCTTACGCCCAACTAGTCCCAACGGTGTGAGCCGAGAATCCCCCCGCTTTAAAAGCTTGACCAAAATTTAAATTATTAGACATTGAATTGTTTATCAAAGATATGGCAAAGGGAAACTCCGTCTTAACTAACCATCAGAACGGAGCGCTACAGAATCCCCTTAGTTTACGGAAAGGATGATGTCAACACCCCTGTCCTCTGAAATTTTCATCGCCTTCAGGCTAGCATTGATGCCCAAGACTGGTGCCGGTAATGGCTTTTTGGTGATTATGGGCGATTATGGCCGGGAGGAAAATTCATAAAACTTATTAAAATTATTTGTTAATGAATTTATAGCTTGACCACAAAAGATTAATGACTTACTGGCACAAATAATCAATTTTTCTTGGAAAATGCTTGAGTAAAAACCTTATGAGACAATGGTTGTAGCTTCCATTCTCTACCTTAAGACGTAGACCATTTTATTCTTAATAAACAATTAAGAATTGTGTCAACTCAGCCAAAAAGTGTGTCCGAATAGTTTGTTTTAGGTAAAATCCATTACAGACGGAAGGATTTTTCTGGGCAAATATCTAATAAACGTCACTGCTGTGCTTTCATTGGTCAAAACTGCCGCCGCCCAAACCCGGTGGCCAAAGAGGGACAACAGTAAACATTCTCGACATGGAGCTTCCTTGTCTATGAACATTAATCCTCTCCTGCGGGCCTATGAACACGGTGTGCGCCGCTTCCCTCGGGAAAATTTGCAAAATGCCGACCTATCGGGGTTTACCCTCATTTCCGTTGATTTTGAGCGCACTAACCTGATCGGGAGTAATTTACAGCGTACTTTTTTGACTAAGGCCCGCCTTGGCCACTGCCAAATGAACTGGGCGGATTTAACCTACGCTAAACTCAACCAAGCAGATTTAAGCTATGCTGATCTGACCAAGGCCAGCCTCTACGGGGCCTTTGCTGTCAAAACTAATTTTAAGGGGGCTAAGCTGAGTGGGGCGACCCTAGGCCATGCCAATCTTCGGGGAGCTAACCTGGAACAGGCCAACCTTGCCGGGGCGAATTTGTTCGCGATCAATTTACGGGAAGCCAATCTCCAGGGAGCAGATCTTTCCTGGGCCAATCTCCAGGAGGCTTGTCTGAGCTTGGCCAATTTACGCGATGCGAGGTTGTGGTCCACGGATCTGCGCCGGGCTTTTATGAAGGAAATGGATCTGAGTAACCTCAGTCTCCAGGGTTTAGCCATGGACGGAGCTAAATTAACCGGCAGTTGCCTAAGGGGAACAAACCTTAGTCAGTCCAGTCTACGGAGCGCTAACCTGCGGGGCGCAGATTTGACCGGGGCCAATCTTACTGGAACAGATCTCACCGGGGCTGACCTCATGGGAGCCGACCTAACCCAGGCAATTTGGGACGATGCTGTGGTGCAGGGTGTTAATTGGGAAGAGGCGATCGCCGACCGGGGAATGTTTCGGGAAGGATTGTTAGGACTAGGGAACCACCACAGTCAAAATGGCCACCAGGGATTAAATATCAGTTGCTTTGGGGGTCTCCAGACCGCCTATGTCATTTAGTTGAAATCCGCCACCGCAATATTTAACTGACGGAGTTGCATCCGGGGAGGATATTCCTCCTAGAAGATCAGTGCTTCCAATAGGGCAGCACAGCCAAAGGATGCGAGGGCGACCTTGATTAAACGCAGGCCTTGCTGGTTCAGCCAATCCCGTTGACGACGCAAAAACATGTAAATATTCATCGCCCCCATCAAAAAAAACAACAGGGAAAGCCAGTTGGTTTCTTTTGTCGCTGTGTCTGCGGAGGACATCGCCCAGGTCTGTGAGGATTGCATGTTTGATTTCTCCAAGTAAACCAACTTTGACAACTACACCTTAACAAAAGCCCAGGCAATTGTAAACCTTTGTTAAGTATTGTTGACTGGGGTGAAATTTTCTGCACTTCCTAGAAGGGGAGTCCCCAGGCTTGCCATTGTTGCCGGAGCCAACCGGAAGCCCGCAGTTTCAGTAGGATTTGGTTGACTTCCCGTTGTAGGGCCTGGTGTTGCAATCCTTTGGCCATGGCGATCGCCAATGGATTAATGGTTAGTTGTAATGGCGAATGGTAGTAGTCTGGTTGGGATTGGGACCAGCCGCTCAGTACGGAATTGTCCCCAGCAAAAGCCAGGGCTTGTCCTTGTTCCAACAGTTGGTAGGCTTGGTCGTAGGAATCTACACCCACTAGGTTCACCTGGGGGAAAGCCTGTTTGAGCACGGCGATGGTGCCGCTATTATTAAGCACCGCAATGGTGTGAGCCTGGTTGCGGTCTAGGTTTTTCAGAGAGCCGTTTTTACTAATTAAACCAACTCCGTCCATATAGTAGGGTGGAGAAAAGTCCACCAGGCGATCGCGGGCCGGATTTTGTCCCATTTGAGCAATGATTAAATCCACGTCACCATTAAGCAAGAGGGCGAGCCGGTCTTGATTTTGCACCGGAATTAACTCCACTGCTTTTTCGTTCCCCAATAATGCCAGGGCCAAGCGATGGGCCAAAGTAATTTCCAAACCAGCTAATTCACCTTGGTCGTTGCGAAAACCCAAGGGTCTTAAATTATCCTTAACTCCCACCCTTAATTTGCCCCGTTGCCGAATAGCTTCTAAACTGGCGTCCCGGCTAGCCATGGCCATGCTATCCGCCATAGTTTGGGCGGTGACGCTGACAGTTAAAACTGGAATTGAAAATAGCAAACAACTAGCTACAATGAAGCCACGCATGGAAAGGGTTAAGGGGTGAAGAAATGGCAGAAAAATTATGATTAAAGTAGGAAAATCAATTCCCCTAATTAGCACTCAGGGAAGGTAACCAATTGACCAGGGGCGGAAAAATAATAATTAGTAGCAACACTAAAATTTGTAGAGCAATGAATGGCAGAGCCCCTCGGTAAATTTGCCCGGTGGTTAAACTGGGGGGAGCTACCCCTCGTAAATAAAATAAGGCAAAACCAAAGGGCGGAGTGAGAAAAGAGGTTTGTAGGTTAGCCCCCACAATTACCCCATACCAGATTAAATCTAGATTTAGGGCTTCCGCCACCGGTTTAAACAGGGGCAAAACAATAAAGGCAATTTCAAAAAAGTCAATGAAAAATCCCAGGATAAAAATGGTCAACATACTAACGGCTAAAAAGCCCATTTGACCGCCGGGTAAATTGGCCAAAATATCAAACATAAACCGATCGCCTTCTAGCCCCCGGAACACCAAACTAAAGGCGGTGGAGCCCAACAAAATTAACATCACCATGCTAGTAATGCGTAGGGTCGCGTCACACACCTGCCAGAGGGATTGCCAAGTTAACTTTTGATTAGCCAAGGCCAAGGCGATCGCCCCGATGGATCCCACTGCCCCCGCTTCGGTGGGACTAGCAATGCCAAAGAAAATACTGCCCAACACCAATAGAATCAAAATTAGGGGAGGCAGCATCACTTGTACTATGCGTCTGCGTAATTCCTGACCCCCAATGTTCCTAACTTCGGCCGGCAAGGCGGGGGCTAGATTTGGTTTAAGCCAAGCGATGATGAGGACATAGATGGCAAAACTGCCGGCCATCATCAACCCAGGCAAGAGAGATCCAATGAATAGATCCCCCACGGAAACTCCCAATTGATCTGCTAAAACGATCAAAACTACGCTAGGGGGAATGATTTGTCCAAGGGTGCCTGAAGCAACAATTACCCCAGAAGCTAGTTCCTTGCTGTAGCCATAGCGCAACATAATGGGTAGGGAAATTAACCCCATGGCGACCACGGTGGCCGCCACAACCCCAGTGGTCGCCGCTAGCATAGTGCCCACCAGAATCACTGCTAAGGCAAGGCCTCCCCGCAAATGTCCCAGGATAATGCCCATGGTTTCTAGTAGTTGTTCGGCAATGCCAGACCGCTCCAACATGGATCCCAAAAAGATAAAAAAGGGAATCGCTAGGAGGGTGCCATTGGCCATAATGCCAAAAATCCTTTGGGGCATAGCGGACAAAAATATAGGGTCAAAGGAACCCAAGGCTGCACCGATAATGGCAAATAAAATCGCCACTCCCCCCAGAGAAAAGGCAACGGGATAGCCCCAGCCCAGGAAGACCAATGCCCCCACAAACATCATTGGTCCTAACCAGTCGTAGTCAACCATTAATCCCTAACCTCCGTATCAGCATGGCCAAGGGCGATCGCCAGATTTTTGATTACTTCTGCAATGCCTTGGAGGATCAGTAGGACAAAACCGACAATAATCATTGTTTTAATGGGATAACGGGGTAACCCCCCTGGATCCGGGGAAGTTTCCCAAATTTGCCAGGAATTGAGCACCGATTCCCAGGAATAAAAAATCACCAGCCCACAAAACGGAAACAAAAATAGACAGGTACCCAATAAATTCACCCAGGCCCGCTGGCGATCTCCGAGGGATTTGTAGAAAATATCCACTCGCACATGGTCATTGGTTTGTAGTGTGTAGGCGGCACCAAGGAGAAAAACTAGGTCAAACAAATACCATTGGGCTTCCAGCAAACCATTGGAGGCTAAATTCTGGCCAACTAAGCGACCGAGGTAGCGCCCCACCACATTCCAACCACCAATTAGTACCATCGCTAATACCAGCCAAGCAGTGAATTTGCCGATCCAAGCGGTGAATTGATCGATGGCGTGGGCAATTCTTAAAAGTATGCGGAGCAATTATTTACCTCTCCGTCTAGACAGTAATGTTTATGGACTAGTAAGGGCAATTCATCCCTAACCCCAAGACTGAAAAAGAACAGGGTAAGTTTCTTGCCCCAATCATAGGATGGTGAGAATCTCAACCATGATTTTTCTTTGTCATATTTCATAACTCATACAGCAACTTAAACCAATCGACAAAAGCCTGGGCATTATGCCTTGTTGGTTCTAAGATTTTTTGTTTAACTGCATCGTGTAATTGCCTTCCGGGAGGATCTTGCCAAGCGAGCCAAGTATAAATATTAGCTTTGTCTGTCTGCACACCCGTAAATGGTGCGTTATGTTTTTTTGCCGTTTGGGCCGATTGTTTGGCAAAAGTCCAAAGTTCATTGGATTCATTTGGAACCAGGTACGCAAGAAAAGTCTCTAGCATCCCCCGCATCTGGTTATTAGGCATAATCCAAATACCAAACCTAATTGGATTTTGACTTATATTTTTATTGTCGACTGTATGCAGCAAAACTGTTTTTGGAAGAGATTCCGGGAAGTCAGTGTTGGCGATCGCCAAAGAACAGGCATTTCTTAAACTCTGCCATCTAGCGGTAATATCATCATCGGCATCGACAACAATTCCTAGGTGAGTTATCCCAGATTTCAGATAAGCTCGGATTTCAAAAGGATTAGCTAAATTTTCATACCCGTTACAATCTTCTATCTTGACCAGTGGATTTTTGTTTGGCCAATCAACGCCATTAGCTTCCATCAAATAGGGAATGACCCGCTGATCTTCCTTTCCTTCCACTAACAAGATTTTGGGAATAAATTTTTGCGCCATTCATCGAACCTCAATGTCCCGTTCTGCGGCGATCGCCATTTCTTTTTCTGTGTAAGAAATACTACGGTCATGGCCTTTTTCAATGCGGTGAATAGCAATTCCATCACTGTTGTCATCTAAAGTGCTAGCAAGTTCGGCTAAGCTTTTCCAACAATCGTTACTGTGGGTAGTGGCAAAAACCTGAACATTAAGATCATTAGCTGTTTGCCAAATCATTTTCCACATATCATCCATTGCAGTGTAATGGAGTCCAGTATCAATTTCATCAACCAGCAAAATACCATCTTTAGCATTGACGATAGACAGCGCCAATCCCAATATTCGCCAAACACCGTCCCCCATACTGCCGATGGGGATTTGTCGGTTACAGTTATGAATTTTTACTAGAAAACTACCGTGGCCATTAAAGTTCACAGGCGCGATCCTCTCAATACTACTATCTATTGCCTGTAAAGCCTCAACCACCGAATTTTCTCCAGGAGTTAATACCAGTCTGTTAAATAAATCTATCATCTCATCAGTTGTAAGGGATTGAGTCGATAATAAATTTATCCCTGAATTATGTATATTATGTTTTATGTTAATAATTTTTGGGTTCAGATTATTCCCATATAAAGGAAACGCAATCTGTTTGTTAATAGAGAGATTATCGGAGATATGGTTTACATGTGCTTCGTATATCATATTTCCCAAAGACTCTTTAAAGTTGCATTTTACTGTCACAACTAACTTCAGAGTTTGTCTTGAAGCTTCAGTGCCAATAAGTGAAAAAAAAGAACCGTCTTCAGGGTCTCTACCAAGGAAAAGACCACTAAGATCAGCAGAATTAAATTCTTTAATGTGAAAGTCGTATTCGTTTCGCTCTGAAGATAATTCTAGAAAATCAGCAGGACTAGCCTGGGAATAAAGTAATTTAATCGCTTCTAATATTGAAGTTTTTCCACTATTATTTTGACCAACCAAAAGATTAACCCGTTTGAGCAATGATAGTTGAAAGAAATCAAAGCGTCTAAATTTATTGATTTCTAGGCTTGTTAACATTATTTTATTTCCTCATAAATTCAATCAGACTAAATATTTTCTTAAGATAGATTGAAGTTAATTATCAGCAGGAGTAGTTTATATGGGTGATATCGTCTTTTTTGATCTCTCTACACTCTAGCAAACTTTCCTTCTCTCAGTGTTTTAATGGTCAACTACTCTCAATCGCACCCTTGTTGACACAACTATTAGTTTAATCTTCCAACAAAAAACAAAAAATCCTCGCCATTTCAGTAACGAGGACAATTTTATTTTAAAAGCAAAAATTTAAATTTCTATAGCTTGACTTCAATATCAACCCCGGCGGGGAGATCCAACTTCATGAGAGCGTCAATGGTTTTGGAAGAAGGCTGATAAATGTCGATGATACGGCGATGGGTGCGGGTTTCGAAATGCTCCCGGGAGTCTTTATCCACGTGGGGAGAGCGCAACACACAATAAACCTTCCGTTTGGTAGGCAAAGGAATGGGCCCCACAGCAGCGGCATTAGTACGATTAGCGGTATCAACAATCTTGTCGCAGGATGTATCGAGGAGGCGACGGTCAAAGGCTTTGAGGCGGATACGGATCTTTTGTTGTTGCAATGTTGCCATGGAAATTTAACTCAGAATTAGCGGACTGTTTAATTGTCAAGGTTCAGAAAGTTGAGTAGTCAGCGGGGCTGGCCCAGTCAGAAAAAACTTACCGTAACCAACCCAACACCAACTACATCATTAATGTTGTTCTAAGGACTACTTCAAAATCTTAGAAACAACACCGGCACCGATGGTACGACCACCTTCACGGATAGCAAAACGCATCCCTTGTTCAATGGCGATGGGATTGATCAGCTCAACGGTCATTTTAATACGATCGCCAGGCATAACCATTTCCACAGCACTACCATCATCAGCGGTGTAGCTCTTGATGGTACCCGTTACGTCCGTTGTCCGCACATAGAACTGGGGGCGGTAGTTGGCAAAGAAAGGAGTGTGGCGACCGCCTTCTTCTTTCTTGAGCACATAAACTTCCCCTTCAAATTCGGTGTGGGGAGTGATGGAACCGGGCTTGGCCAAAACCATACCCCGTTCGATATCTTCTTTTTGAATACCCCGGAGAAGCAGACCGACGTTGTCCCCAGCCATCCCTTCTTCAAGGGTTTTCTGGAACATTTCCACACCGGTAACGGTGGCTTTACGAGTATCTTTAATGCCGACGATGGAAATTTCTTCGCCAACTTTAACTTTACCCCGTTCAATCCGACCGGTGGCAACGGTACCACGACCAGTGATGGAGAATACGTCTTCTACAGCCATCAAGAAGGGTTTATCCACTTCCCGCTCAGGGGTGTCGATGTAATCATCCACAGCTTTCATCAGCTCAAGGATTGCATCTTTGTATTCTTTTTCGCCTTCGATCGCCTTGAGGGCAGAACCAGCCACGATGGGAATGTCATCACCGGGGAAATCGTAGTCGCTGAGCAACTCACGAACTTCCAATTCCACCAGTTCTAAGAGTTCTTCGTCGTCCACCATGTCTTTTTTGTTCAAAAAGACCACCAGTTTGGGAACCCCTACCTGCTTAGCCAAGAGAATGTGCTCCCGGGTTTGGGGCATGGGACCATCAGCGGCGGAAACCACCAGAATCGCACCGTCCATCTGGGCGGCACCGGTGATCATGTTTTTCACATAGTCAGCGTGACCAGGACAGTCTACGTGGGCATAGTGACGACTATCGGTTTCATACTCAACGTGGGCGGTATTGATGGTAATACCCCGGGCTTTTTCCTCAGGAGCCGCATCAATATCTTCATATTTCCGGGCTTTGGCACCACCCAATTCCGCCAAGGTCATGGTGATCGCCGCCGTTAGGGTGGTTTTACCGTGGTCAACGTGACCAATGGTGCCAATGTTTACGTGGTCTTTCGTCCGTTCAAATTTTGCGCGTGCCATGAATAAATAATTCCTTTGATTGTTTCTACACAGATTGCAGTCCTAGGAGAACCGCCGGGTTAGGCATACCCTCTGCTTTTGGCGACGATCGCCTCGGCAACATTACGGGGTACTTCTGCATAATGGCTAAATTCCATCGAAAAAATACCCCGGCCTTGGGTTTTTGACCGGATATCGGTCGCATAACCAAACATTTCCGCTAATGGGACACTAGCGGCCACTTTGGCTATGCCCTGCTCCGTTTCCTGGCCCTCAATGTGGCCCCGACGGGCATTGAGGTCACCGATCACGTTGCCCATGAAGTCATCAGGAACTTCAATCTCGACTTTCATGACCGGCTCCAGGAGCACAGGGTCAGCCTGGTTAACAGCCTCCCGGATTGCCATGGAACCAGCAATCTTGAAGGCCATCTCCGATGAGTCCACATCATGGAAAGACCCATCCACCAAGGTGGCTTTGAGGTCAATGACCGGGTAGCCCGCCAACACCCCCGAAGCACAGGCTTCCTTCATCCCCTGTTCCGACGGGGCAATGTATTCCTTCGGAATGATACCACCGACGATCTTAGAGACAAATTCAAAGCCCGTCCCCGGCTCGGTGGGCTCCACCTCAATGACCACATGGCCATATTGGCCTTTGCCCCCACTCTGGCGAATGAATTTACCTTCAGCCTGCACCGCCTTACGAATGGTTTCCCGATAAGCTACCTGGGGAGCCCCCACATTGGCCTCCACCTTAAATTCCCGCAGCATTCGGTCCACCAGAATTTCTAAATGCAATTCTCCCATGCCGGCGATCACCGTTTGATTGGTTTCTGGATCGACGCTGACCCGGAAGGTGGGATCCTCTTCAGATAGAGACTGCAAAGCCTTGGAAAGCTTGTCCATATCCTGTTTGGTTTTTGGTTCCACCGCCACGGAAATGACCGGCTGGGGAATAAACAGGGACTCTAAAATAATTGGTTCTTGGTCATCACAAAGGGTGTCCCCGGTGAGAGTATCCTTGAGCCCCAGCACTGCCCCCAGATCGCCGGCGTTAAGCTGATCTACCTCGATGCGCTCATCGGCTTTGAGTATGATTAGGCGGGAAATGCGCTCTTTCTTCTCTTTGGTGGAATTGAGCACGTAACTGCCCTTGGACAACACACCGGAATAAACCCGCACAAAGGTAAGCCGACCAAACTGATCTGCCATTACCTTAAAAGCCAAGGCCGACAGGGGAGCTTCATCGTCCGCTGGCCTAGCAGCCACTTCCCCATCGGGTAAATGTCCCTCGATCGCCGGTACTTCCAGGGGGGAGGGGAGATAATCCACCACGGCATCGAGTAAAAGCTGGACCCCTTTATTTTTAAACGCGGAGCCGCAGAGCACTGGTACCATGGTGCCGGCAATGGTGCCCCGTCGTAGACCAGCCACCAACTCATCGGCGGTCAACTCTTCCCCTTCTAAATACTTTTCCATCAGGGCATCATCTGCTTCCGCCACCGATTCCACCAAGCGCAAGCGATATTCTTCTGCTTTATCTTGCACTGCAGCAGGGATGGGAACTTCTTGGATGTCCGTGCCCAAATCGTTTTTGTACAAATAGGCCTTCATCCGCACCAAATCCACGATGCCTTCAAACTCCGCTTCACTACCAATGGGAATTTGAATGGGCACTGCATTAGCCCGCAGGCGATCGCTAATTTGTTGACAGACCCGGAAAAAATTAGCACCGGTGCGGTCCATTTTATTGATAAAGGCAATGCGGGGCACATGGTACCGTTCCGCCTGACGCCACACCGTTTCCGATTGGGGTTGCACTCCCCCCACGGAACAAAATACAGCAATTACTCCGTCCAGTACTCGCATGGAGCGTTCCACCTCAATGGTGAAATCCACGTGCCCTGGAGTGTCGATGATATTAATGTGGTGCCCCAACCAATCGGTACTAATAGCTGCGGCTGTGATGGTGATGCCCCTTTCCCTTTCCTGGGCCATCCAGTCCGTCACCGCCGTACCTTCATGAACCTCACCGATTTTGTGGACCACGCCAGAGTAGAACAGAATCCGTTCCGTCGTGGTGGTCTTACCCGCATCAATGTGGGCGGCGATACCAATGTTACGTATTCGTTCTAGGGGCACTGTGCGAGCCATGAAGTTTACTCCTAACCGGGGGTTCGACCACAAACAAGCTCTCTCTTCCCCAAGGGGAAATGGGAGGCCATTAACAATTCTATACGTTTTCCCCGACCTTTCTAGACTTGCAACTAAATCTAGGGGGGAATTTTTCCTGAAAACTAGCCCAGGGAGGTGTGGGGGCAACTCAACCCCAAACCTGTGGTGATGATGTTTTGCCTAGTAGCGGTAATGGGCAAAGGCTTTGTTGGCCTCGGCCATGCGGTGGGTTTCTTCCCGCTTTTTGATGGCGGCGCCGGTTTCATTGGCGGCATCCATAATTTCGTTAGCCAATTTGCTTTCCATGGTGCGACCACCTCGAGCACGGGAAAAATGCACTAACCAGCGCAAGGCCAGAGCAGTCCCCCGGGCGGGGCGAACTTCCATGGGCACTTGGTAGGTGGCACCCCCAACCCGACGGGCTTTAACTTCTACCAGGGGAGTCAGGTTTTTGATCGCCTTTTCAAATACTTCCAAGGGATCTTCGCCGGTTTTTTCACCAACGGAGGTCAAGGCATTGTAAACAATGCTAGAAGCCAAGGATTTTTTACCGGAGCGCATTACCCGACGGATGGTCATGCTCAGCAGAGTGCTGTTGTAAACGGGATCCGGGGGGACAGGGCGCTTTTTGACGTTGCCGCGACGAGACATAACTTTTTACTCTTTTTGCTCTAGATAATCATTAAAGGTTGTGGTCACTGCCAAACTTCTCAGGCTAGGCCGCCGAAAGTAAGGGAGAGTTGTAAAACTGGCTACACTTTCACCAGACAAGGGAAGTTAGCCTAATGGAAAGTTGAGAAAGTTATTTCTTCGCTTTTTCCCGTTTGGTGCCGTATTTGGAGCGACCCTGTTTCCGGTCTTTAACTCCGGTGGCATCCAGCGTCCCCCGCACAATATGGTAGCGAACCCCAGGCAGGTCTTTCACCCGACCGCCCCGGATCAGGACGACGGAGTGCTCCTGCAGGTTATGGCCAATGCCGGGGATGTAGGCAGTCACCTCAAACCCAGAGGTAAGACGTACCCTGGCCACTTTCCGCAGGGCGGAGTTGGGCTTTTTGGGGGTGGTGGTGTAAACCCTGGTGCAGACTCCCCGCCGTTGGGGGCATTGCTTGAGGGCAGGGGATTTAGTTTTCTTCTGTACCTTCGAGCGTTCGCTACGAATTAGCTGCTGGATAGTTGGCATGTGTTAAATATAGTGGGAATTAGGATCGTTCTCCTAATAAATAAGAAAATCATCGACAAATTTTCATCATACCGTTGCCCATTTAGCACTGTCAACCTAAGTTGGGGTTGTGTCGGTGAAAGCGGTGGGCAGATATTGTAAGTCCGTGGGGTGGTCTATGTCCGGTAGGGCAGGCAGATTGTAAGGACGATCGCCGTTCTGGACAATTTTGGCTAGGGTCTGTTGATAAACCCTCTCGGTGCCCCAATCGATTTGCTCAAAATAGGCAGGGTTGAACTTATTTAAACCAATAAGATAATAACCGCCATCCAGGGCGGGCCCCAACACCACCGAGCAATTATCCAAGGCGGTGAATGCAGTTTGGAGCAATTCTGGAGTCACACCGGGACAATCAATGCCGATAATCACCACTTTTTGGCTGCCCTGCCCAAGGGCCCACTGACAGGATTTTTGCAGGCGATCGCCTAAATCCCCGGAGCTTTGGGATTGGTAAGTTAAATCATTCCCTAACCATTGCTTCATTTGGGGCTCAGGGCCGCCGGTGTAAAAAATAGTCACCTGGGATTTGATTAAGGTTTGCTGGCGGAAAATATTAGCGGTGTGGACAGTGTATTCCGTCAGTTGTTGCTGTAACTGAGCCGCTCCCCCAGGGCCGAGGGCGGGAATGAGGCGAGTTTTAGTTTTTCCCGGTTCCGGCCAACGGGTAAAGATGAGTAAATGTTGTTCAGCCATGGAAAGTTTGGGGGGCGCAGATAAATAACTCTAGTCAACTCCGGCCATTCTGTTAATCTTAAAAACGGCTAAATTATCATCATTTTTCCAGCGGTTATAGAGGTTAGGCTCCATGAAGGTGGCAGTTATTGGTAGCGGTGGACGGGAACATACTCTGGCTTGGTCGTTGGTTCGATCGCCGGAAGTGAGCCATTGCTATTGCTTACCTGGAAATGGTGGCACGGCCGGGTTACCCAAAACCGTCAATGTGGCGATCGCCGTGGATCAACTGGCGGAAATCTGCGAATTTTGCCAAACGGAAAAAATTGACCTAGTAGTAGTGGGGCCGGAATTGCCCCTCACCCTGGGGTTAACGGATCAACTGCAAGCGTTGGGCATAAAAGTTTTTGGTCCCACCAAAGCTGGGGCGGAACTGGAAGCGAGCAAATCCTGGACGAAACAGTTATTGGTCGAAGCGGGGGTTCCCACCGCCTTTGGGGAAACTTTTACCAATCCAGAACCAGCCCAGGCCTATGCCACCAAGATGGGAGCCCCCATAGTGGTGAAAGCTGATGGTTTGGCGGCGGGTAAAGGGGTGATTGTGGCCCAAACTTTGGCCGAAGCAACCACGGCGATCGCCGAATTATTTGATCAGGGCTTTGCCAAAATTGTGGTGGAGGAATTTTTGCCGGGGGAAGAAGTTTCCGTGCTAGCCCTGTGTGACGGTAAAACCGTAATTCCCCTGCTGCCAGCCCAGGACCACAAACGCATTGGGGAAGGGGATCAAGGGCTCAATACCGGTGGCATGGGGGCCTACTGTCCTGCTCCCATTGCGCCCCCAGCGGTCATAGACCAGGTGCAAAAGCGAATTTTACAACCCACGGCTAAGGCTTTGGCTAAGCGGGGTATTGATTACCGGGGGGTGTTATACGCTGGCTTAATGGTTAGCCCCACCGGGGAGATTAAAGTATTGGAATATAACTGTCGTTTCGGTGATCCTGAAACCCAAGCGGTGTTGCCCCTCCTCGCCACTCCCTTGGAAAAAGTTTTAATGGCCTGTGTGGACCAAACCCTAGGCCAGTTGGAGCCGCTGCAATGGCATGCCGGTAGTGCGGTTTGTGTGGTGGTGGCCGCTGGGGATTATCCCGGTAGTTACCGCAAAGGCGATGAAATTGGTGGTTTGGCTGAGGCTAAGGCCCAAGATGTCACCGTATTCCACGCTGGTACAGAATTAAAGGAAGGCAAAGTTCTCACCAATGGTGGTCGGGTATTGGGGGTCACGGCCCTGGGAGAAGATTTATCCACGGCGATCGCCACTGTTTACCGGGGAGTAGAACAAATTACTTTTGATGGCATGTATTACCGACGGGACATTGGCCACAAAGCTCTTTGATCTGGAGTAGGGGAAAGGAATTCTTTCGAGAGAATAGGTTGGCGCAAAACAAATTTTCCCCGGGAGGTCAGATAGGAAAAAACAAGTTGCCTTGGCAATGGCAAAAGTAACCCAATGGCACCCTAAAGAGATCAACCGGGAATGTTAATATACGTTGCAGTTTGGCTTGAACTGCCGTCCTCAATTTGCCCTTCCCCGACTTCCTATGTTTCAACGTCTTGTGCACCCATTGGCTTTAACTCTCTGTGGCCTAGCCTTGGCCTCTAGTTTAACTCCGTCAGCCCAGGGGCAGGGAGTCATGGAGGTGGAGGAGGTGATCATTGAAGGCAGTGGCCCAGAGAATTCTAGGGAGTTCCGCCCCCTCAACCAAGAAGGCAGTGTGTTAAGCATTGCCGCCGGCCGTCGCTTGATGAATGAAGCCAACGATGCCATTAATCTTAATCAGTACACCGTGGCCCTGGGTAAACTCCAGGAAGCCCGCAAGATTTTCAACCAACTGTCTAATTTCCATCTACAACTGGCTAATAGTTTTTCCGGCATTAACACAGTCATTTTTGAGGAACAAAGAATTGCTGCCCTGGAAACCGGTCAATTGCGGGACGAAGCCACCTATCGTTTAGCGTTAGTACATCGGGCGAACAACGAAGCGGCTTTGGCAGTGCCCCTATTACTACAAATTATCCGTTCCCAGAACCCCACTACGGATTTAGGCAGAAAATCCTACCAGCAACTCTATGAGTTGGGTTTTGTGGCTTCCCCGTTTGAAGGCCCCACTCCCACCGGCTCCAATGCGGCCCCCACTGCTCCAGTGGTTAATTAACCCTAGCTTGGGAACGATGAAATCCTGGCTTGGATTAAGTCTGGGCAGAATATTTTTCCTCGATCGCCGTGACCAGTTGAATACAGGGCATTTCTTCCGGTTTGACCTCGGCGGTGAACCAAGCAGTCAAAATTTCCTTGGCGATCGCCGGGGAAGTGGCCCGTAAACTCATTACTAAAACATTGGCATCGTTCCACCAACGGGCTCCCCTCGCAGTTTCTGCATCCCGGACTAGGGCCGCCCTGATACCTGGCACCTTATTAGCAGCAATGGAGGCCCCTGTCCCCGTCCAACAAAATAATATGCCTTCCTCCACAGTTTGATCAGCCACTACTTCCGCTAATTGTTGGGCGACCAACGGCCAGGGCATAATCTCCCCGGCCAAGGGGCCAAAGAGCATCAGCTCATGGCCTAAATCCTGTAGATGCTCTATGACAACATCGGTGAGGTGACACTTTTCATCGCTAGCAACGGCAATTTTCATCTTTGGTTACGAAGTGATGATGACGGTTAAATTTATCTTGCTTTGCTGAAGCTTTACACTTCCCCCAATTCCTTAACTTCAATTTCGATGCGGGGCGGGGCCGGCAGACTGACCAAATCCGGGTGTCCCGTCAGCAAAACCGCCGTTTGGGGCTCACTCCACTGGGTTAACCAATGGGGCTGAATACCCAAAACAATGATAACCACCGCCAAGGCGATCGCCGGAACTTGTTCCTGCCAACGCACCTTGGGTAAATGGGACAGTTCCATGGTCAGACGGCCAAAGAAAACCCGGTTAATCATTAAAAGGAAATAAACCGCCGTTAAACCACTGCCGATCAAACACAGTAGGGTTTGGACCGGAAAAATCGGAAAACTGCCCCGGAATACTAAAAATTCAGCAATAAAGCCCACCATGCCTGGAATACCAGCGCTGGCCATCACACCGAGAATCATCAAACTGCCGGTGATGGGCAAGCCCCGTTCTGGAGTCAATAGTCCTTGTAACTTGTCCACGTCCCGACTGCCGGTCTTTTTATACACCACCCCCACTAATAGAAACAGTAGGGCGGAAATGATGCCATGGCTGACCATCTGGGCTGAGGCTGCGGTCACACTCAGGCGGGTAGTGGCGGCGGCGGCCAGCAGAATATAACCCATGTGGGCAATGGAAGAATAGGCCACCACTTTTTTCATATCTTTTTGGGCGATCGCACAGGAAGCCCCATAGAGGGCGCTGATGGCCGCTAGGGTCGCTAAATAGGGCGCAAATTCCACCCAAGCTTCTAGATACAATCCCAACCCAAAACGCAGTAAACCGTAGGTACCCAGTTTTAGTAAAACCCCTGCCAACAATACAGAAACGGGCGTAGAAGCTTCCACGTGGGCATCCGGCAGCCAGGTGTGGAAAGGAAAAATGGGAATTTTAATGCCCAAACCAACCAGTAGGGGCAGCAATAACAACATTTGGGTTTTTATCGGCAGGGCATCGGCCAAGCTGGGGTCATAGTCAAAATTAGGCGCTTTAGTCAGCCAAAACCAGCCGAGAAAGGACACTAGCACTAAAAAGCCAGATAGAGCAGTGTAAAGTAAAAACTTCATAGCGGCATAACCCCGCCGCTGCCCTCCCCAAATGGCAATGAGAAAATAGAGAGGAATAATTTCCAACTCAAAAAAGAGGAAAAATAGGAGCAAATCCTGGGCTAAAAATGCACCGGCTACCCCACCGCTGAGCAGTAATAACAAAGCATAGTAAAACCTTGGTCTTTCTAGGTTGAGATTGGTACTAAAAATAGCAATCAAAACCAAACTGCTGTTTAGTAATAACAGGGGCAGGGATAATCCGTCCACCCCCAGGTGGTAATTCAGACCCAAACTAGGCAACCAGGAGTGATATTCAACAAACTGCATCTGGGGATTGCTGAGGTCAAACTGCCAAGCCAACACCACGCTAATGGCGGCCACCGCAGTCATTATTCCCAGGGCAATTTTGCGGGAGTAACAATCATTGCCAGGGTTGGGGATAATCGCAATCAGGACGGCTCCGAGGATGGGGCCCCAGATGAGAGCACTGAGCATAGAAGTATGGGGTTAATAAAGTTGGTTAAATTGTAGTTAGCTAAAAATATCGGAGAAAAAGTCTTAAATTGTGCGCCCAATCTTGTCCCTATATTCCTGGTTAGGGAAATTTCCTGGTCTAGTAGAGAGAGACTGGTCAGACATTTTTTGATCAAAAATTTAATTAAAAATTGTTCAATTAAAGTGGTCAAATAGATCGACAGTAATCCCATTTAGGTTGACTAAAATTAACTCAAGTAACATTAATCAACTTTATTTCGTGATCAAGGCGAAATTAACGATAGCCAACTGGCCCAAAATTGCCCGATCGCCGTCCATTGACCGCCGAGGGAAAACCAGATTAGCAGGGCTACCCCCACCAAAATGGTGAGCAGATAAAATTGTGACTGCCCGGTGACATTATATTTGAGGGCACTACCGCTGAAAATAGTCACCAAACTAACTAGGTTTACTATGCCGTCAATCACATAACGATCAAACCAAGTGCTGACTTTGGCGATCGCCGCCACCGCCGCCACCACCGTAGCGCCATAGATTTTGTCTAGGTACACGTCGTAGGCAAACAAATCCTGCAGGAACCGCACTGGCAGTTGACTAGAACGGGACAGGTTACGACGCAGGGGCAATAAACTCCCCAACAAAATGCCAATAATGCCAGCTCCGATCAGTAAGGGCATGGCCCATTGGGTAACCGGGCCGATTAAACCCATCGGGGAAGCGGGGGATAACCAAAAAGGCCACTGTAGGGGGGCAATAGGGATCAGCAGGGTCATAATGATCAAGCTCACCATGGGTACGGCCATGGGCCAGGGCACTTCCGGCGCCCGGCGGGTTTTGGGTTGGGGTTTACCCAGGAAGACCAACCGAAACACCCTGGTTAAATTAAGGGCGGAAAAGAGGTTAACAAAGATCAATAAAGCCAACAGGGACCAGCTTACGGACCAATCGCCGCTAAACCATTTTTGCCAGGTCCAAAACATGCCCAGGGGAAAAACCGCCAATAATCCTGCAGAACCCACCACAAAGGACGTTGTGGTCACGGGCATACGGTTCCATAATCCCCCCATTTCAGTAATGTTTTGACCGCTGGTGGTAAAGATAATCGAGCCGATGCTCATAAATAACAAAGCTTTGGCGATCGCGTGGGTGAACAGTAACAAAAAGGCAATGTCCACCTGCCCCAAACCCACCGCAATAAACACTAGCCCTAGGTAAACACTGGTGGAATGGGAAAGGGTTCGTTTAATGTCAATCTGGGCAATGGCAATCAACGAGGTCATCACCACAGTTAAGGTGCCCAATACAATCAAGGTCTTCGAGGCGATCGGGGAGAGGGTGAACACCGGCTGTAATTTAATTAGTACATAGGCGCCGGCCGACACCACCACCGAATTACGCATAATGCCCGCCGGATTAGGGCCCTCCATGGCTTCATCTAACCAAAGATTGAGAGGAAATTGGGCGCATTTACCAGTGGGCCCAGCAATTAAAGATAGTCCCAGTAAAGTAGCGGTGATGCCGGTCACTGGTACTGTGTTGGCCCAGTTATCCAACTGAGAAAAAGTCAAACCCTGGCCATAGCTAGAGAGAGCCACCACCCCCATGAGGAGAATAATATCCCCCACCCGTTTGGTTAAAAAAGCATCCCGGGCCGCTGTGACCACCAAGGGCTGGGCGTACCAAAAACCCACCAGGAGATAGGTGGAAAGGGTCAACATTTCCAACAAGCCATAGCTTAAAAATAGGGAGTCACTCAGGGCAATACCCCCCAGTGCCGCCTCAAAAAAGCCCAATAGTCCGTAAAATCTGGCCAAGGACCAATCCTTCTCCATGTAGCCCAGACCAAAAATCTGCACCAAAAAACTGATGCCCGTCACCACCGACAGGGCCCCTAGGCTAACTGGGGAAATCTCCACCGCCAAGATGAGGTCCAAATCCGCCACCTGGAGCCAATGGAAAACAATTTGTTCGCTTGGTCTTTGCCAAATTGCTGAGAGGGCTACCATGCCATGGAGGGCGGAAACCAAGGTCATAAAAACGTTAAAGTAGGCCGCCGGTCGCGGCCCCGTTTGTTTAATCAATCGAAATGACCAGGGCAGGGTAAGGATTGACCCAATCAGACCATAAAAAGGAATAAACCAACTACTTTGTAAAAGAAAATCGGACATTGAGCTTGGGATTGCGAGGAATTTTCGCCTAGGGTTCGCAGAAAATAGGCAATTTGTGATCAGATTTTACGCTATCGTCGCCTCAATTCTCATTTTGGCGATCGCCGTTGCTAGTGCAGTGCCGCTTTTAATCTGCTCGTTTAGCCATGCAGATAAACATTAGCGTTGTAGAGCATTAGTCGGTCACTATAAACTATCAAGGGCCCAGCCCTGGACCCCATTTCAGTTTTCTCCAACCCAAAGAAGCAGGAACTCCTAGACCTCTGGTGGCGTGGTTTTTCCTTTAGACTTAGTACTCTTAGTCGTTTTTGTGGTTTTGGGCTTACCCGTGGAAGTCGTTTTTTTCGCTTCTGACTCCGGGGATGACTCCGATTCAACTACCGTTTCCGTTGGCAGGTTGGAGGATTCTTCTACTAAAGAGACTGGCACAGAAGGCGGTTGGCGATCGCCATTGTCAGTGATAGGATCCTCTGCCAGTAATTGCTCAGTTTCCCCTTGGTCTAAGTTCTCTGGGGACTTTTGGCCATTCTCCTGTTTCTCCTCTTTGGGGCCGTGCTCAGACTTTTTCTCAGAACTGTCGGGATTGAAAGGAGTTTTCTTAACCCGGCGGGGGGTTTGTTCCACTGGATCGGCAATCTGTTCCACAAAGCCAAAACAATTTCTTTGGGGAATCAAGCGAGCCAAAATCTGATAAAACTTGGGTCGCTCCTCCGAATCTTTGCGAAAACGGTAGGGGGGTTGGTCGCTCCAAATTAAGGGCAAATGCTGATTGTTAGGACGATTTTCATAACTCTTCAGCTCGTTGCGATAGACACTAAAAACGGGGCGGCGACATTGGGGAATAAATTGCCAAACTCCCCGCAAAACAAAAATACCAGGATCGCTTTTCTCATGTTGTTCCGTGCCCATCCAGACCACCTTAAAGCTCAACCCTTCTCCCTTGGACTGGGGATAACACTTGATCCAAGCTAGTTTTCCTTCCAGGGCCGCTGCCACCGCAATGGCTCGACGGGGTAAATATAGGGTAAAACTAGCATCCCGGATCTGTACGTAATATCGTTCTTCCCCCTTCCGTACCACTCCCCGCAACCACCCGATCGCCTGGTAATAGTTCTGGGCGGTGGTATCTAGGGTCGTATTAGCTGGGGCTTCGGGAATTAGACCGTCTGCCACGGCCGCATTCGTTTCTAAAGGATCAGTTTCGGGAGTTTTTTTAGGCGGCTTGGGGGGGGTGGGTTGCATAGTGTTAACAATCTTGGACGCTCGGTAAACACTGGATCCAGTGTCTGAATTAGTATGAGTGACAATTACCCCCAAGGCAAGGGGCGGAGGGATGACAAAGTCAAGCAAAAATCCCCTTGCAACCAAAAAAACTAAAGGGTCCCGGCCAGATGGCAAGAACCCCTAGGTTGAATTAATTTAAGTCACAGTGAGAACAGGATTTAACCTGATTTCCCACTGAAAATGTGGGCAATTCAAGATAACTTCATCAATGGAATGAAACTATGGTGAATGAAAAACTAGGCCCTAGTAGCGGCTACCACCGTAGCTTTTGCGACCACCACCAAAGGAACCACCGCCACTGCGATTTTCCCGGGGCTTGGCTTTATTGACTTTGAGGTCACGACCCATCCATTCTGCGCCGTCTAGGGCTTCAATGGCGGCCGTCTCTTCAGCGTCAGCTTCGAGCTCGACGAACCCGAAACCCCGCATGCGGCCGGTTTCCCGGTCGGTGGGGAGCTGAACCCGCTTTACAGAACCATATTCAGCAAAAACCGCGGTTAAATCGGCTTCTGAAACATCATAGGACAGGTTGCCTACATAAATTGACATGGAATTTCTCCAAAAACTGAGGGATATGTAGAGGGTGATTTCGGAGAAATGCCTGTCAATGGAAAAACGCGAAAAACCGTTAATACTAGAAACAAATGCTACCAACCGATCATTACTCTATGGGAGCATAGTAACACGTTGTCCCCTCGGCCGGTGATTTTGGGTCTGGAATTCCTGACACGGAACCAGGCAAATTCGTCCCCCCAGACTGACCAGAAAAGAATGGTACCATTGCTTAGACGGCTCGTGCCCTTAGCTTATAACAACCTTCACTTATTTAAATTTTCGAGCTTAGCTTTCCATGACCAACGCCGCCCTAGACGATAAAACCATCGTTCGTGACTATTTTAATTCCACCGGCTTTGACCGTTGGCGCCGGATCTATGGCGACGGACAAGTTAACTTTGTGCAAAAAGACATCCGGGTGGGTCATCAACAAACCGTTGATTCAGTGGTGGCCTGGCTAGGGGCGGACGGGAATTTGGCAGGCCTATTGGTCTGTGATGCGGGTTGTGGGGTCGGTAGCCTGAGTATTCCCCTGGCCCAAGCGGGAGCATTGGTCTATGGCAGTGATATTTCCGAAAAAATGGTCGGAGAAGCCCAACAAAAGGCCCAGCAAGTTTTGCCCTATGGCAATCAACCGACTTTTATGACCCAGGATTTGGCTCAGTTGGGGGGCAAATATGACACAGTGATTTGTTTAGATGTATTAATTCATTACCCAACCCAGGAAGCGGCCGCCATGATTACCCATTTGGCTTCCTTGGCCGATCGCCGTTTGATTTTAAGCTTTGCGCCGAAAACCCTGGGCTTAACTGTGCTGAAAAAGATTGGCGGACTGTTCCCCGGTCCCAGTAAGACCACCAGGGCCTATCAACACAAAGAAGCGGATATCCGTTCCATCCTCGAAAAAAACGGCTTTTCCATTGCCCGCACTGGCATGACCAGTACCCGTTTCTACTATTCCCGCATTTTAGAGGCGGTGCGCTCCTAGTTCCCATGGCCATTACCCCTACCCAATTGTTGGATTGGAAGCGTCAACAACGGCCCATTGTGGCCCTCACGGCCTGGGATACGGCGATCGCCTCAGTGCTAGATGCGGCGGGGGTGGAAATTATCCTGGTGGGGGATTCCCTTGGCATGGTGGCCCTGGGCTACGACACCACTCTGCCGGTGAGTTTAGATACCATGATTCACCACACAGCGGCGGTAAAAAGGGGAGTACAAAGAGCATTGGTGGTCTGTGACCTGCCTTTTTTGACCTATCAGGAGAGTCCGGCCCAGGCCATGGGATCCGCGGGAAGGATTTTGCGAGAAACCGGTGCCCAGGCAGTGAAATTAGAAGGGGGCTACCCCCGCATGGTGGAAACGGTGGCTCGACTAACGGAAGTGGGCATTCCCGTAATGGGTCATGTGGGCGTAACGCCCCAATCGGTGCATCAGTTGGGTTATCGGCAACAGGGACAAGACCCGGCCACGGCGGAGAAAATTCGCCAACAGGCGATCGCCCTAGCAGAAGCCGGTGTATTTGCCATTGTTTTAGAACATATTCCTGGTGATCTGGCGGCCAGTATTACTGAGCAGTTGCCCATTCCCACCATTGGCATCGGCGCAGGACCCCACTGTGACGGCCAGGTGTTAGTGACGGCGGATTTACTCGGCTTGACAGTCAAACAACCCCCCTTTGCTCCGGCCTACATGAATTTACGACATACGATTACGGAAACAGTGCATAAATTCAGTGGGGAAGTACGGCAAAGACAATTTCCCCGGCTTAACCACTGAAAAATCCATGACCAAAACTGCTGTTGTTTTACTATCCGGAGGGCTAGATTCCGCCACCGTAGCGGCGATCGCCCAACGGCAAGGGTATCGAGTCATTGCCCTGTCCTTCAACTATGGCCAACGCCATGACCGGGAATTGCAGGCGGCGCAAGACATTGTCCTAGCCCTGGCGATTCCAGAGTATTTCAGCGTTAACCTCGACCTGGCCCAATGGGGGGGATCTTCCTTGACCGATCGCCAACAAACCTTGCCCCAGGCAGGGGTAGAGCCAGATATTATTCCTTCCACCTATGTACCAGGGCGTAACACTGTGTTCATAGCCCTGGGTTTATCCCTGGCCGAAGCCAAGGGCGCCGAAGCGGTATTTTTGGGCATCAATGCCATCGACTATTCTGGCTATCCTGACTGCCGCCCTGAATATTTAGCAACCTATCAACAATTGGCAGCCCTATCTTCCAAAGTGGGGGTGGAAGGGCGTCCCATTCAATTGCTGGCCCCCCTCATTGAATTGAGCAAAGTTGACATCGTCCATAAAGCCCTAGAGTTGGGGGTACCCATTGCCCAAACTTGGTCCTGCTACGCCGGGGGAGAAGAACCCTGTGGCCGCTGTGATTCCTGTCGTCTCAGAGATCAAGCCTTAATTGAAGCGGGGCACCCCGAACTGGCCAGTGCCCAGGGTCGTGGTCGTCGCTAACCACGCCATGGCAGGGGCTGTCCTAAACAGTTGAAAAACCAGTACAACAGCAGCTAACCGCAGTTGGAACATCTCGGGTATATTGACCTTCATTGACGGCAGATTTGATTGGGGAAAAACAACCATGGTTAAGTTAGGGCAGTTATTGGCATCGGTTCCAGAGGTGGTGGCCGCCGCCCCTTGGTTAGCCCAGGAACCGGATCGTTACCCTGCCCTGGGGGAAATGGTGACGGGTTTATCCACCAATTCCCATGCCTGTCCCCCTGGCACTTTGTTCATTGGGATGCCGGGCACCAGGGTTGATGGAGGAGAGTTTTGGTCTGGGGCCCTGGGAGCGGGGGCGATCGCCGCAGTGGTCAGTGAGAAGGCGTTGCAAAAATTTCCTCCCCAAAATGGAGAATGCATCATTGCCGTGCCGGATTTAGTGCCGGTGTGTGCTGGCATTGCGGCGTCCTTTTACCACCATCCCGCCCGAACTTTGCAACTGGTAGGGGTAACGGGTACCAATGGCAAAACCACCACTAGTCATTTAATTGAATATTTCCTCAATCAACAACAACGGGCCAGTGCCTTACTGGGAACCCTCTACACCCGTTGGCCCGGTTATCAAAAGACCGCCACCCACACCACTCCCTTTGCAACGGATTTACAGAGACAATTAGCCGAAGCTCTCCAGGCAGGCAATCAATACGCAGTGATGGAAGTCAGTTCCCATGCCTTGGCCCAGGGGCGGGTTTTGCAATGTGGTTTTGCCTGTGCTGTGTTCACTAATCTCACCCAGGATCATTTGGACTTCCACGGCACCATGGAAAACTATTTTGCCGCCAAGGCCCTGTTGTTTGAGGGGCAATATCTGAAGGGGCGAGCAGTAATTAATAAAGATGACGTGTATGGCCAAAAGTTAATCGATCGCCTACCGTCGGCTCAGGTTTACACCTACAGCGTCACTGACAGCAGTGCGGACTTTTACACCAAGGATTTGGACTATCAACCCACCGGCGTCCAAGGCATTCTGGTTACGCCCCAGGGAGAATTACCATTCCAGTCTCCCCTAGTGGGGCAATTTAACCTGGCCAATGTCCTAGCGGCGATCGCCAGTGGCCTCCACTTCGGGCTAGATCCGGCCGCCATGGTGAAGGATTTATTAGATTTTCCCGGGGTACCGGGGCGCATGGAGCAGGTGAAAATCCGTCCTGATCAAGATATTTCTGTGATGGTGGACTATGCCCACACCCCCGACAGTTTGGAAAATGCCCTTAAGGCCGCCCGCCCGTTTATTCCTGGTCGTCTGATCTGTGTGTTCGGCTGTGGCGGAGATCGGGACCGTACTAAACGTCCTTTGATGGGTAATATTGCGGCCCAGTTGGCGGACTTAGCGGTGGTCACTTCCGATAATCCCCGTACCGAAGACCCCGAACAAATTTTGGCCGACGTGGTACAGGGTATTAGTCTAGAAATCAAACCCTGGATCATTGGCGATCGGGCCACTGCCATCCATAAAGCGATCCGGGAAGCAAAACCGGGGGACGGGGTGTTAATTGCCGGCAAGGGCCATGAAGATTATCAAATCCTCGGCACGGAAAAAATCCACTTTGATGACCGAGAACAGGCCAGGGAAGCGTTGATTTTGCGTTACAGCTAGCATGTCCCCACTAAGAACCGGTTGGCTAAGTTTCAGCTTGCTCCTTCAATGAACCCACTAAAGGTTTAGTACTTCTGGAGTACCTTTCTCTTTGTTTCCGCCAAACTTGGAAGAACCGGGGGACGTTTAAAATCCCCTGCAAGGAGTCAAGTGTTTGTTGCTGACTCAAACACAGGGCAGTGACCATCGGCCCTGACATCTAACCCCATGAGGGGGGAAGCGGGATTACGACAATGGTGATGCTGAAAATGCCGGCAATTAGCACAGCAATCGAAATCTACTGGACGTTTTCTGGTTTGATTTTGTTTGAGCAGTTCCCTTTGACTAATCCCCCTTAATACCAGTTCCTCTCCCTGCCAACGGGCTTGCACAATGCCAGTTTCGCCAAATTTGCCCCAACGGGAATTTTCCAGAATTTGCCCATCTAAATGGATGACCACTTCCCCCAGGTGATGGATCTGCTTATTGGGTTCTAATTCGTGGATTTCCCCCTCATAAATTTGGGGCGGCGGGGGAGTCGGTTGCACAAATCGATCGCCAATGGGCAGGGCCACCGCATTGCCAGCGGCGGGGGAATGGAGTTGGTAACGGCTTTGGAGTTCTTCTAAGCTGGTGAGGTCTTCAATATCTGAAGGTTGCCCATGGACAAACACTAAATGTTGGGGACGGAGATTATGGATTAACTGGGTGGTGTTGCGGCCATCACTGTGGTCTGCCAACAGATAATCTTCCAGTTCGTATTGGGGAAACCCTTCCAAATCTTCCCAGGCAAAGTCCACTAAACAAGTGGGTAAGGTTACCAGCTGGGGCACAAACACTGTCCAAAGTCCCGGTAGGGCCGCGGGGCTTGGCCAAAAAGCGGGCCAAGTTGAGGTGACTACTATGGATGGAGTCAATAGGGCCAAATTGCCCTGGCCATCGTTGAGGGGACGCAGATGGGGATAAACCTTATCGTCCCAAAACAGGGGTTGGTGTTGAGCAAAATTGCGGACATTATCGGGGAGATAGTCAATGATTTTTTGGTAAGCGTCACAGCCCCTGGCCACGGATTCCCCAGCCCAAAGGTTAACTTGACGTCCGGTGAATTGATGGTGAGTCCGTAGTAACTTGAGAATTTCCTGGGCTAACCCCAAAGGGGGCACTGGCAGGAGAATATTTCTCCCCTTGGCTAGTACCGTTTCGATCGCCTGGATAAACTGTTTTTCCTGTTGACGACGGTGGGGAAGGCGGCGGTTGCCATACTGTCCTTCTAGGATCAGCACATCCGGTTTTAGACCCCGCAGGGTAGTTAAAACTAAACCATCCACCAACTGGAGATGGGAAAGGCAATAATCCCCGGTATAAATCACCCGGTAAAGGCGATCGCCGTTATGGTATTCCAGCAAAATTAGGGCCGCCCCTGGCAAATGTCCCGCTGGCAACAATTCCACTGTCAGACCAGGCAAAACTTCCTGGGGCGATCGCCATGGTAAAACCCGACAAAAGGGGGGCACCGTCTCACCGGGCCAATTCAGGGGTAGTAACTTTTGGGTAACGTCACTGGCCAGAACGGGAATGTGGGGAAACCGTTGATGAAATTGCCACAATCCCAGGGCATGGTCTCCGTGGGCATGGCTGCAAAAAACCAGATCCACAGTCCCCGGATCCGCCGTCAGCAATGGCGTTAAATCTTCTAAACCACAATCGAGCAGAATTCTGTAGGGCCCCAGATGTAATCCCAGACAAACCCCCCCATCCCGGTGACCCACTCCATAGGGAAGAAAAGATATATTGGCAAAGGCCTTGCCCTGGGTCGGCACGGAAAAAGTCATGGAAGCTTGGCGATCGGCCCTGGGGGCAAAGCAAAATCAGTCAAAATAACGGCGGAAGGCTGGTGGGAGACTAATGGGCCGAACCATTGCCGTCATATTTATCCGTGTCGTAATAGCCATTCTTAGTGCCGAAAAATAGACAAGCCAGGGTGAACAAGGCTGTTAGACCAATCAAAATTAATTTGACATCCATAGAATTATGTCGGAAACAAAGCAAACGTCGCCCCCATCGTAACTCGTTTCCCCTAAGGGGAGCAGAATTTTCCGGCCATTTCTTTCCCAGACCAGAGCAATGGGATTTTGAACGCCCCTAACAACGGACTAATTAGTTAAAGAGATCTATCTAATTTGACCCATACCAGTTTTCAAGGCATGGTATAGGTGGAACTTTCCCACACCAAAGATATCGACTGCATCGATATTGAGTTGTTGCTTTACGGTTTTTGCGATGAAATTTTTTAAAATCACTACTCTGATAATTAGCCTGATTGTTCTCACCAGTTGCCAGGGGCCGGGGCTTAATGGAGACGGAGACAAGAAACAGGTGACTATTCTTGGGGTGATGATTGGCGAACAACAGGAAAAAATTGAACAAGCCCTGGCACCCTTTACGGAAGCCACTGGCATTGAAGTGGTTTACGAAGGCACCGACACCTTTGCCACCACCTTACCCATCCGGGTGGATTCCGGTCGGGCTCCGGATTTAGCCATGTTTCCCCAGCCGGGATTGATGGCGGATTTTGCCAGGGAAGGAAAATTGGTTCCCCTGGAGAAAATTCTCACCCCAGAAGAAATGACCGAAGCCTATGACCAGGCTTGGTTAGATTTGGCGGCGGTGGATGGCACCGTTTATGGTGTGTGGTACCGAGCTTCGGTAAAAAGTTTGGTTTGGTTCAATCCCCAGCAATTTGCCGCCCATGGTTATGAAGTTCCTGGTACCTGGGAGGAAATGATGGCCCTGAGCCAACGCATTGTTGACGAGGGAAAAACCCCTTGGTGCCTAGGCATTGAAAGTGGAGATGCTACCGGTTGGGTGGGTACTGATTGGGTGGAAGATATCATGTTACGCACCGCCAGCCCGGCCACCTATGACCAGTGGGTGAGTCATCAAATCCCCTTCAATGCTCCCGTGGTGCAAAATGCGCTCAACGTCTTTGGGGAAATTGCCCAAAATGAAAAGATGATTTACGGCGGTAAGGTGGGGGCCATGAGCACCCCCTTTGGGGACTCTATTTTAGGATTATTTACCGATCCTCCCCATTGCTATCTGCACCGCCAGGGCAATTTTATTACCGCTTTTTTACCTCCCGACCTCAACCCGGAAGAAGTGGATGTGTTCCCCTTACCCCCCATTGATCCAGCCTACGGATTACCTATTTTGGTGGGAGGGGATATTTTTGCCATGTTTAACGACACACCGGAAGCTAGACAGTTGATGGCATATTTGGCCAGTCCTCAGCCCCATGAAGTGGCTGCAACGTTGGGAGCTTATATTTCTCCCCACAAAAATATTGATCTCAATCTCTATCCCGATCGCCTGACCCGTAAACAGGCAGAAATTTTGGGCAATGCGGAGGTGATTCGTTTTGATGCTTCCGATATGATGCCAGGGGCGGTGGGCACGGGGACGTTTTGGTCTGGCATGGTGGACTACATTGGCGGCACCGACGGTACTCAAGTTTTAAACACCATTGAAAGGAGTTGGCCCCGTTAGCGGCCGTAGTTATCTCAATGTCGTTATTTGGAGGAAAAGAGAAATTTGTTTTATCGCATTGTTAATGTTCTGTTGGCGATCGCCATTGGTTGTGGCGGCGTAATCGGCCTGTTTTACCTTGCTAACTATGCCATCAATGCCCTACCCAAACCCTGGAATAAAAGAATATTACCTTGGGTTTATGTGACCCCAGCTTTACTATTTTTGTCGGCCTATTTAGTTTTGCCTACCCTGGAGACTATCTATCTTAGTTTTTTTGACGGGCGCTCCAAGAATTTTGTCGGACTAGAAAATTACGTTTTTGCCTTCACCGATCACACCATGTTGGTGGCATTTCGCAATAACTTACTGTGGTTAGTACTAGTTACAGGCATCAGCGTTAGTTTAGGGCTAATTATTGCCGTCCTGGTGGATAAAGTCCGCTACGAGGCGATCGCCAAATCGATCATTTTCTTACCCATGGCCATCTCCTTTGTGGGGGCCAGCGTCATCTGGAAATTTGTCTATGCTTATAGGCCAGCAGGGACTGAACAGATAGGCCTGCTCAATGCTATTGTGACCAGCTTAGGTTTTGCCCCAGTGGGATGGCTAGTAGAGCGGTCGGTGAACAATTTTGCCCTCATTGCCATTATGATTTGGCTCTACACCGGCTTTTGTATGGTTATTTTATCGGCGGCCGTAAAGGGCATTCCCGACGATGTCATTGAAGCGGCCAGGATTGATGGGGCTAACAGTTGGCAAATTTTTTGGCGCATTACCATCCCGATGATCCGCTCTACCCTGCTAGTGGTTAGTACTACCATGGTGATTTTAGTGTTGAAAGTGTTTGACATTGTTTTTGTCATGACCGGCGGAAACCAAGGCACTGAAGTAATTGCCAGCTTGATGATTAAGGAAATGTTTAATTATCGTAACTTTGGCCGGGGAAGTACCATTGCGGTCATTTTATTGTTGTTAATTGTGCCAGTAATGATCACCAATGTTCGTCGTTTTAAAGCTCAGGAGAAATTACGTTAATGACTAAAGAAAACCAGAGAATGAATAAAACCAATCAACCATCAGAATTTTGGCAAAAACTTCCCATTCACATCACTATTCTCACCATTGCTTTCATCTGGACATTGCCCAGTTTGGGTCTATTTATTAGCTCCCTGCGGCCCAGGGCAGATATGCTCAGCACTGGTTGGTGGACAGTGTTTTTGCACCCCCTAGAGGTGACCCAGTTTTATCTTGGTAACTACAGTGACGTACTTCGATCCTCCGGCATGGGGGAAGCTTTTTTAAACAGTCTGACCATTGCTGTGCCCGCCACGGTGATTCCCATCGCCATTGCGACCTTTGCCGCCTATGCCTTTGCTTGGATGACTTTCCCTGGGCGACAATTACTCTTTATTTTGGTGGTCTGTCTCCTGGTGGTACCTTTACAAACCACCCTCATTCCCGTTTTAAGGGTCTATGCCCAATTGGGCTTAGCGGGTACCTTCCTCGGGGTTTGGCTAGCCCACACTGCCTATGGTTTACCCCTGGGCATTTACCTGTTACGCAACTACATTGGCGCCCTCCCCAAGGACCTAATTGAAGCGGCTGCGGTGGATGGTGCTTCCCATTTAAAAATCTTTACCAAGTTAATTGTGCCCCTCTCCATGCCGGCGATCGCCTCCTTTGCCGTGTTTCAATTCCTCTGGGTCTGGAACGATTTATTGGTTGCCTTGATTTACTTGGGAGGCACGGCCGATGTGGCCCCGGTTACCATCCAACTGAGTAATTTAGTCGGCTCCAGGGGTCAGGATTGGTACTTGTTAACCGCTGGAGCTTTCATCAGCATGATTGTGCCCCTCATGGTCTTTTTTGGTCTGCAACGGTACTTTGTGCGGGGCATTCTGGCGGGATCGGTTAAATCCTAGCTGGCAATAACCCGATTGACCAGAGCCATCACGTCACTGCGGCTGAGCTTTTCCTTACCCAGGGCCAACACATCCAAGGTCCCATAGGCCAGGGTGAGGGGGATTTTACAGAAATTGAGGGCTGGGCCATGGGGCAAAGATTTGGTGTATTGGTCTGCCAACGCCAAATTGTAGCGAGCATACTTATGCATATCGGCCAGTTCCCAACCCTGGGGAAAAAAGCTTACCCCCCGGCGCTGGTCTTCCTTGTAGTTGCGGACAATGTTTACCGCCTGGAGCCCCCGACCAAAACCAATGGCATGGGAGCGGTTCGTTTGGGTGCCATCGTGCCAAGCCCACAGATCGGACAACAGCAGACCCACCGCCCCCGCTACACTAAAAGTGTATTGGTCTAACTCGTTTTCAGTTTTGATTTGCCAGTTGTGGATTGCCCAAAAAGCCATCCGGTCCGACATGGCCGCCGTGGCATCCCACACTCTGGGGGCAATGCTTTCGGGGGCCAGCAGGGCCCATTCCCCCACCCTTAAAGTTACTTCCGGCAAAAGGTTGCGATAGGGGTCTAAACCCCGGATAAAATCGTCGCTGTGGGAATTTTCCGTTGCACTCTGGAGATTGAGACTAATCTGATTGAGAATTCTTGCTTTGGTCTCAGCATCGAGGTCGGGATGGTCTTCCACTTCATCGATCGCCCGCATACAAAGGTAGGCAGAGGCCACTGCATCGAGAAGCTGATCAGGCAAAATGCTAATGGGAATGTAGAATGTCCGACTGGTTTCTTGCAAAACCTTAAGGGCATTACGACGTAGGCTCATGCGATCAACTCCTGACACCAAAAATTTAAGCGGACTCTCAACTTACCTATTCAGGTCTGCAATGCTAGGCAATAGGTTCCAGCGGGGATGGGGGAAGTTTGCAGTCATCCCATAACCCCCCAGACTCTACTATCTTTGCCCCTCGATGCCTCAACCTGGGTAAATTGAGCAAAACAATCACCCCATTCTATTACGGCTTTGCTGGTGTGCTACAGACAAATTGGGGCCAGGGGGAGGGAGTCATTGCTTTTCTTGAATGATCCCCAGTTTTGGTCAATTCTTAACCCCGCTCACCTTAATCCTATGGCTAAACTCAGTCTTGGTTCCCGTCTTTTCCTGTCCCATATGTTAGTGATGCTAGTAGGGTTGGGCAGTTTTGTTTCCCTGGCGAAAATATCTTCCCCCCGCATGTTTATTCTGCGCTTGGAAGAGTTGGAAAGTCAGGGATTTATCACTGTTCGTTCTGCCAAAACCTATTTGATCCGAGGTTTTGAAACTGCCTGGAACCGCAGTTCCCTCTGGGCGATTATTTTTGGGGCCAGTGCCGCTGGAGGACTTAGCTTTTTGGCGGCCGATCGCATTATGCAACCCCTCGATCGCCTCAAGTTAGCTACTAAAAATTTGGCTGAGGGAGATTTGCAAAGCCGGATGCCCCCCAGTGATGTCCCTGAATTGGAAGATTTGGGGGAGAGTTTTAATCGCATGGCGGACAGTTTGGCCAATGTGGAACAACAACGGCGGGAATTAGTGAGTGACCTGACCCATGAATTACGTTCCCCTTTGACGGTGGTGCGGGGTTATTTGGAACAGTTGGCGGAGGGCACCATTGCCGGAGATCCGGAACTTTACCAGCGATTGGTGGGGGAAACTAGGAGATTGGAACGGCTGACAGTGGATTTGCAGGAATTGTCCAAAGTAGAGGCGGGCTATTTGTCCATCCAACGGCAACCCCTCGACCTTTATCCTTTGTTGGCAAAATTACAACAACGGTTTGCTGACCAGTTATTGGAGGAAGGGCCAGAGTTAATCCTTGCCGCCACGTCACCTTTACCCCCCGTGTTGGCCGACCCAGACCGCACTGAGCAAATTTTGGTTAATTTAATTGGTAATTCGGTGCGTTATACCCCCAGCGGTGCCATTACCATCGATGCTCACCTTGGTAATGATCAGGGAAAGAACAATCTACTCTGGGTGACGGTGACGGATACGGGCATTGGTATTGCGACGGAGGATTTGCCCTATGTGTTTGAGCGGTTTTGGCGGGCAGATAAATCCCGTTCCCGTTATTCCGGTGGCACCGGTTTGGGACTGGCGATCGCCAAACGGTTAGTGGAGTTGCAGGGGGGCAATTTACTAGTGAAGAGTACCCAGGGCCAGGGCAGTGAATTTAGCTTTTCCTTACCATTGGTATAAGGACTGATGACTGATGGGAAAATGCTTGTAATACTTCCGGTCAGACCGATCCCCGCCTACCTTCCCCAGTTAAACCCAGGCAAAGATAAGGTAGAGTTGTGGTTTGGCATTACTCCAACATTATGCACAAGAAATCAAAGGCCCAATTGCAGGATTATCTCAAGGATTTAACCGCAATGGGGGACGCTTCATCAGAGCAGATGGAGCCTAACCAGGATGGCCACCAGGGGGAAACAACGGAGACCAGTAGTCCCGCCCCAAAGAAAAGGTTGTCTTTGCCCAATCTATCTCCCCCGGCGATCGCCAGTCCGCATGGGGAACCAGGATCAGATCATCTACCCTCCTTGGGTTCTGGAGATCAGCAGAGTACAATTACTGCTCCGCTGAATGGCCATGACCAATCTCTGGTAGAGGAAGAGCAAGCCCAAGGTAGTGTCCGGAGTAAGCGCTGGCTCTGGTTGGGAGGCATATTGGTGCTGTTGGTGGGGGGCACGGCCCTAACTTTGCCCAGGGCTCTGGAAATGGTGAACGGCTGGCGACAGGAAGCCCAACTCAAAGCCTACGAGCAGGAACAACATCAAGATTCCGAAGTGTTGCGTTTGGCCCTGTTAACCCCGGAGCAACGGCGGGGCCGGTTGGAGGCGATCGCCAATCAGCAAGAACTGTCTTTAGAAAGGAGTAGGGCTCGGTTTTTGTTAGCAGGGGATTTGCTGGCCAAGTTTGAGGGAGGCCCTGCCATCCGGATTTTGGACGGATTGGAAGTGCAATATCCAGTGTTAGCGCCCTATATCTTGCTCATGCGGGGCCGGGGCTATCAATTAAGTAACGAAAATGACCAGGCAGAAGCTACCTGGCAAAGTATTTTAGACCAATATCCCGATTCCCCCGTGGTGGTCAATGCCCTGGAAAATTTGGGTAGTTTGGATCAAGCCTATTGGCAACAGGCGATCGCCGACCATCCGGGCCATCCCCGCACCCTCGCTATTCTCCACCAGCAGTTAGAAAGTGAACCTAATTCTCTGGAAATCCAACGGCAAATTTTGCAAAATCATCCCACCGATGGCCGCACCGCCGCTGTGATCGATGGCCTCAAAGCCAACCACCAAGAACATTTAACCCCCGAAGATTGGCAGGCCATAGGAGAAAATTTTTGGTATCGTCGCATCTATAACCAGGCGATCGCCCCCTACCAAAAGGCCCCCAGCAATGCCCGCAATCTTTACCGTTTAGCCAGGGCCCAACAAATTAGCAAGCTGGACAAGGAAGCTCAAGAAAATTACCGTCAATTAATTGCCACCTACCCGGACAGCCCAGAAACTGCCTTAGCTCTACGACGTTTAGCAGAAATGGTTCCCCCCAGGGAAGGGGTGCAATATCTTCAGCAGTTAGAGCAACAATTTCCTGACCAAGGGGCCTCTGCCCTGGCCGCCAAGATAGATCTGCTGGCGAAATTTGATGCTAACCAAGCCCAACAGGCTCGCCAAACCCTACTGCAAAAGTATCCCAACTCCGATGCCGCCGCTAATTACCGTTGGCGCCAGGCCCAGGAGTTTGCTAAAGCTGGTAACTATACTGAAGCTTGGCGCTGGGCCAAGGAAATTGCCAACCAAAATCCCCAGAGTGACGTTACCCCCAAAGCCATTTTTTGGATCGGTAAATGGGCCCAGCAACTAGGGCGATCGGCCGATTCTAAGGCCGCTTTTGAAACAGTCCTGGCTAAATATCCCCAGTCCTACTACGCTTGGCGATCGGCGGTGTTACTGGGCTGGCAGGTGGGGGACTTTAACTCCGTGCGGTTCCTCAATCCCCCGGTGACAGTACCGGACCAACGGCCTTTACCCCCCGCTGGTTCCCCCACTTTTCGGGAGTTATATCGTCTGGCCCAAGACCAAGAGGCGATCGAATTGTTTGACGCAGAAATTCGAGCCAAAGCAGAAGGGGAAACAGTACCAGAGCTAACGGTCAATGAAGGTTTTACGGAAGCGTTGCTTAAACTGACCCAACAGGAATATTTGCAGGGTATCAACCAAGTGTTGAATTTGCGTAATCCCGAGGACCCAGAACAGAGAAAACAATGGGAAGAACTACGGAGCACTAGGGATTATTGGCAAACCCTCTTTCCCTTTCCCTACCAAAAGTTAATTTTTGAGTGGTCGGAAAAGCGTCAGGTGAATCCCTTTTTGGTCACGGCGTTAATTCGCCAGGAATCCCGTTTTGAAAAGGATATCCAGTCTCCCGTGGGCGCGACGGGGCTGATGCAGGTGATGCCCGCCACTGCGGCATGGATTGCTCCCCAAATCGGATTGCAGGAATATTCCCTGACTGATCCCACCGATAACGTCAATATGGGCACCTGGTATTTTGACCACACCCATAAAACCTATAACAATAATTCGGCCCTGGCGGTGGCCAGCTACAATGCGGGGCCGGGCAATGTGGCCAAATGGTTACAGGAATTTAATAACGCTGATCCTGACCTCTTTGTAGAGCGCATTCCCTTTGCAGAAACTAAGGGCTATGTGGAGGCAGTGTTTGGTAATTACTGGAATTATTTGCGCATTTATGACCCCGATGTGGAGAAACTGATGGGGCAGGTGGGAAAGAGTTAATCCCGCTTCTACCTAGCTCAGATTCTTGGAATCAGCAATCTTCGGCAAGTTCAATGCTCCCGGCGTTAGATTGGAGGTCTTAATGGGAGTCTTCTTTGGCAACTCCAAGATCATCAATCTCCCTTGTTCGTCCATTAGAATTGCAATTAGTCAGGCACTCGGGCAAAGTTTTGTCTATCTCTATAAGATGTGATTTGCCGATTTCCGCCCGGGAAAATGGGCCCCATTCCCCGCATTTATTATGATCAAACGCTTTTTCCTCACCATTCTGTTCTTTGCCGGTCTGTGGTTTGCCCTCAACCTCTATCTCCAACACCATGGTTTGGCCCACCGCGGCAATTACGATAGCTTGATCATTAATTTTAAAAATGATATTCCCACTCAAACCCTAACGGCGGATATTCAAGCCATCGATGAGAAGCTGGAAAAGACGGTGGATTTTAACAGTATTTTTTCCATTAAAAATTATGTTTACACCGTTAAGGGCGATGGGGAAGATTTAAAACGTCTGCGCCGATCGCCTTTGACCAAGGAAGTAGACTACATCGAACCCAACTATATCTATCAAGCCCTGGAAGTTCCCAACGATCCTGAATACAGCAAGCAATGGAATCTCCGGGCGATCGCCATGGAATCGGCCTGGGATCAGAGTAAGGGAGAAGGGGTCACCGTAGCGGTGATTGACACCGGGGTCACCAGGGTACCGGATTTACGACAAACCCAATTTGTTAGTGGCTACAATTTTGTAGATGACAACCGGGACACCACGGACTACAACGGCCATGGCACCCATGTGGCGGGAACGATTGCCCAAGCCACTAATAATGAATACGGCGTCGCAGGTATTGCGCCCAAAGCCAAAATTATGCCCCTGAAAGTATTGGGAGATAACGGTGGCGGCACGGTGGCGGACATTGCTGAAGCGATTATGTATGCGGCCGATAACGGAGCCAGTGTAATTAACATGAGCTTGGGGGGCGGTGGTGAAAGCAAGACCCTAGCCGATGCCATTGACTACGCCTACAGCAAAGGGGTGGTAATCATTGCGGCGGCCGGTAATGAAGGACAAAATGCAGCGGCTTACCCCGGTCGTTACCCCAAGGTGATTAGTGTGGCGGCCACCGATGCCACCGGTAACAAAGCCGAATATTCTAACTATGGGGCTGGGGTGGACATTGCGGCCCCTGGGGGGAGCACCGACGGCAAAGATGGCAAAATCATCCAGGAAACCATTGACCCCGATACCAGGGAACCGGTGCTTATGGGTATGCAGGGCACTAGCATGGCCGCTCCCCATGTGGCTGGCACGGCAGCACTGATCCAATCCGTCCAACTACAACAGGCCAAAGTGGGTTTATCTTCTGGGGCTGCCGATCGCCTGACGGTGGCAGAGGTATCGGAACCAGAGGCGGTGTTAAAAATTCTCAAAGCCTCCGCCCGTTCTGTGCCCAACGATAGTCTGAACTACTACGGTGCCGGCCATGTCAACGCCGGGGAAGCGGTCAAACAGGCCCAACAGGGACAAATTTCCTTCCGGGATTTCATGCGCTGGTTACGGGACAACGGTTACCTCAATCCCATTTTTTGGTTTGACGGCGGGGCTGTGGCGTTTTTGCCCAAACTAGCAATGGTGTTGGGTTCCTATCTGTTGGTATTCCTGCTGCGGATTTATCTACCGCTGCAATTTACCTGGCCCTTCAACTGGGGATTAATTTTTGGCAGCTCGGGGCTATTCTTTCTGCAAGGTCTATACATTTTTGACTTGCCCCAATGGCCTTTCCGAGCCATGGGCAGTGCCCTGCCGGAGTTGGGCAACAGTCTTCCTGGGACTGGTTTGTTAAATCCATTTTTTGCCAGTGCGCTCATTCCCATTGGCTTGTTGTTGCTATTGCTGGGCAGTCCCAGTGGCAAACAGTGGTCTTTGGGGGTTTGTTTTGGGGTAACTGTCTTTTTATTAACCGCCGCTTTCCTTGGTACTCCCCTATGGTTAATCGGCACCGGCACCACGGCGATCGCCTTTTTGGTGGTTAACGCCTTAATTTGCCTGGGACTTGGTTCTTTGGCTGCCAAGGGAGAACATTAACGGATGGGAGCAGAAAAAATCCCCCCATCGCCAAGGATTAGAGGCAGCGGGGGAAATGATAAGCTAGCAAAGGCTTGATTTTACAAAGAATTTTTATTAGGAGTAATAATGACAGAAGCAAATGATTTGCCCTACCTTCTGCGGGTAGCCAGGGGCGAAGTAGTTAAGCGTCCGCCGGTGTGGATGATGCGCCAGGCTGGCCGTTATATGAAAGTTTATCGAGATCTGCGGGATAAATATCCAAGCTTCCGGGAGCGGTCAGAAAATCCAGACTTGGCCATCGAAATCTCCCTCCAGCCCTGGCGAGCCTTCCAACCCGATGGGGTGATCATGTTTTCCGACATTCTAACCCCTCTGCCCGGCATTGGCATTCCCTTTGACATTGTGGAAAGTAAAGGGCCCATTATTGACCCTCCCATCCGCACCCAAGCCCAGGTGGATCAACTCCATCCCTTGGACCCGGAATCCAGTCTGCCCTTCATCAAAACCATACTAGGAACTTTACGGAAAGAAGTGGGCAACCAATCCACCGTGTTGGGTTTTGTCGGTGCTCCCTGGACCCTCGCGGCCTACGCCATTGAAGGCAAAAGCTCTAAAGATTACAAAGTAATTAAGCAAATGGCCTTTTCTGAACCGGCCATTCTTCACAGCTTCCTCGATAAAATTGCCGAGGCGATCGCCGTTTATGTTCGTTACCAAATCGACTGCGGTGCCCAACTGGTGCAATTATTCGATTCCTGGGCTGGTCAACTAAGCCCCCAAGATTACGACACCTTTGCCCTGCCCTATCAGCAAAAAGTAGTCAAGCTGGTTAAGGAAACCCACCCCGATACACCGTTAATTCTTTACATCAGCGGCAGTGCCGGCATTCTGGAACGCATGGGTAAATCCGGAGTGGACATTGTCAGTGTGGATTGGACCGTGGACATGGCCGACGCTCGCCAACGCCTGGGCCAAGCCATGAAGGTACAGGGTAATATGGACCCCGGTGTCTTGTTTGGTTCCCAAGACTTTATCAAAGAACGGATTTTAGATACTGTGCGCAAAGCAGGCCAGGGGGGACATATTTTCAACCTCGGCCATGGTGTTTTGGTGGGTACCCCAGAGGATAATGTCCGCTTCTTCTTTGAAACGGCTAAGCAAGTGGACCAATTGCTGTAATGACAATTGGTTATTGATATTTGTTTAGTGGTTTTAATGCTACTTCGCTAAATTAATGCCAGCAACAGATCAAAAAATATCCCCCCTAGCTCCCCTTGATGAGGGGACAAGCCCATAGGCGGGGGGGGTAAGATTATTCATCTATTCATCATTTGATTATTGCTCGACTCCCACTTGTCGCAGTAGTTGCCACGGTCCCAATTGTTGTAACAACTCCAACTGTTGTTGATTTTTTACCAGTAAGCCACCGGCAAAACCCAAGGCATTAACTTCAATGTCTTGGTAGGATTGCTGGGAACGGGGCACGATCGCCAAAAACTCCCTAGTCATTAACAGATTGTAGGGGTGGGGTCTTGCTCCCACTGTGGTTTGTAACGACAATTGCTGCAACATATCCCGATAAATTTGGTGGCAAATCTTGCCTCCGTCGGCTTGGTTAATCACGTCCATGGTGAGGGGGGCGATCGCCGTTTGGAAGGGTAGTTTTTTTGCTTGAATAAAATGATCAGCCAGGGGAAATTTTTGACTATTTTCCACCAAAGGGAAGGGAATCCATTGTAAATGACGGTGGGGTTGACTGGCCCCCGCTTTAGGGCCGCTGTTATAAAATACTAATCCTTCTTTTTCTTTTAATACCTGCACCGCCGCGGTGAAATCCCCTAGGGTCAAAGGATTTTGTTGATCTTCAAACTCCCGCGTGACAATTAATAAATGTTGATCTACTACCTTGAATTTATTTAGTAATCCCAAATGGGTCTGGGAAAAATGTCCCACAAATAGATCGGGGTCGTAGGGCAAAAATGGATTAATTTTCTGGCGATGTTGGTGTTCAGTAGTAATTTTTTTGCGATGGATTTGGGTCAAAATTCGTACTACAAAGTTTATTTCTCCTGCATCCAGGGTAGTTACCGCCGTATTGATGGGTTGGAGGGCACCGGTTTTGAGGGCGTGGTCACTCTGGGCTAGTAAACGGGGCCACAATTGACCGGGGAGGAGATAGGATTCAGCCATGGTGAGGGAAAAATAGGTAACTACGTTCTTGGCACAGGGCAACAACAATTAACCATTAGCAAAACCCCTGATTATGCCCATGGGGAACACTGCCAAGGGCGAAATTTTGCTGGAGCCGTTCCTTGATCCTACACCGCGCAGTGGAGAGCACTACCCGTCAAACAACCTGTAAAGACTGATTATCTTCCCAAATGCTATTATCTACATTCAGTTGGCTCAATTTGGTGCGGGCTAAGTCGGCCCAGAAATTACGGTGGCGGCGATCGCTAAGGTAAATTTGGTCATTATCTTCAGCTTTGCCACACGCTTCAATAAAAAAGTAGGCCAATTGCTTAGCGGTGATGTCAGAACCACTAATCTGAAAATGGAAAAGTAAATCCCGTCGTTGGGGGGCGGCAACGTGGGCATAGAGCATGGTGAAATCATGGCTAGCCCCATGGTCAAACATTTGTGGTCTAGGCATGGATTGATTACCAAAACTCTCTGTATTCGTGCCCTTTAGTTGGGAAACTAAGAGTAAATGTCGTAGGCTTGGGGTCGCGGGCAAAACACCAGAATAATACAAAATTAATGGGGCAGTCAGATTTTGAGAAGCTTTAAAATTCCAATTGGCTTTATCCAGGGGAAAATAAGTCAAAAACTGATGCCATTCCGACATAGATGTGGGCATACTTTTACCAAGAATTTTAGTCAAATCTTGATTTAACTATTGTTTATTTTAGCAATTGTCTCACCATAGTTGGTGATTAATCCCACCGCTAATCAGACAATACTATTACTACAGTTTGGGAGAAAACTGACCCTAATCGTCATCATTTCTGCCCTGTAAATTGCCTTCACCATTGTCAGTCAAGCCATTCTGCCCTAGGATAACATTCGTCATGAAGCGGAATCCGTGAGGTTGCAATGGGTCATAAATATGATGTCTATGGTATGGGAAATGCCTTGGTGGATATGGAATTTGAGGTTACCCCAGAGCAGTTAGCCAGCCTAGGCATTGATAAAGGGGTGATGACCTTGGTGGAAGAAGCCAGGGAAAATGAACTAATCGCCCAATTGGCCCAACAGCGCGGCAAACAAAGCAGTGGCGGTTCTGCGGCTAATACCCTGGTGGCCCTGGCCCAACTGGGGGGTACGGGTTTTTACGCCTGCAAAGTGGGCAAGGATGAGGCCGGAGCCTTTTATCTCCAGGATTTGAACGATTGTGGTCTCGATACCAACCCCCACCATGAAAGCGCCGGGGAAGGTATTACTGGTAAATGCTTGGTTTTTGTTACCCCCGATGCCGATCGCACCATGAACACATTTTTGGGGATTAGCGGTAGTTTGTCGGTGACGGAAATGGATTGGCCAGCGTTACGGCAATCCCAATATCTTTATCTGGAAGGATATCTGGTCACCTCCCCCAGTGCAAAGGCCGCCTGCATCGAAGCTAAGGCGATCGCCGAACAGTCCGGGGTGAAAACCTGTCTCTCCCTATCTGATCCGAACATGGCCAAATTTTTCCAGGATGGCTTAAAGGAAATGCTAGGACAAGGGGTAGATTTATTGTTTGCCAATGAAGCGGAAGCCCTAGAAATGGCCGGTACTTCAGACCTCAATCAGGCGATCGCCTACTGTAAAAGTATTGCCAAAAACTTTGCCCTCACTAGGGGCGGAGAAGGGTCACTAATTTTTGATGGCGAGAATTTATTAACCATTAATACCCCTAAGGTTCAACCCATTGATACGGTGGGGGCAGGGGATATGTACGCCGGGGGATTTTTATATGGTTTAACCCACGGCATGGACTATGAAAAGGCTGGGCAATTGGCATCGGAAACAGCATCCAGAGTAGTTACCTGTTACGGCCCCCGCTTGGCGACGGCAACACTGCAAGAGATTTTACAGTCTGTTCAGGCAGTTTAAGATAGGAAAACTATTTTCCCAAAGTCATATCGCTCTACTATTAGTCTGGTTAGGGAATTTTCAAATGAATCCCCAGAAGCCTTTGATAGCAAGGGTTTTAAGCTGTGTACTTAATAAAAAGTCTTGCTTTTGTATTTTTACGTTGGAAGAATCCTGAAATTCTCTCCTGGTAGGGATTTCATGGAGTAAAACCAAAGGATTGATTCCCAGACTCAGGAAAAAGCCATAAAACCTGTAACTTGGTCAAGGATTAGAAAAAAGCGATTAGTACTGGTGGAAAAGCAAAAAAAAGCGGCCAGTTTCGTCCCCATTGAATTAGGTTCGGAAACTAGCCCTGTGCTACATTGTGCACCCGCTTTTTTGAATCCTGCCCTCATTATCTGGTTCTCACTGGGGGTCAACAAGCCGATGGGTCACTGGAGAACGGTGATTCTAGTCACAGCCACTCTGTGCCACTTTCAAGCTCAATCCAAAGATTCAACTAGGCGATCGCCAGATTTTAGCCCTGGCATAGGTAGAGAAATTAGACTTTTTGGCCCTACTCCAGATAAACCCAACTAGTATGGTTTCAGGCGGCTTCGTTTCCGGCAGGGGCGGGCCCAATGGATATACTGGGGGAGCAACCCACCTCAGTCCGTTTTAAATTACTAAATTCTTCTTATTTATGCCCATTTCTCCCACCTCCCTAGCTAACGATGATTACTGCGTCCTTGGTTTAGCCACCTGCTTTTTGAGGGAAGACGGTGACTTCCATGCGGTGGACATCATTGAACCCATTCCCTCGGCGGCCCTAGAAGCCATTCTCAAACAGGTGCCCACTTCTTACCAATGGGCGATCGCCGTGCAAGCGGGGGAAGTATTGGCAGGGGAAAAAATTAACAAACCGGGCATTTTTGACCAGAGTGCGCAATTCTGTGACGACTTTGTGGAAAGATTCACCGCGGCGGCCCGGACTTACCAGGTACGTCCCCAAGCGAAGGAACATTTAGCCATTGGGGAAAAATGGGATAAGTTTAACTTTTCCTTGGAGAAGAAACGGATCCTTAATGACAGTAAGGTGGTGAAAACTGAAGATAACGTTAAGCAACATTCCCACACCCACCAACGCTTGTAAGCAGAAAGTCATAGGGAGACAATGGCAAATTTTAAAGAGGCTTTTTAAAGCCCTCAGTTTCCATAAGTTTGGGGAGAAACTAGGAAAAATTACCCCAGAATTGCGGTCGCTTTAGTGGGTCAGTTTGGCAAGCAAACCAGATCTTAGGAAACGACGGATTGTTGTCTTTTTCTGGCTCGGTGTTGGGCAAACCAACTTTGTAATTGTTCACGGCATTGCTCCTGACACACTCCCCCTAGACGTTGCAGACGGTGATTAGAAGCGGCGCTGGCGGCTAAGTCGAACACACTGTCGATGGTGCCGGTTTTGGGGTCGGGAGTGCCATAAACTAATAACCCTAAACGGGCTTGGATAATGGCGCCGGTACACATGGGGCAGGGTTCCAACGTGACATAAAGGGCACACTCATTCAATCGCCAATGGCCCAGCCGATGGCAAGCAGTTTGGATAGCCAGAATTTCTGCGTGGGCGGTGGGATTTTGATCCCGTTGTTTACGATTTTGGGTGGTGGCTAAAACTTGCCCTATGGAGTTGATCACCACTGCCCCCACAGGAATTTCCCCCTCGTTGCCCGCTTCTTCCGCCAAGGCGATCGCCATTTGCATCCAATGTTCATGGGTGGATAAGAGTTGATCCATCAATTATGTTTAAACTTTTTTACAAAAATTTTGAGTAGAACTAGGTAAAACTAATTAATTCTATTGCTTGGTTGATGATAGCATCACGGTCTACTTTTTCTGCTAAGTTAGCGGCATCATAAATTCCACCAAAAGCTTCCAGGGAGGCGTTATCTAAAGCTCGATCATAGGCTTCAACTAAAATTTCTTGTAAATCTGGTTGGCTGACATAATAGCCCCCCGCTTTTCTTCGTTTATTAATGCGTTCGATAGCGTTGATAGCATTGCGAATGGAAACTTCCCAGGAGTTAGTACTTCTTGCTTCCGCCTGTTGCTTAATCAAATGAACCAGTAAAACAATGCAATAACTATAAATTTTATTAATTTTATCTTCTTTGCTCATGGTTTCTAATTCATCGATTAAAGCCAGAGCGGCCGTGGTTTCCCCAGATTGCACTAATAGTCTTAATTCTAATAATTCTTCCATGGTCTCAACCTAAGTAATGACACCCATCTGTTCAATTTTACGGCGGGCTTCCACTGATTGGTGAAAATCCACACAGGGGCGGGGATAATCTACTCCCAATTGCACTCCCCATTGTTTTTGTTCTGTGGCAGATAATAACCATGGTTGGTGGATTTTTTCACCGGGTAAATTATTCAATTCCGGCAACCAATGGCGTAAATAATCCCCTTGGGGATCATATTGTTGACTTTGTTTGGGAATATTAAAGTAACGGAAATCCCTAGCGTCATTACCTATGCCAGCGGTGTAGTTCCAATTGCCCCAATTACTACAAACATCATAATCAATTAGGCAAGATTCAAACCATTCTGCTCCCCATCGCCAATCAATGCCCAAATTTTTGCAGAGAAAACTAGCGACATTTTGCCGCCCCCGATTAGACATAAAGCCAGTGAGATTTAATTCCTGCATATTGGCATCCACTAGAGGGTAACCAGTCTGCCCCGATCGCCAGATTTCAAAACGGACTTGATCCTGCTGCCAGGGCAATTTTTTGTTCAGTAATCCCCCCCGATTAAATAACCTGTTGCCATATTTTTGGGCCACAAAACGAAAAAAATCCCGCCACATTAGCTCAAAAATCAACCAGTAGGTAGAATCATTACTAATTCGTTCCTGCTCATAGCGTTTCACTTCTTGGTAAATGAACCGGGGGGAAAGACAGCCCAATGCTAACCAAGGGGAAAACTTGCTGGAATAATCCGCTCCCACCATGCCATTGCGGGTTTCTTTATAACTTTTTAGGCGATCGCCATCCCAAAAGTAACTTTGTAACCTCGCCAAGCCTGCTGTTTCTCCTCCTTGGAAAGCTAAAACAGAGCGGGAATCCATGGTAGCGGCGGGAAAAAATTCTGACGGTGGCGGAGTTAAGGTCAGTTGAGCATCAGGGCTAGGAGGCAGTGGAGATTGGGTAGAAAAACACGGACGAATGGAGATTTTTTTCTTTTCGACACTTTTGCGGAAATTGGTAAATAAATCTGGCAAATCTTGGACAGAAAAAGGTAAATCTTCGGGATGGTAAAGGGTGCTTCCCCAATAACCTTCTGCTTGTATGTCTACAGCTACTAATTGCTTAACTAAATTGCGCTCTACATCTAACTCTTCTTGGGTAACTTCCCGATGGTAATAAACAGTTTTAGCGTTAATTTGCTCAGCTATTTGGGGAATTACTTGCTCTGGTAATCCCGTCGTTACTAACAACTTATTCCCTATTTTCTGCAAATTTTCAGCTAAATTCTGCACCCCTTGCCGCAGAAAATTAGCCCGCCAAGCTCCCGTTTTCGGGAAACCCTGGGCAGTGTGGCCAAATTGCCTGGGGTCATAACAATACACAGGGATGATAGGCAAACCCGATCGCCATGCTCGGTAGAGGGGTTCATGATCATGCAAACGGAGATCATTGCGAAACCAAACTAAAGCAGTGGAGGAAGCCATGGGGTTAAAGGGAAAAATTCCACTCGGTAAAATGGTCTAAAAATTGAACCAAGGAAAACTATTTTTCTTTATTTTTAATCGACCGTGGCCATGGCAATTATGCGTTAGTTTTACCTACTTTTAACCATCTTGGGGGGGAGTTTGTAGGTGACTTAATCTTTCCTGGGCTTCCGCTATGGTGGGCTGCAAAGCCAGAGCCTTTTCGTAGCTGGGAATGGCCTCTGCTTGGCGTTCCATCGCTTCGAGTAGTAGCCCCCGGCTGAGCCAAACTTCGGCATCGTTGGGATTTTGGGCTAAAGCTTCATCAAAGTTAATTAGGGCTTCAGCTAATTTTCCCATTACCCCCAGGGCACTACCCCGATTCTGCCAGGCCGCAGTCATGTCGGGATTTAGATTAATTGCTTCCCCCCAACTGGCGATCGCCTCTTCTAGTTCTCCTCTTTGGGCCTGCTGTATGCCAAGGTTGAACCAGTCTTCTGGACTATGGGGTTGCGTGCCTTGGCCGTACTCCACTCCACCGCCATTGTTGGCAGTCAATTGCTCAGTGGCAGAGTCAAAACTCTCCGTTATCTCTGCTGTTTCTACCGGCTCAACGGGGACAGAATCTTGATCCCCAGTTTTATTCACCGCTTCCACCAACATATCAGCGGGAATATTAAACTTCTCCATCAGCCCCTGTAAAATCACCTGGGGATCGGTGCTTTCAATGCCCAAAAATCCGGCAAAATGGGCCACTAAACCAGGATCATGGGGTAAGCGTTGCACCAACTCATCAAAGGTGAAACTTTCCATTTGCCCTTCAGCTTGAGCCTGCTCCACCGAGACTAAATCCGGGCCATCATATTCCCACACCGTATCCATCTGGGGTGGTGACTGCCTAGCATACAGCTCCCTGCCAATGCGCTGGGACTTATCCCCAATGGGGGCAATCTGGGGAAAGGATTGGGCCAATTCCCCCAAACGCATCATCCGGGCGGCTAAAACTAAATTGGGGGAAGGGGAAGCCAGCACTGTAGTTTGAAAACGGTCTAACCAGTCAAGCCATTGCTTAGGGCGACAGCGGTGGTCCAACTGTTGAAAAAATTTGAGAATGCGTCCTTCGTGCCAACCGTGGGCAATGCCTTCCAAGAGTTGATTAAACAAAAACTCATAATCAGTGTCGCTCAGGGGGGGAAGTTCCTGGAGGGATTTACTCCTCGGCCCTGGGCCGCCCACCAAAGGGGCAAAAAGTTGTTGGATCCACTGCCAAATACGCTGGAAAAATTTCTGCATCCTAAAATGGGGTGACGGTCACTGTTGACGGATTACGGGGGCGACATTTACTGACAATTATTCTAAGCCATGGTTTGCCCCTCCCTAGGGATTGTCAACATCAGCGGAGTTTGGCCCTGGATTTTTGGCGATCGCCGGTTGCAATTTGAAAACTGCCACTACCATGGGGGGTAAAGTATCAGCGTCATTGCCCAGTCCGATTCCATTGGAGCCATTGCATGAGTACCACCCAAGCCCCTCCCCTCGTTTCCCTCCAAGCCCCCAAGGACGTTTCCCTCGAGGCGATCGAGTCTGAGTTAGCCCAAATTTGGCAAACCAGTGCCCAACAGGAAGAGGGTTTAATCGCTACTAGGGCCACCACGTTCAGTTTTTTAGTGTATGAACCGGACGGGGTCCAATCCCTGCTGGCCGCCCTCGGTTACTACACTGGCCCCATTGACGGCATTGCGGGGCCCCGTATGACCGCCGCTATTAAGTCGGCTCAAAAAGCTTTGGGGGTGGCCGTTACCGGACTATCTAGCCCAGAATTTAAGCAAGCATTACAGACTGCCTTTGAAACTGCCCACCGGGAAGGCAATTTACTCAGCACCGCTGAACGGATCACGAAGCCCTATTCCCCCGACCTAGAAGGGAGTGGCATTGCCGATACCATTGCCGCTTCTAACCCCTGTCGCATTATTACCCTTTGCCCGACTGCGGAGGATGACCAGGGAGTACAGGCCCAGCTTTCCGCCTACTGTCCTATCCAAAAGACCCAGCACAATACTCTTATTTGTTGTGAATACATTACTCTGCGGGGCACTTCTGATGCGTTGGAGCGCATTACCGGTGTGATCACGGAATTAATGTTGCCCACCCTACCTAAATATGTGTGGTGGAAAGCTAGCCCAGAAATGGAGTATGGGTTATTTCAACGGTTATTGTCCCATGCGGACATGATCATTGTGGATTCCAGTATTTTTAACAATCCCGAACAGGATTTGTTCCAGTTAGCCCAATTGGTTAATAAGCCAGAGGCGATCGCCGATTTGAATTGGAGCCGCTTAGCGCCATGGCAGGAGCTGACAGCGGAAGCCTTCGATCCGCCGGAGCGTCGTTCTGCGGTGGGGGAAATTGACCAAATTTCCATTGATTATGAAAAGGGTAACCATGCCCAGGCATTGATGTATTTGGGCTGGGTGGCCAGTCGTTTGCAGTGGACTCCCGTTAGCTATACCTACCAACCAGGAGTATACGAAATTCACAAAATCCAATTCTGTGCCCCCAACCAACGGGCCATTGAAGCAGAACTGGCCGGTTTACCCTTGGCCGATACGGGGCAGGTGCTGGGGGACTTAATTAGTCTCAAACTGGGTTCCACCAATACCCAGGCCGAATGCGGCACAGTACTTTGTTCCGGTACCGTCGGTTGTATGCGCATGGAAGCAGGGGGCGGGGCGCAAAATTACCGGGTGCAACAGGTCACCGCCCTGGACGACCAAAATACGGAGCAATTACTGGGACGACAACTGCAACGCTGGGGCCGGGATGCTCTCTACGATGAATCCATGGCGATCGTGTTGGCTATTTTACAACTGTCTCAGGCAGGATAATGGCAGAATGAACCATTAACCTCCTTTGCTTAATTCGTTCTTAACCTTCTTCGGCCATGACTTCCCCCACTGCTCCGTTGATTTCCTTTGACCAGTTACAAAAAAACTTTGGCCCCCTCGAGGTTCTGCGGGGAGTAACGGGGGAAATTTACCCTAAGGATGTTATTTCCATCATTGGCCCTTCTGGTTGTGGCAAGAGCACCTTTTTGCGTTGCCTCAATCGCCTAGAACCCATCAGTGGTGGTCAATTAGAGGTGACTGGGGTGGATTTGTCGGGGGCAAAGATTGACCAAAAACATCTGCGGCAATTGCGGGTGCGGGTGGGCATGGTATTTCAGCATTTCAATCTTTTTCCCCATTTAACGGTGCTACAAAATTTGTTGTTAGCTCCCCGGAAAGTTCTACAAATTCCCATGGCCGAAGCTAAGGACCGGGCCCTGACCTACCTCGATAAAGTGGGTTTAGGCACCAAGGCAGATAATTACCCCGACCAACTCTCTGGTGGCCAAAAGCAGCGGGTGGCGATCGCCAGGGGTCTGTGTATGAAACCAGAAATTCTTTTATTCGATGAACCCACCAGTGCCCTAGACCCAGAACTAGTGGGGGAAGTGCTAAACGTGATGAAACAGTTAGCCGAAGAGGGCATGACCATGGCGGTGGTGACCCATGAAATGCAGTTTGCCCGGGAAGTATCCAATCGAGTCTTTTTCTTTAACCAAGGGATCATTGAAGAAGAGGGGGACCCCGACGAAGTTTTTCGCAATCCTAAGAGCGATCGTCTGCGGGCATTTCTCAGTCGCATTCAGTCCAACTAGTTAGTTCAGTAATCAATTTTTTTCTAAGTTCTCCGTATTTTCACGGTTGATTTTTCAACCAAACTTTCTGCCTTCCTTAGCTTTTTCCCAAAATGGTGGGGACTTAAAACAAAACGCCTAGGACGAATGCCCCGGTGACCGGCCTAAGTAGCCATAAAAATAGGCCAGCGAAAGGCGATCGCCAGCCTGGGGATAGAAGTAAAATTTTTACTAGTGTGGTTTTTGATCTATTTTCCAGTAATGCTTGGTTAAAGAGCCTGGAAATTACGCCAAACCCCCATTAAAATCCCCTGGATTTCAACGTCACTGGCTTTCAGTTCTTGACCGGGGCCTTTGTTGTTGGAGGCCTTAAGTACGACCTTGGTGCCATCTTGGTAATAGCGTTTGATAGCAATTTTGCCACCCTTAATGCTGGCAGCTACCAACTCCCCATCTTCGATTTCTTCTTCCCCAGTCACAGAACGGAGAATCAGCATATCGCCTTCGACAATAAAGTCGTCCACGAGGTCATTGCTCATTACCCGGAGGGCAAAAACCGATGACTTCTTCATCAGGGGGGCAAAGTCAATCTTTTCCACTTCCTCTGCGTCTGCTTCCACCAGTTCACCGCCTTTGAGTTCGCCGATGACGGAAACTCCTTTTGGTTTTTGGTGGAGAATTCTCAGGGTGCGGGCTTTACCATCAGTCCAATCGACGTAACCTTTATTGCGTAGCCGTTCCAGCCGACTTTGAATGGGGGCCGGAGAACGCAAATTCATGGCCCGCATCATTTGGCGGATAGAGGGGGCGTGCTGGGTTTCGTCAATGTAACTAACTAACCAGTCAAAAAGTTCTTTTTGGGCTCGGGTGAGAGGTTCCATGTAATATCTCCTATAGGAATGTATTTAGGACTCTCGGACTATTTTAAACCCAGTCATAACATTCAGGGCAACCATACTAAAAAAGACACAAAATTTTACATTTATGCCTATTTTTCCTCATTTTTGGTTATTAAAAGGCGATCGCCGCTGTAATTAAGGGCAAGAAAAATAGGAATCAGTGATTACCCTGAAAAACCCTATTGTTGTCCCCCATAATCTCAGCGATTGCCGATCTTCTCAGCTTCCTGCACCTGTTCAATTAAGCCCCGTACCTCCTTGGTGCCAGCGGAAGGTTCAAAGGCTGGGGGAAATTTACCACTCCCAATCATCCGTAGACCCAGGGGTAAAATACTAGCAATGCCTTTGAGATCCCGGAAAAAATTACCCACTACATAGATACCAAATTTCCGCTCATCCACCCAACCACCGGCCTTAACCAAATCCACCATGACTTTACGGTGGCGTACTGGGCGACTGTCCTGGGCTGTTTTCTTGGCGAGAAGGGCAGACTTAATTTTGCCAATCTGGTCCATGGGGGCCACTTCCATCGGGCAAACTTCATTACAGAGGTAACAGCGGGTACAGCCCCAAGCTCCAGCGGTGGCATTGTTGTAGTTTTCGAGGCGATCGGCTGTGGCTCCATCTCGGGAGTCGGCCAACAATCTTTGGGCTTTGGCTAGGGCATGGGGCCCCACAAAATCGAGGTTAACAGATTTGGCGTTGCACTCGGAATAGCAGGCCCCACAGAGGATGCAATTGCCCATTTGGTCGAGTTTTTCCCTTTCCGCCGGGGTCTGGAGAAATTCCCGTTCCGGTACCTTGCGGCCCTGGGTGCTAACGTAGGGTTCTACCCGTTGCAAGTCATCCCAGAAGGGTTGCATATCGACAATTAAATCTTTGATCACGGGCAAATTGCCAAGGGGGGCCACCGTCACCACCGGAATGCCCGCTTCGTTAACCTGGGTGAACAATTGGGTTTCACTGCCCACATTTTCCTTACAGGCCAAGGCCGATCGCCCATTAACCCGCATACTGCAACTGCCACAGATGGTGTTGCGACAATTTTTGCGGAAGTTCAAGCTCCCATCCTGTTCCCATTTAATCCGATTTAAACACTCCAAAATAGTAGTGCCGGGCTCCACTTCTAGATCAAACTTTTCTAGGTAGGGAGATTGTTGCGGTTTTTGGCGCAAAATTTGGAATTGGACTTGCATAGAAAACACCTTGGGAAAAGCAATGTTGGCCGAGGCTCCACTTCAAAGTTTAGTGGAAGATCCATTGCCGTGGGCGGGGATTGGGCCGTGGAAATATGGCAGGGAAAAACCGGAGCTATTGTTCAATTACTTGCCCAGACTTTTGACACCGTTCAATAACATCACTAAGCCCGCCACTAAAATACCCAAGGCGATCGCCCCCAAAATCCAATCCAAATTAGCCGTATTTTCCATATTTTCCAAGGGTTAATGCCCAGAGGGCCGTGAATGATTTCGATCCGTAAAAATGACGATTTTTCAGCCAATCCCAACTAGATGATCCTAATCCAACTGTTGGACTAAACTCCCTTCCGTGGAATTTTTGTTAATAAAATTGACAAATTTTTCTACCATTTCTGGGTTACGCCAGCCCCGTTGGGCTTCTCCTTGTAAAATCTCCAAGGCCTGGACTGTATTTACCGCTTGCTTATAGCGACGGTTATTGGTCAAAGCAGTGAAAATATCAATGATTTGAAAAACCTGTGCTAACAGTGGAATTTCTTTGCCCCGGAGGCCATCAGGGTAACCACTGCCATCCCACCGTTCATGGTGATAACGCATAATTTCCCCCACAGCCCTGCGCCCAGCCAGGGGTTCAAAAATAGTGGCCGCCACATGGACATGGTCCTTCACACAGTCCAATTCTGTGGAGTTGAGGGGCCCTTGTTTGAGCATAATTTCATCGGGCACTTGGATCATGCCCAAATCGTGTAGACGGGCAGCAAAAACAAGATCATCGATTTGCCCCTGTTCTAGACCAAGAAATTGTCCAAAACCCGCTACCAGTTGACTACATGTAATGCTAGCTTCTCCGACAGCGTAACGTTCTTCGATCACCGCCGCTAAACGAAACAAAACCTGTTCAATCTGGGCGACGGATTCCGTTAATTTCTTTTTCTGGATCAATAAATCCACTTGATTGAGCAGTTCTACCCGCTCCAGGGGTTTGAGTAAGTAGGCATCGGCTCCACTGGCCCGACTACGCAGACGACATTGGGGGTCATCCATGGCATTGGTGAGGATGACGGGAATATTTTGGCCGGCGGGGCTATGTTTGATGGCTTGGCATAATTCGATGCCATTTTGGTGGGTTAAATTGACATCCATCAACACTAAGTCTGGAGCAACTTTTTCCACTTGTTCCACCACTTGGCCACAACTAAATCCCTGGGTGGTTTCCCCTTCAATGATTTGGTAGTTGTTCAAACGTAAAAGGTCGGCGCTGGCAATGCGACTGTAGGGGTGGTCATCCAGCAAAAAAATACGGAGGGGAGAAATTTGGTTCACGGATAGCCAGGGTTAAACTGCGGTCTTGTTCATCATCCTCTGCTCAAGGGGTTTGGGGTCTCCTTGGGCCACAATTTTGCCTTCTTCCAGCAGAAAAGCTCCATCACAATAGTCTAGCTCTTCCAAGCGATGGGTTACCCATAGGGCGGTGATGCCCCTTTCTCGGACTAGTTTTTGTACTTGCAAGACTAATTCCCGTTGACTGTCCCGGTCTAGCAGGGCAGTGGGTTCATCCAACAACAGAACGGAACAGTGTCTGGCGATCGCCCCGGCAATGGCAATGCGTTGTTTTTGGCCGCCACTGAGGGCGTAGATGGGTCGGCGCGCCATATCGGCTAAGTTGACTGCCTGGAGAGCTTCCCCAACCCGGCATTTCACCTCCTGGGGAGATAGTTTTTCTTTGACCAAACCAAAGGCAATGTCGGCTCCTACGGTGGGCATGACCAATTGATGGTCAGGATTTTGGAAAACAAAGCCCATGGGCTCTGCCAATTTCACCACACCGCCATGGGGAGTGAGGAGTCCCGCCAATAACCTTAACAAGGTAGATTTTCCACTACCATTGGTGCCCAAAAGCATCCAGAATTGGCCCTGGGGTACCGCCAGGCTACAGTTGTGCAAACCAGGACGGGTGGGGGACCACTGAAAACTCAGATCCTGGGCGACGATGGCGGGGGCAGGGGGAGACATGGAAATGGGAAAGGATAGGCCACTCTAATTTTAATTTACGGAGCCAAAGAGGGTTGATGGGCAGTGGACTTTGCCCCTGTTCAAAATTAGGTCTGGAAAATGGCTCAGCCTAGGTAGGTTTGGGTACACTGCAAAGAGATTTAACTTCTCAAAATTATTGCCATGGCAACTATCCAAGCTTTGTGGCGCTTTTCCCGACCCCACACCATCATTGGTACTACCTTGAGCGTTTGGGCCGTGTACCTATTGGCCATGCTGGGGCAAGACACTCCAGCTATTTTTCTGGCCTCCCTTAGTTTGGTTTTGGGCGCTTGGCTGGCTTGTCTGTTGGGCAATGTTTACATTGTCGGCCTAAACCAGTTATGGGACGTGGAAATTGACCGCATCAATAAGCCGAATTTGCCCCTGGCTAACGGAGATTTTTCCATCGCTCAGGGCCGTTGGATTGTGGGACTTTGTGGAGTTGCTTCCTTGGCGATCGCCTGGGGATTAGGGCTATGGCTGGGGTTAACGGTGAGTATTAGTTTGGTCATTGGCACGGCCTATTCGGTGCCGCCGGTGAGGTTAAAGCGCTTTTCCCTGCTGGCGGCCCTGTGTATTCTCACAGTGCGGGGAATGGTCGTTAACTTAGGCTTATTTTTATTTTTTAGAACTGGTTTGGGTTCCCCCCCTACCTTGATTACCCCCATCTGGGTTTTGACCCTATTTATTCTGGTTTTCACCGTGGCGATCGCCGTCTTTAAAGATGTACCGGATATGGAAGGTGATAGACAATTCAAAATTCAAACCTTAACCCTACAAATTGGCAAAAAAAATGTATTTGTTGGAACGCTAATTTTATTGACTATTTGCTATGTCGCCATGGTGATTTGGGGCTTGTGGACTGTTTTTCCCCTCAATATACCGGTCTTTATTGGCTCCCATTTACTTTTATTATTCTTACTCTGGGGTCGGAGTCGGGGGGTGGATTTGGAAGACAAGGGGGAAATCGCCAGTTTTTATCAATTTATCTGGAAATTATTTTTCTTGGAATATTTACTTTATCCTTTAGCCGTTTGGTTACCCGCCTTTAAGTTGACCATATTTTGATGATTTTTCTACTTTTAAAATCCCTAATATTCCGTAAAAAATAAATGGAATTTCCTCCCCACAGTGGTTACCATTGGCAAGGTCAATCTCCCTTTTTTGAAGGTTGGTATGTGCGCCTGCTTTTGCCCCACTCCGGGGAAAGTTTCGCCTTTATGTACTCCATCGAAAATCCCACTGGCGATCTCCATTACAGCGGCGGTGCAGTGCAAGTCCTAGGGCCAGCCACAGGGACAAAGACAAATCAGGACGACCAACTAATTTGGCGGATATTTCCCTCAGTGCAAAAATTTTGGGCCAGTCCCCAGCAGTTTGCCCTTGGTCATTGGGGAAAATGTAGGAATAACAGGCGGGCAAAACCCCTACCATGCCAAGAATTTTTTGCCACGGTCAAGGAAGGTTATCAAATTCATCAAAATCAACACCAAGGACAAATCACCTTTGGCGATCGCCATTGTCTTTGGCAATTCACCGTAGAACCAATCATTACCTGGGGCAGTCCTAACCGATTTCCCAGGGCCACAGCGGGTTGGCTTTCCTTTTTACCTCTGTTTGATCCTGGCTGGCAAATTCTTTTAGCCCAAGGTAGAGCGCATGGCTGGCTGGAATGGCAGGGTAAACGGTATGAATTTGACCAAGCCCTAGTTTACGCCGAAAAAAACTGGGGTCGTTCCTTTCCTTCCCGCTGGTTTTGGCTCCAAGCCAATCATTTTCCCCAACATCCAGGGCTGAGTGTCACTGCGGCTGGGGGGGAACGCATTGTGCTCCATCGCACCGAAGAAGTGGCTTTGATTGGAGTGCATCACCAAGGTGATTTTTACGAATTTGGCCCGGGCCATGGCACTGTTACCTGGAAAGTAGCTCCCTGGGGCAGTTGGCAACTAAAGGCTAGCAACGATAGGTATTGGGTCACCCTCTCGGGAACAACGGAGGAAAAAGGCAGTTTGGTCCACACCCCCACCGCCCAGGGTTTACAACTAAATTGCCGAGACACCACTAGGGGGCATTTACATCTGCAGTTGGGAGCTATCGGTAATGGTTTGATGGTGGCAAGCAGAACGGACACTGCCGGTCTGGAAGTAGGAGGTAATTGGGGCCTTGGGTAGGGAAAATTTAAATAAAAAAACAGTGCTACCTCTAGGGATAACACTGCTCTGCTTTGATTCGTTAGGTTTTGATCAACTACAAGCCATCAGTTGACATACCGATGTGCTCAAACGGATTTAGCCGACAAAGGCTTTAACAGGTTCAGAAACTCCAGGAGCTTCAGACCCTTTGAGGTAAGCCAACATGGTATCAGCGTCGGAACATTCAAAGGGATCCACGGGACAGTTGTCGCCGAACTCAGGCTCAATAAACATTTTTTCAATCTTGCCATCGTTGACAAACATGGAATAACGCCAGGAGCGCATGCCAAAGCCCAGGTTGGATTTTTCCACGAGCATGCCCATTTTGCGGGTAAATTCACCGTTACCGTCGGGAAGCAGTTTGACTTTGTCGGCACCAATTTGTTTGCCCCATTGGAACATGACAAAGGCATCGTTAACGGATAGACAGATGATGTCGTCTACTCCTAGGGCCTGGAATTCTTCAAACAACTGCTCGTAGCGGGGCAAGTGATTGGAAGAACAGGTGGGGGTGAAGGCACCGGGCAGGGAGAAAAGCACAACCTTTTTGCCACCAAAGATTTGTTCGGTGGTTTTGTCTTCCCAACGGTAGGGGTTAGGACCAGATACGGATTCGTCACGGACACGGGTTTTGAACACCACACTGGGAACTTGTTCGGGGGTCATGGTTACCTCTGGCTATCTAAACGACTAAATTTTTGCGAGGGAATGGAGCATTTGTCGTCAATGCCTGCCCTCTTTTCTCAGAATAGTTCTGAGATAGAAATAAGTCAAGTTTAAAAATTAATATTTTTTTTATAATTATCTTATCTAATACTCTTTCCAGAAAATGTTAAGCTAGATAGACTATAGCGAAACAATGCGAATCATTGGTGTGGTAGCCGAGGCCCATGGCCCCTAGGGTTGGCCTATTAAAGGTAAACAGGTAATAACGTGCTGCACCGATGTTGGCAGAAGATGTTAGGAGGAACGGTATGCCCTTAACCAGAGAAGAAATTATTCAAACGCTGAAGGATCGAGGCCTGCGGGTTACTCCCCAGCGCTATGGGGTCTATGCCAATCTACTCCAGCGTCGGGATCATCCCAGTGCGGAACAGTTGTTGCTTGACCTTAACCAAGCTGCCCCCACGTCTTCCCAGGCCACGGTGTACAGTTCCCTCAAAGCTTTGCAGTCGGTGGGGTTGATCCGAGAAGTTTTATTGGAAGAAGGGGTCTGTCGCTACGATGCCAACGTGGAGCCGCACCATCATTTTTGTTGCCGTCAGTGTGGGGCGATCGAAGATGTGGATTGGGAAGAGTTACCAGCAGTGGATCTGGGCAAACTCAGACCAGGCCTCAAGGCGGAACGTTATGAAGTTACTGTCCATGGCGTCTGTGAAAATTGCGCTGATTAGTTTTTGAAATTGCCGACGATCAACAGACTGCTTGCAACGCTTCTATCCAACTCCTAAATCCCCTAGTTTGGCGGACTTTTATGCCTGTCATCCCCCAGAATTGGCAGACTAGGAAAGCTTCTGAAAAATCTTCTAACTTCCTTGCTCAAGATCCGCCAAGGCCAAACGGATTTGCTCTATGCGGCGGCGGTTAACTCCCAAATCCGATTCTCCCAACCGGGATGCAGAGCGAACTTCAATTACAGGGCGATCGCCGGGGAAATAAAATTCCAGGTCATCGACAAAACCCATTAAGCGGCTATGGGCCTCAGCTCGAATGTAATCATCCTGAGATTCCACAATGGTGGTGCCGGGTACTACCCCTAAAATTTCCATCAATAGGCTGCGGGTATTCTCCAAATTTCCTTGGTAATGGAGTGGCTCAATGCTGTGGACGGAATCAGTGCTGATTTGACTGTTCACACAATTGGGCGTGTCGGGACAGGGGGCTAATTGTCCGCTTGTGACCCCTAGGTTTTCCGGTGTGGAGCCAGCAAAGATTTGTTCAAAGCCTGGGAGGGCGGCAAACCAAACCATCCCCGATAGCAACACAGCCAGTAGCGTACCCATGAAAAAATTCCGGTAATTGGTAAACATCAAGACCTCTTTAATCTATGGTTTCCTTGGCGATCGAGCAAGGTTAACTCCTAAACTCCAGCGGAGACAATATTCCTGATATGGTTTTTTTCCCTGGCATGATAAAGGTCACATTACAGAGCCCCAACGGTCTTCCCAGGGAGTTTTATTAGTTCAATAGTTCCGGCAGGCTATTGTGAGAGTTGTTAGGATCAAAACAATGGCATTCCTTTATCAACCATGATGACCCTTACCCCTACCATTGAATTTTTTGCCGATCTCCCCGAAGAACTCAGCAATGTTAGCCTACGACGCAATGCCACTACGGGCGCCCGCACGGTGGTGATGACCTTTGAACGTCTCCAGGCGATCGAAAGATTCCAAAGTTTTACCCAAAGATTTAACGGCCATTTACGCCTTGCCGATGAAGAAGGGGCCATGGAAATTGAACCATCGTCAGTAAAATTTATTTTTGGTGGGGACGAAGGAGATGAACTCCGGGGGGCCCAGTGCAGTTTTGATTTAATTAAAAATGATCATTGGGAGCGCTTTATCCGTTTTATGGAGCGTTACGCAGAGGCCAATGGCATGGGCTACCAAGACCGCTAGGGACAAAAGTGACCGGAGCTTGACCGCAATGACGGAGACTAAAGATGAAAACTTTGCAAACAGACTCTAATCAGGGGACAATCTAGCGAAATTAAGCCTTGATTCTCCCTGTTGCCTGTGTTGCCAAATCTTCCCGCCGCTTTTAAATCCCGTTCCTGCCAAAAACTGATTGGGGGACTGTTGCCCTTAATGCTGTTTGCCTGTGGTAGTCCCAATGTTGGAGATGGGAATTCTCAGCAAAATCGTCAAGAAACGCTGAAAATTCTTTCTTGGCAGGCTCCCACGATTTTGAATCCCCATTTGGCGACGGGCTTTAAGGATGCAGAGGCCAGTCGCATTGCTTTGGAACCGTTGGCAAGTTTTGACCATGAGGGCAACCTAGTCCCATTTTTAGCAGCGGAAATTCCCAATGTGGAAAATGGCGGCGTGGCGGCCGATGGTTTGTCCGTCACCTGGAAGTTAAAGCCTGATGTGCTCTGGTCTGATGGGCAACCCTTCTCAGCGGAGGATGTGGTTTTTACCTACAAATTTCTCAGCGACCCCAAAACCGGAGCCACCAGCACTGGCACCTATGAGGCGATCGCCAAGGTGGAAGCTTTAGATAAAAACACGGTCAAAATAACCTTTAAGGAACCCAACCCCGCTTGGTTTTTGCCCTTTGTGGGCAGTGAAGGGATGATTCTCCCCCAACATATTTATCAGGATTTTGTCGGCGAAAAGGCGCGGCAGGCCCCAGCCAATCTTTTGCCCATCGGCACGGGGCCCTATCGGGTCACCAGTTTTAAGCCAGGGGATGTGGTGTTGTATGAAGTTAATCCCCACTATCGAGACAAGGAAAATGTCGGCTTCCAACAGGTGGAAGTGAAGGGGGGAGGCGATGCCACCTCGGCGGCCCGGGCCGTACTGCAAACGGGGGATGCGGATTTTGCCCTCAATTTACAGGTGGAGGACAACATTCTCCAATCCCTGGCCCAGGGAGGCAAAGGAGAAATTGTGGCGGATTTAGGCAGTTTGAGTGAGCGGGTGATTTTCAATCTTAGTGACCCGGACCCTGGTCGCACCAATGGCGATCGCTCCTCGGTGAAGTTTCCCCATCCCTTTTTGCAGGATCCCCTGGTGAGGAAGGCGATTACGTTGGGCATTGACCGGAATTTGATTGCCAAGCAACTCTATGGCGTTACGGGACAACCCACAGCTAACGTTTTACTATTGCCCCAGCAGTACGCTTCCCAAAATACAAGTTTTCAATTTAATCCCACCGAAGCTCAGCAATTGCTCGACCAAGCGGGTTGGAAAGACAGTAACGGCAACGGCATTCGGGATAAGGATGGTATTGAGTTGCAAATGGTATTCCAAACCAGTGTTAATCCCCTCCGGCAAAAGACCCAGCAGGTAATTAAACAAACTCTCCAGGCGATCGGCGTGGGGGTGGAACTGAAAAGCATTGACCCCAGTGTGTTCTTTTCCGGTGATCCAGCGAATCCCGATACGTTGGAGCGGTTCCAGGGGGATTTGTCCATGTTCACCACGGGCAACACTAACCCGGATCCGAGCAAATATATGCAAACTTTTACCTGTGGGGCCATTCCCACCGCAGAGAATCAATGGAGTGGGGACAATTATGGACGTTACTGTAGTGAAGAATACGACCAGCTTTGGCAAAAGGCGGTGGCGGAACTAGATCCGGAAAAGCGCCAACAACTATTCATTCAAATGAACGATTTGTTAGTGGATGATTATATTCTGGTGCCCCTGGTGCATCGGGCCAGTGTGGTGGGGGTAGGCGATCGCCTGGATGGGGTGGCGTTAACTCCCTGGGATCGTCCCACTTGGAATATTAAAGATTGGCGGCCCAAAGCAAAGTAGTGGAAAGGCTCGGGGGGCTCGTTGAAGGATTATTATTACTCTCTTTTAACGGGTCTGACGGGGCTCGAACCCGCAACTTCCGCCGTGACAGGGCGGTGCTCTAACCAATTGAACTACAGACCCAGGTTTTTCAGACTTTCACCATTACATCAGTTGTGCCGGAGATTGTCAACCCCCGACAAAAAAATCTTGTTTTTCCCAGTCGGGTAAATGGGCCGGGACAGATAACTTGTCCGTAGTCCTATCCCCCGGCCTCGATCCGTTCTGGGGTAGCTATTCAACCTGGGCGATCGCCTGGCGGATGGCTTCCCGCTGCTCCTGGTCATAATTCCACCGTTGCAAAAAGGCTTCGTAGGGCCCAGGACCGTCCAAACTTTGTTCTAACTCTGTCAATTTTTCTGGTAAGCCTGGTAGGGATAGCTCGTTAATTAAGGTCTGAGTCCGTTGGGCCACTTGCTGGGAACCCTGGGCCGCCTCACCGTCCCCGGCTCTTTGATGGAGAATTGCTGTGGCGGTGGCCATGGCCAAATTTTTCACCAAAAGTTCCCCCACGATCGCCGGAGAGGAACCTAGGGCCGTCAATAAGGCTGGGTTTGGTTGATCCGCCAGGGGAAAATTCTGAGCAGTGAGAAAAGTGACAAAAAAGCCCCGGGCTCCGTTTTCCGTAGCCACCAAATTGGCGATCGCCGTGGTCATTTCCTGGTCACTGAGGTTATTCTCCGCAATTTCTAGCAATAGTTCCTGGCTATGGGCAATGGCCTGTTCAAAACTAAGGTCAGTGTAATTAATGGAAGCAACCATGGCATTGGCGTGAGGGTTCAAAGGATGGGCAGTGAGGGAAAGGGAAAGGAGAGCGGGTAAAATCAACGGCAACATCGAAAATGCCTAGGGAAAATGGGAAGATTTTCTCGACTATTGTAGTCAGTGGTGCCAAGATTTACATCCAAACCATGTCTTGATCCCAGGAATTGATCTGTCCCATTAAAAAAGTATGGAATTAACAATCGGCTGGCTTTATCCCAAACTCATGAGTACCTACGGCGATCGGGGCAATGTCATTTGCATCCAACGTCGTTGTCAATGGCGGGATATCCCGGTGAAAATTCTTCCCCTGGAACAAACTAGCGATGCGGCACTATTTCTCCAAGCCGACGTAATTGTGGGGGGTGGGGCCCAGGATCGCCAACAGGAAATTGTCATGCGGGATTTGCAGGGCGCTAAGGCAGAGGCCCTAAAAAATCAGTTAGACGGCGGCATTCCCGGAGTCTTCACCTGTGGTTCTCCCCAACTGCTGGGGCATTATTATGAACCCGCCCTGGGGAAACGCATTCAGGGTTTGGGACTGCTGGATATGGTCAGTAAACATCCAGGACCAGAAGCGAAACGGTGCATTGGTAACGTGGTGTTTGAAATTACCGCTGAACCCCTCCGTCAGGAATTACAGGCCATGACCGGGGAAATTCCCATTGTGATCGGCTTTGAAAACCACGGTGGCCGTACCTACCTCCAAACGGTTGCTCCCCTGGGTAAAGTTAAAACCGGCTATGGCAACAACGGCGAAGATGGTTTTGAAGGGGCATTCCACCAAAAGGCGATCGCCACCTACTCCCATGGCCCCCTGCTGCCGAAAAATCCCTTTTTAGCTGATTGGTTGATCCGCACAGCCCTGGAGAAAAAGTATCAAAAGCAAGTACAGTTAACGCCTCTGGAAGACCGCCTGGCCCAGCAAGCCCGCGCCGCCATGCTCAAACGGCTAGAATAGGAGCAATTTGATTACGAAACGTAACAAGCCCTCACCACTGGCTAGAGATTATGACGGACGCTCGACCACGGATTTGTATTTTAGGGGGAGGTTTTGGCGGACTTTATACCGCCCTGCGCCTCAGTCAACTGCCCTGGGAGGGCCACACCCCACCGGAAATTGTCCTCGTCGACCAACGGGATCGGTTTTTGTTTGCTCCTTTTCTCTACGAATTGGTGACGGAGGAAATGCAAACTTGGGAAATTGCTCCCCCTTTTGTGGAACTGTTGGCGGAATCAGGGGTAGTTTTTCGCCAGGCAGAAGTGACGGCCATTGATTTTGACCACCAGAAGGTGCTGTTAAATGACCAGGACAGGGGTTCGGAAAATTTAGCGTTTGATCAGTTAGTCATTGCCCTGGGGGGTCAAACTCCTTTACCCAATCTACCGGGGCTGAAGGATTATGGTTTGGGATTTCGCACCTTGGAAGATGCCTATAAACTCAAGCAAAAGTTAAAACTATTAGAACAATCCGATACCGAAAAAATCCGAGTGGCCATTGTCGGTGGGGGCTACAGTGGAGTGGAATTGGCAGCCAAACTCGGCGATCGCCTGGGGGAAAGAGGACGCATCCGCATTATTGAACGGGGCCAAGAAATTTTAGCCATGTCCCCAGAATTCAATCGTCAACAGGCCCAGGCCAGTCTCTCCGCCAAGGGCATTTGGCTAGATACGGAAACCACCGTCACCGCCATCACCGCCACCGATGTCACCCTCCAGTTCCGGGAACAGGAAGATGTAATTCCAGTAGATTTGGTGCTTTGGACTGTGGGCACCACCGTTTCCCCCCTCATCCGTAATTTAGCCCTGCCCCATAACGACCAAGGTCAGCTTAAGACCAATGCCCAACTGCAGGTGGAAGGAAAAACTAACATTTTTGCCTTGGGGGACGGGGCCGAAGGTCGGGATGCCAACGGTCAATTAATCCCTACCACGGCCCAGGGGGCATTCCAACAGGCAGACTATTGTGCTTGGAACATTTGGGCTAACTTAACCGGACGTCCTCTCCTGCCCTGTCGTTATCAACCCCTAGGGGAAATGCTGGCCCTGGGCACCGATGGCGCTGTGTTGAGCGGTTTAGGCATTAAATTAAGTGGTCCGGCCGCTTTATTGGCCCGCCGGTTGGTCTATCTCTACCGTTTTCCCACTTGGCAGCATCAATTAACAGTGGGCTTGAATTGGCTTACCCGTCCCCTGGGGGATTGGCTCAAAAATGAACCTTCCTGAGAGGAATGTCGTCTAAAAAAACTGCCTTCCCCGGCGATCGCCTCAATGGTAGCTGGGGGGGAAAGACCTGGTTGGGCCCCGAAAGGCTCTACTTGCTTGCTTTGGGAACTGTATTGCGGTTACTATCTCCCAAGACTATACGCCATACCGTTTTGATTAATGTTCCCGTTGGCGGCGGCCCCTAACAATCCGCTGAATGACTTGTTACCACCCCAATGCTCTGGATGGGTCATCTGGGGGAAGACAAAAGGTCTGTTCAGCGGTTCATTGAGTTGAGAAGTCCCTATGTCAAGATTGCCTGGTTTTGCTCTTACCTTTCTATCGGTCTTGTTAACCAGTCTGCCAGCCATGGCGGGGCAGTTAGTTAACTGGAATTTCAATGCTTCCCAAAATCGGTTCACTTTCTACACCAATTCCCGGGTACAACCCACCGCCCAACTGATCCCCAATCCCACGCGCATTGTGGTGGATTTACCCGGCACCACCTTGAGTGGCCCGACCGTGCGCCAAGCCGGATCTGGCAGGGTGAGGGAAATTCGTATTGGGGAGCCGGATAGTTTCACCACCAGGGTAGTAATAGAACTGGAAGCAGGCTACACCGTTGATCCCCAACAGGTTAAAGTCCGGGGCATCACCCCGACCCAGTGGGTGGTGGAATTACCTACTCCCGAACTGGCCCCCGCGAGCAACAACAATGCCCCTGCCCCCAATCCCGACGGCTCTTCTCTGCCTAGTCAGAATTTAACTGCAGCCAACTCCCCCCGCGCCGGTCAGCAGGACTTACAGGTCACCGGCAATGGGCTGTTTGTCCGTTTGGATAAAAACGGTGACAACAGTAATATTCGTATCCAACCCAATGCGCGCCAATCCACAGTTAACTTTGAACTCACTGGGGCGGTACTACCAGAAAGTTTGGTGGGGCAGTCTTTGCCTGTGGGGGAATACGGAGTTGAAGAGATTAAGTTTTCCGACAATCCCAATAATCCCCGCCTTTCCCTGGCCCTAGCGGACAGTGGCGGAGGCTGGAATGCCTACTATAGCCGGGTGGGGGGAGGCGTAGTTCTGCTCCCAAAGCAGATTAACCGGTCCGGGGGTTCTAACCAAGCTCCTGGATCGGCGGCCGTTTCGGTCAGTAATAACACCTCTAATTCTTCCCCTTCTTCCCCCAGTTCTTCTGGTAATAGAATCCCCAACAATCGCCTCGTGAGTCAGGCTTCCAACCGTAATCTCGCCAATATCACCGCCATTGAGGTGACCAGGGATGATAGCCAACTGATCATCCGTGGCGATCGCCAGATTAGTGCTAGGGGGAATTTCAATCGTTTAACCGGTAACTACGAAATTCGTTTAGACCGGGCCCAACTTTCCCCCCAGTTCCAAAGTCCAGAGTTGGTCACGGGGGGCCCCATTTATCAGCTCAATATTCGCCAGGAAACCACCGATTCAGTTTTAATTCTGGTTCAGCCCAACACTGGTCGTCGTTTTGGTCGTCTGTTTCGTTCTGGGGGCAATCTTTATGCCTTGGAATTAATCCCCGATGCCACCGCCAGCCGGCCGTCGGGGAATTTATCCGCTAGTTCTTCCCCGAGGGGTACCGGTGGAGATCAAGTCTCCATTGCTGTTCAGCCGCCCCCAGCCAATGCGAGCCCTAGTTTTCCCCCGGAGTGGAGCAGTCCCCCCGCAGGCAATTTACCCTCCATTCCCAGGGGCAGTCGTTTAGTGGTGGTGGATCCTGGCCATGGCGGCAAAGATCCCGGGGCGATCGGCATCAGGGGAGTGCAAGAAAAGGACGTAGTGCTATCCGTTTCCCGGTATGTACAGCAATATTTGGAACAACAGGGAGTCCGGGTGTTGATGACTCGCACGGGGGATTATTTCATTAGTCTCCAAGGCCGCACCGACATGGCTAACCGGGCTGGGGCTGATTTATTTGTTAGTATCCACGCCAATTCCATGGGCATGGGGCGTCCCGATGTTAATGGCTTTGAGATTTACTACCACGGCAATGCAGGCCTATCCCAAGCCATCCACCGCAATGTGGTTAACTCCCTAAATGTCCGAGATCGCCGGGTGCGCCAGGCTCGATTCTACGTTTTGCGTAATTCCCGCATGCCCTCCACCCTAGTGGAAATGGGCTTTGTCACCGGCAATGAAGACAATTACAAACTGACTAATCCTGCTTTTCAACAACAGATGGCCCAGGCGATCGCCAAGGGAGTTTTGGAGTATCTGCAACAAAGATAAGTCTTGTCCGTCCATAGAATTCAAATTCAGAGAAACTTGACTTGTATGAAGGATATGGTAACTAAAACCTATTTACTTCATCTATTATTCGTGTTTCAATGACAAGCATCTTTCCTTAATTAACAGGTATAGTCCCATATAAAATGCGTGAGCCCCAGCGTAGCCGAATTGGCGTTTTTGATAGTGGTGTGGGTGGGTTAACCGTTCTACGTGAGCTGTATCGACAATTACCTAAAGAATCAATTCTTTATTTTGGCGATACCGCACGGCTACCTTACGGCAACAGATCCCCGCAAGTTATCCTCCAATATGTCCGGGAAATCCTTACTTGGATGGCAGAGGAGGAAGTGAAAATGGTAATCATGGCCTGCAACACCAGTTCTGCTTTGGCCCTGGAAACCGTACAACAAGAATTTAATATGCCAATTTTGGGGGTTATCCTCCCTGGGGCCCGGGCGGCAGTGCGTCAAGGTCGGCGCATCGGTGTTATTTCCACCCCGGCTACGGCGGCCAGCAACGCCTATCGCCATGCTATCCACGAAGTCAACCCCGATGCCTTAGTTTGGCAGATGGGATGTCCAGAATTTGTCCCCCTAATTGAGCAAAACCGCCTCCATGACCCCTACACCCTAGAGGTGGCCAAGGGTTATCTACAACCCCTCTTAGATGCGGACATTGACACCCTGGTATTTGGTTGCACCCATTACCGTCATTTAACCCCCGTCTTCCAGCAAATTTTGCCTTCCCATATTCGTCTAGTGGATCCAGCCAGCCATGTGGTCAAGGCGGCCCGGCAAGAGTTGGAAGTGATGGGACTACGGAATTCAGAAATGTCCATTGCCACCCGTTTCACTGTCAGTGGTTGCCCCCAACAGTTTGCGGAGCTTTCCCAACAGTGGTTGGGCTTTACCCCCATGGTGGAAAAAATTTCCTTGCCCTGCTTGAGTTCAATCTACCCCCAACCTTTGGAAATACGGGAGTAGAATGCTAGTCAGATTCTGGCATTCCTTCTTGCCTGATGGCTCGGAATTCCTGAACTAATAACTCCAATAACAGCGATCGCCATGCTCAATTTTTTCGGGAGGCGATCGTTTTTCGTTGGGGGCCAAAGGTCATCAATAATCGTTACAATTCTTAATAGTCCGCCCCGGGTAATGGCTATCTCCTGTCCTGGAATCCCATTAGTTTTACTATGACCAGTCTCTTAACTTCCCCCCGTCAAGATCAAGTTGTTGCTGAGTCCTTGCCTGCTGGGGGCTTGGACCAAAACAAATTTGACTGTCGGGCAGTGTGGTATCCCCTGGCCTATGAAGAGGATTTGGACCGACGTAGGCCAACGCGCTTTACCCTGTTGGGGGAAGATTTGGTGATTTGGTGGGATGAAAGTGCCCAACAATGGCGGGTTTACGCCGATCAATGTCCCCATCGCTTAGCCCCTTTATCGGAAGGCCGCATTAATGAAGCCGGACAGTTGGAATGTCCCTACCACGGTTGGACTTTTGCCGGGTCAGGTCAATGTCAAGCCATTCCCCAACAGTATGCCGACGGCCGAGCCCACACTAGTAAACGGGCTTGTGTCCGTGCCCTCCCCACTAGAGTGGCCCAGGGTTTATTGTTTGCTTTTCCCGGAGCTGTGGAGCTAGCGGAGAAAGTTGCCCTGCCATTAGTGGATGTATTGGAGGAAGACCAATCGGAGTGGGTTTGTCTCAATACTTTTCGGGATTTGCCCTACGATGCCTTTACCCTAATGGAAAATGTGTTGGATTCCAGCCATATTCCCTACACCCACCATAAAACCGTGGGCAAACGCAGTAATGTTAGTCCAGTGGATTTGGAAATTGTCCACGGCGATCGCCAGGGCTTTACCGGTGTTTGGGAAGAGGGGCCTAGAAAAGGGACTTTGGGTAAACAAACCACCACTTTCATTGCCCCGGGATTGATGTGGCACGATTTAACTTCAAAGCAATTTGGCCGGACTTTAACGGTGGTTTATGCCACTCCCATACGCCCAGGGGAATGCCGTTTATTTGCCCGTTTTCCTTTCAAATTCCCCAGTAAGTTGCCCCGCTTAGCGATTGGTTTAACCCCTCGTTGGTACTCCCATTTAGGACAGAACCGGGTGCTAGAAGATGACCAAATTTTTCTCCATTTCCAAGAAAGATTTGTGCAGAGCAAAGGGGGATCGCCAAACTACGAAAAAGCTTGTTACCTGCCCACTAAGGCCGATCTATTTGTGGCTGAATTTCATCGTTGGATTGAACAGTATCAAGTTCAACCCTTTGGGGAAAGTTCTTTGCCCGATCGCCAATCGGTAGAGCAATTGATGGACCGTTACCATTCCCACACCAAACATTGTCATAGTTGCCGCAACGCCCTTGCTAACATTGAAAAAATTCAAACCGGGAGCCTGGCGATCGCCATTGCCTGTCTAGTGGGTTTGCCGATGGTTTGTTTAAGTTTTACCCCTAATTTTGCCCTGGGATTGGGTTTAACAATACTGACTGGTTTAGGTTTTAGTCTCTGGGCTGGGCTAGGCAAATTTAAACAATCTTTTTACCGAGGCAATCCCATTCCGCCGAGAAATATGCCTGACAAAAGTTAATCCTTTTTGTCCGTTATGAAAAAAACATTGTCATTGACTATTGGCCCTGGTTCTTTTGTCGAAACCAAGGCTACTGGACTGGAGCTGGAGTCAGGGTTTGCCCAATAATAATCGGAATCTTTGTAACAACCATTACTGGTAAGCCCCAGGGAAATGATTACCATTAACAAATCGTAATATTTTTGCCGTTGCTATGAATGCCTCCACCTCTCCCCGTCGTCCCCATGTGGTTATTGTCGGGGGCGGCTTTGCCGGTCTTTACACTGCAAAAAATTTACGGCGATCGCCAGTAGATATCACCCTAATTGACAAGCGAAACTTCCATCTGTTTCAACCCTTGTTGTATCAGGTGGCCACCGGCAGTCTTTCCCCGGCGGACATTGCTTCCCCGTTGCGGGGGGTGCTGAAGGGCCAAAAAAATATTCGCGTGTTGATGGATAAAGCCATCGACATTGACCCAGATAAACAAAAAGTGGTACTGAAAGACCATGCCCCCATCCCCTACGACTGGCTAGTGGTGGCCACTGGGGTAAGTCATCATTACTTTGGCAATGACCATTGGGCTGCCCTGGCACCGGGGTTAAAAACTATTGAAGATGCTTTGACCATGCGCCAACGGATTTTTGCGGCCTTTGAAGCAGCGGAAAAGGAAAGTAACCCAGAAAAGCAACAGGCTTGGTTAACCTTTGTCATTGTCGGGGCCGGGCCCACCGGGGTGGAATTGGCCGGGGCGATCGCCGAAATTGCCCACAGTTCCCTCAAGGATAATTTCCATCGCATTGACACTAGGCAGGCAAAAATTTTGCTGATTGAAGGGGTTGATCGGGTACTGCCCCCCTACAAGCCCCAACTGTCAGCCCGGGCCCAACGGGATTTGGAAGACTTGGGGGTAACGGTGTTAACCGAAAGAATGGTGACGGACATTAACCCGGAGCAGGTGACAGTACATAACAATGGCCAGAGTGAAACCATTGTGGCAAAAACAGTGCTCTGGGCCGCTGGAGTACGGGCTTCCGGCCTCGGTAAAATCATTGGCGATCGCACTGGGGCCGAGTTGGACCGGGCCGGCCGGGTGGTGGTCAACCCTGATTTGAGTGTGGCCAGTTTTGACAATATTTTTGTGCTGGGGGATTTAGCTAATTATTCCCACCAAGGCGATCAACCCCTGCCCGGTGTGGCCCCCGTTGCCATGCAGGAAGCGGCCTATCTAGCCAAGCTCATTGGCGATCGTCTACAGCATCGGGAGACTGCCCCTTTTCGTTACCTGGATTACGGTAGTTTGGCTGTGATTGGTCAAAATAAGGCGGTGGTTGACCTTGGTTTTGCCCAATTTACTGGCTTGGTAGCTTGGATGATCTGGGTTTGGGCCCACGTTTACTACCTGATTGAATTCGACAACAAGCTAATTGTCATGTTGCAGTGGGGCTGGAATTATTTCACCAGAGGCCGGGGAGCCCGCCTCATCACTGATACCCCCAATCCCCAGAACACCTCCACTGTGCCAAAGGAATTAGTCCGCCCCTAGGAGCCAATTCGGTAAACCCCACCATAGCTTGATCAGACAATGCCTTAAACTGTGGAGAATAAGGCTATGGGCCCGAGCCTGGGAAAATAATGTTACACCTCGCCCAAATTACCATTGACCAGTAGGAAAATTGCCATCAACTAATGGTTTTGGCCAGTTGCCAGAATCATCAGTGTTGGCAAAGGAGCAACTTTACCCTGCCCCTGGGCAACCCAGGCCATTGGACTGAAGGGTCTTTAGTGTTGGTTCAAACCGATGCCGACCAGCAGGTAGAACAAATTCGGGATGGACTGGACTGGCTACTGGAAATTTTGGAAATTGTCCCCACTGCCAATGGTTTTACCCCGGATCAAGCTCTTTCTTCTTTGGTAAAACAGGAAAAGAGGAGGGTAGAGGCCTGGCGTCAGGAAATGGCCGCCAAAAATTTAGATTTGACCAAGCGGCAAATTGAACTAGAAACCCAACGGCAACAATTAAAAGAGTTGGAATTAAAACTGCAAGAGCAGGTGGCGACCTAATGGTTCCGCTTCTCTGCCCCAAATACGACCTTTTTTGGCCCCATCGGGAAGACCTGCCCCATTTTGCCCAGTTAGACCAGCAGTGTTTGGGAGGAATGTGGACCCTAGGAGGTTATGAGCGGGAATGGGATAGCGATAACAGCGTTCTGCGGGGAATTCGTTTAGCAACTGGGGGAGACTTGGTGGCCATGGGGGCTTTTTGGCAAATTTTAGAGGAAGCCCACATCACCTTGTTGGCCGTAGCCCAGGCCCATCGGCGGCAGGGATTGGGAAAAATCCTGCTCCAGTCCCTTTTGGCCACAGCGGCACACCGACAGTTGGAACGGGCTACTTTGGAAGTGAGGGCATCCAACCACGTAGCCATGGACCTCTACCATCAATTTGGCTTTCAGTTGGCGGGACGTCGCAAGAGTTACTATCCCGATGGAGAAGATGCTCTAATTCTCTGGAAAAACCATTTGAGCCCCCCTGCCTAGTAACAAACCAGGGAAAACGGCACAATGGGGGAGCAGTTGATTTTGTTGCCCATGTCTGACCAGTCTGACCACCCCCTAATTTTGCTGTGGCACCGTCGGGATTTACGTCTCCATGACCATTTAGCTTTGGCCAAGGCCCGGCAAAAAACAGCCAGAATTGTCGGTGTCTTTTGTCTGGATAACAAAATTCTGCAAGCTAAGGCTATGGCTCCGGCCCGAGTTGCTTACCTACTCGGTTGCCTACAGTCTTTACATGACCATTACCAACGTCTCGGTAGTCAACTGCTGATTTTTCACGCAGATCCGGTGCAGTTGTTGCCCAAATTGGCCAATACCTTGGGAGCCCACAGTGTTACTTGGACCTTGGATACGGAACCCTACGCCCAACAGCGGGATTTAGCAGTGGCCCAAGCCCTAAGGGAACGGGGTTTGGCGATCGCCACGGAATGGGATCAACTCATGCATCATCCGGGGGAAGTGCTCACCCAAGCAGGTAGCCCCTACACGGTTTACACTCCCTTTTGGAAAAATTGGCGTCAGTTACCCAAAGCAAGTCCGGTGTCCACGCCCAAGGATCTACAGGGTTTAAGTGCGGCAGAACAGGAAAAATTAGACCCCTTGGGCCCCCAGGCCATACCCCAGTTAACGGATTTGGGTTTTAGCTGGGACCAACCCCTCCCATTAGCGCCAGGGGAAGAGGCGGCCGAGGAAAGATTGGCCTGGTTTGTGGCCAATGTCCTAGAGGAATATCAACAAACCCGCAACTTCCCTGCCCTCGATGGCACTTCCCAACTGAGCGCCGCCCTTAAATTTGGTGTTATTTCCCCCAGAACCCTCTGGCAAGCCACCCTAGAAGCTTGGGACCAAAGTCGCAGTGAGGAAGCCCGGGCCAGCATTGAAACTTGGCAACAGGAACTAGCTTGGAGGGAATTTTATCAACATTGCCTTTACAGCTTTCCCGCCTTAGCCCAGGGGCCCTATAGATCGCCGTTTCAGGAATTTCCCTGGGAGGAAAACCAAGACCATTTCCAAGCTTGGTGCGCCGGGGAGACCGGTTACCCTATCATCGATGCGGCCATGGCCCAGTTAAACCAAACGGGCTGGATGCATAACCGCTGCCGGATGATTGTGGCCAGTTTTTTAACCAAGGATTTGATTCTCAATTGGCAATGGGGGGAATTGTATTTTATGCAGACCCTGTATGACGGTGACCTCGCGGCCAACAATGGGGGTTGGCAATGGAGTGCTTCTAGTGGCATGGACCCCAAACCCCTGCGGATTTTTAACCCCTATACCCAAGCCCAAAAATTTGACCCGGAGGGGGAATATATCCGCACTTGGTTACCCCCATTGGCATCCTTCGACACAGGGGATCTGTTAACCGGCAAACTTTCCCCCATTGAAAGGCGAGCTGTTAACTATCCAGACCCCATAGTGGACCACAATCAGCAACAACGGGAATTTAAACGGCGTTATCAATTGGTCAAATAGTCCATAGCCCCCCATTATTGTTGACTGCCCATGCCCCGGCGACCCTGGCGACTATTACGACGTTCCTGCATTAATTCAGAGAACTTTTGCCGTTGTTCCGGGGTTAACACCTGACGACTTTCTAGCATGCTGTTGAAGCGCAGTTCTCCCAGTTGTTGACGCAAGTTGGCTACTTGACTATGTTTGGCTCGAATTTCGCTGTCACTGCCATTACCGGCCATCAGGGTGCGCAGCTCGTTTTGGCTAGTGCGTAATTGTTCAGATAGGGATTGCATTTGCCCCTGATACTTTTGACGAATAGCTTCCAGTTGCTGTTTTTGGCTATCAGTCAAATTTAGGGATTGCATCCATTGGCCTTGGCCTCCCTTTTTGTTGCCCCAGCCCCATTGGCTGATCGATTGCTCGGTTTCGTCGCCACTTTGCCAATGTAAATCTAAATTTTGGTTTTGGGCCATGGCGGGGACAGCGGTCATAGTACAGGCTAAGCCGGTTAACAGACTAGCAATAATAATCTTTTTCATGGTGATCAAGTTCTTTGAAAAATTGAGTGAAGAGGTAAAAATGGCAAAAAATAGTCCTACTCCCCTGGGGAATCGGTCAGTAACCACCATTCCTGGTTAGGGTTATCCATGGCTCCTAAGCCGTTAACGCTGTCGGGATAGATGGCCCCAGACCAACTTTCCTGGAGAAAAGCTTCTAGTTCGGCCATGTCCGGTTCCCGGGCCGTTTGCATCGGCGATCGCCAACCGAAAAGTCCTGCCCCCACTAGGCCGACGAGTAGAACTCCTCCCCCCAGCCATTGCCAAGAAAAACCAGGAACGAAGGAACGACGGGGACATTGCTTAATCCGTTGCAAAATTTGGTTTTCCAATTCCAGTGATGGGGCGGGAATCCCAGGGCGATGGGCCTGCAAAAAATGCTTTAGTTTACCCTCCTGGTCGGCGTTAAAAGAATTAAAAGACATCTTGAACTCCCTGTTGTTGCAAGAATTCCCGCATGGCTCGCCGGGCATAGAATAAACGGGATTTGATGGTGCCCCCAGGCAAATTGAGTACCTCCGCAATGGTCTTTTGAGGCAAGTCCTCCAGATCGTGGAGCACCAACACAGTGCGATGCTCAAAACTGAGGGTAGCCAAGCCCTGTTGCACTAAATCCTGGTAGTGGAGTTGCAACAGATCGGGGCTGTCCTCTGGCCGAGACAATTGCAGGGAGATTTCCCCTTCATTGTCAGCTAAGGCAGAACTTGGTTGATGAATCCGTTGGCGCGATCGCCCTAATTGTTTGCGGGCATCCTGGGCCACGTTCCAGGTGATGCGATAAAGCCAGGTGGCAAAAAAATTGTGATTGCGGAGTTTGGGCAATCCTTTCCACACCTTGAAAAATACCTCCTGAACTAGGTCATCGAGTTGATGCTGTCCACAAAGTTGATAAAGGGTGGAACGGACTTTAGCTTGGTACCGACGATAAAGTTGACGAAAGGCCTCGGCATCACCCTGCTGACTTTGCTGGATAATGCTAGCTTCATTTTCCCCCACCGCTGGATTGACTAAGGGCTTAACCAACAAAACCTACCTCTTTGGCGGTTACGGGGGTTTAGACCGAAGGGGTTAGCCCAAGGTTCAAAGGGAAGGCTAAATTTTCTTGCGGCTGTTATTGGCAGGGGCCCAATTCGAACTCTGGGAATTTACATGGAGAACCAATAAAGATCTCCTGAAGGATGGGGTTTTAAATCCATTTTTCTGATCAATCTTTCCCATGTTTCTGTTTGGCTAAAGTTCTCTCTAGCAACACTGCATAAATGGGTTTACCCCCCAATCCTTCCGCCACCACACTAGCCACTAGGCAGGTGACCAACAGAGGCAAAATCACAAAATAGTTATCAGTCATTTCAATGGTGAGCAAAATGGCTGTCAATGGAGCCCGCACCGTTGCAGCAACTAAAGCCCCCATACCGGCGATCGCCATCACGGCGGGTTCGGGAATTTGGGCGGGAAATAGTAAATGAAAATGCCGCGCTATGACAACGCTAGCAATGGAAGCAATACCCAACATGGGAGCAAAAATACCACCGATCGCCCCAGAGCCATAGCAAATCAGAGTTAACAGGAACCGGCCACAAAATATCAGTATTAATGTGGAGGAATGGGACTGGCTGTTAAAAGCCCAGAGCACGGCATTGTCCCCGCCATTGGTGAGGGGTAAGGGCAATAGAGACAAAATCCCAATGACTGAACCGAGGATAAAACCTTTCCATCGCACCGCCAGGGGAGGGAGGAGGTCAAACCAGTCCAGTAGTTTGAATAGACCCCGGTTGAAAGCGTAGCCCATGACCCCAAACAAAATGCCCAAAATGATGAACATCCAGAGGGAATCCAGGGGAACCCGTTTAAATTGGGTCAAACTGATAATGGCGGATTGTCCCCGAATCACCCGCAGCACAATGGTGGCCATCACACAGCCAAACAGTAGTCCGTGGTAGGCCAGAGTTTGACTGCGAAAACGGGGCCGCATTTCTTCCCCAATCAGCGCCATACCCGCTAAAGGGGCGTTAAAGGCGGTGGCTAGACCGGCCCCGGCCCCCACTGCAATTAAAATTCGTTGATGTTCCTGGCTAGATTTCAACCAGCCTCCTATCATTTGCCCAATGCTTCCCCCCATTTGAATGGTTGGCCCTTCAAAACCAGCCAACATACCGGCCCCCAGGGACAAAAAGCCCCCCACCAGTTTGATGGGCAATACCCTCTGCCAGATCAAGGGCAATTTCCCGTCCAAATGCCCTTCAATTTGAGGAATACCACTGCCACTGGTATCCGGGGCAAAGCGCTTCATCAACCAAAAGCTGAGGGCCACCATGCCCCCACTCACCAAAACGGTCACTAACCAAGCCAAAGGAGGAATGGGGGACAAAAGGCTGGCCAATTGCGATCGCCATTGGAGCACATTATTAACAGCAGACTTAAAACCGGCTCCCACTGCTCCGGTAATCAGCCCCACCACAATGGCCGCCAAGAGGGTGCGGGGATGGAGAGAACGGGCACTGTCGGTTAAATTTCTGGGCAGTCTATCTAACCAGCGTCGATTTGACCTTTCAAAGTAGGAAGCCATAGGTCTGGTTTAGTAAGCATTGGCGAAGGCTTGGGAAATAAACGGTAGTAAACGGCGTGCGGCTTCAGCCGTGCCCTTGGCATCGCCAGCGAGGGCACAATTTTCAGTAAACACCACCAACAGATAGGGACTCTGGTGGGGAATTTCAATGTAGGCACAATCATGGCGCACCTGGCTGGTCCAACCGGCCTTGGACCAAATTTGGGCATCTTTGGGTAATGCTTCACCGAGAAAACCGGTAATTTGGTTATCCTCTCCCGGGGGGGCCGGAGCCACGTTCAAATCCCGCTTGAGCAATTGCATCATCTGTTGGGAACGGGTTGAGGACACCGCCACACCGCCAATGATACTGTGCAGCAACCGGGCTACAGCGTTGGTGGTTAACATATTACGCTGTTCGTACAGTTCTCCCACAAAGGCCCTTTCCCGGCCGTAGTAACCATCGCCCCAGGTTTTTTGGTTGATATTAATATTTTGCAACTCCTCCCAGCCCAGGGATTGAAAATAACGGTTCACAATATTGCGCTGTTGCTGCCAGGTTTCAAAAGGCCCCGGCGGTAACATGGGCCCACTGCTGGTGCCGGTGAGTGTATCCACCACTAAACTGGTGGCATCGTTGCTGGAGTCCACGATCATATCCCGCACCGCCCGCTCCAATTCTGGGGAATCCTTCACCATGCCCCCTTCTAACCATTCCGCCATGGCCACCAGGTAAAACAATTTCACCACGCTAGCGGGATAAATGCGCTCAATGCCCCGGTAACTAAAGCCCCGCACGGGGTACTGCCAAAATTCATTGGCGGCGATCGCCCCTCCGGTATTGACCATCACCGGCGCGTCATAAACTAACCAGGTCAGGGCAATTTGGTCCCGTTGCAAAGTAGGAAAGGTCTGCCAGGTGCTTTCAAGGATGGCCTGGGCCATATCCTCCAGGGCCGGATCTTGCTGAAAAAATGCCATGGAAAAACGGGTAAAGGAAAAATTTCTGGCCAAGGTTAGCCATTGCTAATTGTTCTGATCCGCCGGAGGTAAACGCCGGATATCGGAATAGAAGGCACTATGACTATAACCTCCCCTCCTTTGGATCAGACTGGTGCGGAGTCGTAGGTTAGGGCTAGCATACCAATGCCTTTCCGTCAGGCGAGTTTCTCCGTCCTGTAAATTCAAGGTCAAACACTCGTCTGACCCCAGGTGATAATCCCCGCGCAGGAACACTTTGCTCCTATCCCCACTGCCCCGCCAAAGCCGACCCTGTTCCGGGCGATCGCCATCGGGCAAAAAACCGTAGTAAATGGAGCCGATATTTTTGGGCTTACCCCAGTCCACGGAAGTGTCCCAACTTAATTGCAACATAATTAATCCTTCACCATGGTCTAAACCGGCCAAGGCCTGGAGCGATTGCCCTAGCTCAGTTTGACTATCCCACCGTTGCACTGTCACATCGGATTTGTCATTGCCCGCTTCATTTTGCTCAAAACTATAGTTAGTACGTTGGGAAAGCCATTTTCCTTCCCAGGCGGTGATAAAGTCCAAAAACTGCATAGCGAAAAAGCTTCTCGGGGGCAACAGGCTTCATTTTAGGCTATTGGGGGTGAATCGATGGCAGGGGATCTGCAGAAATTGGCGTTAACAACCCAGTAGTTAGTCTAAATAAACTACCTGATTGCACTCGCCTAGAGACCAGTGCCATTCAGCATTCGCATTACCACGTCAATAAATTTTTCACCCCAAACAATTGACAGTAAGCCACATAATGTAACTAGCAATAATGCAACACCTACTTGAACAAGTCCAAAATTGTCAAATGTCGAATATGTCACAGGAATTAGCAGTACAAGGGCGCCAACTGTAGCCCCTCCCAAAAAACGATAGATAACTTTTAAAGATGAATGTTGTTTGGGATCGGTGTTGTCAGAGGTCATCAGAAATTCCTTCAATACTTTAAAACAATGGGTAACGCTGCTACGCTTTTGCTACCTAAACAGAGTATCTAACGATCGGGTAAAGGAGCAAGTTTTAGTTATATTCCGATCCCTATCCTCAGAACCGTACATACAACCTTCACTGTATACGGCTCAAGCAGCGTCTTGAAATATGGATTCCGGTTAACTTTCGGTCGGTAGTATTCGCTTATTGAGACATCCTGTTTTCGCTAAAGGGGTCGGCATTGGTTACCCTCCCATTAGTGTTTGAACATTCCAAAGGGGCCATCCCCATCCAGTTAAACACCAGCGAGGAAAGGTTTTTGGAAGCCTTTCCAACTCCCCTGAACAACTTTCGAGTCGCGCGTCTAATAGGTAACTAGCCTCACTCCAAAAAATAGGATTATCTTAAAAATAATAATCCCCCACCAAATGGGCAGGGGACACTAATCAATTGGGTTTAACTAAAGCAAAACCTTTGCAAAATCAGAAAAGTCTCAATCTAGTCGAGGTCAGGCATGAACAACGTGGGTTCAGTTTCCCGGTCAATGCCTTTTTCAAAACCAGCGGCTGCGGCCCGAGCACGACCAGCATGCCAGAGGTGACCAACTAAGAAGAAGAAGCCAAGGACAAAGTGGGAAGTAGCCAACCAAGCCCGGGGAGAAACGTAGTTAAAGGAGTTAACATCGGTGATTACCCCACCCACGGAGTTCAAAGAACCAAGGGGAGCATGGGTCATGTATTCAGCCGCCCGACGTACCTGCCAGGGCTGAATGTCATTGCGGAGCTTGTCGAGGTCCAAACCATTGGGGCCACGCAGGGGTTCCAACCAAGGACCACGGAAGTCCCAGAAACGCATGGTTTCACCACCGAAGATGATTTCCCCAGAAGGAGAGCGCATCAGATATTTACCTAAACCAGTGGGGCCTTGGGCAGAAGCAATGTTAGCGCCCAAACGTTGGTCCCGCACCAAGAAGGTGAAGGCTTGGGATTGGGAAGCTTCCATGCCGGTGGGGCCATAGAATTCACTGGGATAGGCAGTGTTGTTAAACCAAACAAAGACGGAGGCAATAAAGCCCATCAAGGAAAGGGCACCCAAGCTGTAGGAGAGATAAGCTTCCCCAGACCAGATCAGGGCACGGCGGGCCCAACCGAAAGGCTTGGTGAGAATGTGCCAAATACCACCGGAAATACAGATCAAACCAATCCAGATGTGACCACCGATGATGTCTTCCATGTTGTTGACACTGATGATCCAACCTTCTCCCCCAAAGGGCGCCTTCAGCAGATAGCCAAAGATAATCGCCGGGTTGAGGGTGGGGTTGGTGATCACCCGCACGTCCCCACCACCGGGGGCCCAGGTGTCATACACACCGCCAAAGAACATAGCTTTAAAGACCAGTAATAAAGCACCACAACCCAACAGGATCAAGTGGTAACCAATGATATTGGTCATCTGGTTTTTATCCTTCCAGTCGTAGCCAAAGAAGCTGGAATACTCTTCCAACACTTCCGGGCCACGGAGGGCGTGGTAAATACCCCCAAGACCTAAAACTGCCGAAGAAATTAAGTGCAGTACCCCTACCACAAAGAAGGGAAAAATATCAGTCACTTCCCCAGCGGGACCAACGCCCCAGCCCAGGGTAGCAATGTGGGGCAGAAGAATTAAACCCTGTTCATACATGGGTTTTTCGGGAATGAAGTGGGCAACTTCGAACAGGGTCATGGCCCCGGCCCAGAAAACGATCAAACCGGCGTGGGCCACGTGGGCACCAAGCAATTTACCGGAGAGATTAATCAGTCGGGCATTTCCCGACCACCAAGCAAAACCGGTAGAGGGAAGGTCACGTCCCCCCACCATCGAAGTATTAGAGAGCGTTACCACGGGGGAGAACCTCCTCAGGGAAGATAAAGTTTTCATGGGGTTGATCTTGGGGAGCCATCCAGGCGCGCATCCCTTCGTTCAACAAAATGTTTTTTGTATAAAACGTTTCAAATTCCGGGTCTTCCGCTGCCCGTAGTTCCTGGGAGACGAAGTCATAGGCCCGCAGGTTCAAGGCTAAACCAACGATACCCACCGAACTCATCCAGAGACCAGTTACCGGCACGAACAACATGAAGAAGTGCAACCACCGTTTGTTGGAGAAGGCAATACCGAAAATCTGAGACCAGAAACGGTTGGCGGTCACCATGGAATAGGTTTCTTCTGCTTGGGTGGGTTCAAATGCCCGGAAAGTGTTGGAATCTTCCCCATCTTCAAACAAGGTGTTTTCCACCGTGGCACCGTGGATGGCACACAATAGGGCGCCGCCCAAAATCCCTGCTACTCCCATCATGTGGAAGGGGTTCAAGGTCCAGTTGTGGAACCCTTGTAGGAACAAAATGAACCGGAAGATTCCCGCTACCCCAAAGCTGGGGGCAAAGAACCAACTGGATTGTCCCAGGGGGTACATCAAAAAGACGCTGACAAACACCGCAATGGGACCAGAGAAAGCGATGGCGTTGTAGGGACGAATGCCGACCAGACGGGAAATTTCGAACTGACGCAGCATAAAGCCAATCAGACCGAAGGCACCGTGGAGGGCAACGAAGGGCCACAAACCACCAATTTGGAACCAGCGGGTCAGGTTACCTTGGGCTTCCGGTCCCCAGAGGAACAGGAGGGAATGGCCGAAGGCATCGGCGGGGGAAGAGACCGCCACGGTCAGGAAGTTAGCTCCTTCTAGGTAGGAACTGGCTAGACCGTGGGTGTACCAGGAAGTAACGAAGGTGGTGCCGGTGAGCCATCCCCCCAGGGCCATGAAGGCACAGGGGAAGAGCAGTAAACCAGACCAACCAATAAATACGAAACGATCACGCTTTAGCCAATCGTCGAGGACATCAAACCATCCTCTTTCGACTGGGGCGCGTCCGACTGCAATAGTCATAAATGCAAATCCTCTTGCGTAGCTAGCATCAAAGGCAAGAATTTCTAAAGGAGGCTTTTGTAATTTGGGTTATGCCATTTAGACTCCATTCTCTAATAAGACGAGACGATTGGAAACTACACCGCTAAGGTAGAGCGGTTGGCCAAAACCCAAATGTGGCCTGTCGGTGGAACAATATTTGTTCTCCTGATGCCATTTTCTTATGGGTAGCAAGCCGGGCCACAGGGGCCAAACCTGCACTGATGTTGGCGTTCCTTGCCGAAACGCATCTACATATTATTAGCAAATATTTTACATTTTGACATATTCATTCTCATAATCACCGATCGCCAGGGGTCTAGGATTCCGGGGCTTGGCCGGCAATATTGATGCGATGACTGAGGCTAGTGAGGGTTTGACTGGTCTCCCAATCTTTTTGCTGTAGTTGGGTGATTTTGTCGCAACTGTACATGACGGTGGTGTGGTCCTTGCCACCAAAGGCTTCCCCAATGCGGGGCAAACTCAAGTCCGTGTGCTGACGCATCAAATACATTCCCACTTGACGAGCCAGGCTAACTTCCCGGCGGCGGGAGTTGCTGAGTAGTTCTTCGACCTTTAATTGATAGTGCTGGGCCACGATGCTGATGATGGTCTCCGGGGCGGCGGCCACCTTTTCCACCGGGGGATTGAGCACCGGCGCAATATTTTCCACTGTCATGGCCACACTCGATAGGGACGTGTAGGCGATCGCCCGAATTAGGGCTCCTTCCAGCTCCCGGATATTGGAAGTGTAATGGGAGGCAATGTACTCAATAACCTCCTTGGGTAGACGAATCCTGTCGTACTCAGCTTTTTTTTGCAGAATGGCCATGCGGGTTTCCAAATCTGGCACTTGGATATCAGCGATTAAACCCATGGAAAAACGGGAAATGAGCCGGTCCTGTAAGCCAGGAATCCTTTGGGGCGCCCGATCAGAGGCCACTACCACCTGTTTGCCCGCTTCGTGGAGGCTGTTGAAGGTGTGGAAAAATTCCTCTTGGGTGTACTCTTTGCCCTTAATAAATTGGATATCGTCAATGAGCAGAAAGTCGGCACTGCGGTAATATGCCCGAAAATCCTCCATATTGTCCTGGCGGATGGCGGTGATCAGGTCATTGGTGAATCGTTCTGTGGAAACGTAATAAACTTTGGCATTGGGATACATTTCCAGTCGGTAATGGGCGATCGCCTGCATGAGATGGGTTTTTCCCAGACCAACGCCACCACAGAGGAAGAGGGGATTAAATTCCCGCCCGGGGGATTCCGCCACTGCCAAGGAAGCGGCATGGGCCATGCGATTGGTGGGTCCCACCACAAAACGGGAAAAGGTGTATTTGGCATTGAGGGCAGTGGAATTTTTGGCCGTAGCCTCCACCTTCAGGGGGGACTGGCGAGGAGTTAAGCTGTGGGGCTCTAGACCGTCGGTGGTTAACTCCACCGTGATTTCCTGCCCAGTTAAGTCCGTCAGCACCTCCATCAGCAGTGGGCCATAGCATTTTTGCAAATGGTTGAGGACAAAGCCGTTTTCCACCTGAATGGTGGCCACCCCTTCCCCCAAGGAGGTCAGGACTGAGGTCTTGATCCAAGTGTCAAAAGCCGGTTTGGTTAACTGGGTTGCCAGGATGGCCAGGGCCTGTTGCCAAAGATTTTCGCAGGAGACCATTAAAGATACACGTAGTTAAGAAAAAGCCTATTGGCAAACTCGAACTGCCTAAAGCGACTGGAACATAATCGCTAAAAAAGCAAACGTTCCTACCACCACCAAGGCGATCGCCACCACAAAACTAATGGACAGGCGGGACTGGTAAGTGAAGCGTCCCCGGTCAATGTGCTTCAAATCTTGACGGTGATTGATGGCCGCCGCCAGTAGGGCCAGGGTGCCAATGATAATAAAGGATAAACCCAAAGTCCGGGATAAATGAAAACCATTTCTGCCTCCCGGAAACGCGCCGTGGATGGCAGCGACAATGCGGTCAATGCCCACGCCAAAACTAATCAAGGAAAGACTGGTGCGAATCCAAGCCATTAAGGTTCGTTCGGCGGCGGCCCGGTTCCGTTCCTTGGCCAATTCATTGGCTAAATTATAGGGTTCTGGCGGCGGCGGATAGTTATCCATACATTCTGCTGGCAGGTAACTTTGCAGTTCATCATGGCCCTGGGCGCTAAAACCCCTCCTCAAAGCCCAACCCACGGAACTTTGACGACTATAACCAAGGATTTATCCGACGGCTAAGGGGGCAATAACTGTGGGAAACTGGGGAAAACCGGGACCCTAGCCGGTGTTTAACCTTGCCCTCTAACATTTAACCATGGTCAACCCCGTCACTTTGCCCCAAACCTTTTTGCTACTTGGCTCCGGGGAACTGGGTAAGGAATTTACCATTGCCGCCCAAAGATTGGGTAATCGAGTAATTGCGGTGGACCGTTATCCTGATGCTCCGGCCATGCAGGTGGCCCAGGTTTCAGAAGTCATTTCCATGTTGGATGGGGATGCCCTGGCAGCAGTGGTAAAAAGATATCAGCCGGATTGGATTGTGCCGGAGGTGGAAGCGATCCGCACAGAAAAATTGTTGGAGCTAGAAACCCAGGGTTATAGGGTCATTCCCACGGCCCAAGCCACCAATCTCACCATGAACCGGGACCGGATTCGGGAGTTGGCCGCCCAACAATTGGGGGTGCGCACTGCCCGTTACGACTACGCCACCAGTCTGGCCGAGTTGGAGCAAGTTAGCCAGACCATCGGTTTTCCCAACGTGGTTAAGCCGGTGATGTCTTCCTCTGGTAAGGGTCAATCGGTGGTTAACAGTGATGAAGAGGTAGCCCAAGCTTGGCAAGCGGCGATCGCCGGAGCGAGGGGGGATCAAACGAAAGTGATTGTGGAGGAGTTCATTCCCTTCGAGTTGGAAATTACTTTGCTGACCATCCGCCAATGGCAGGGGGAAACCCTCTTTTGTGATCCCATTGGCCACCGGCAAGAACGGGGAGATTATCAAGAATCGTGGCAACCGGCCCCTTTAAACCCAGGGCAGTTAGCCCAGGCCCAGGCGATCGCCAAAACAGTCACCGATGCATTGGGGGGAGCGGGCATTTTTGGGGTGGAATTTTTCATTACCCCGGAGGAAGTGATTTTTTCCGAATTATCTCCCAGGCCCCATGACACCGGTATGGTTACCCTAATTTCCCAAAATTTGAACGAATTTGAGTTACATTTGCGGGCCATTTTAGGTTTACCCATTCCCCTCATCCAACAAACGGGCCCCGCCGCCAGTGCGGTTATTCTGGCCCCTGAAGCTGGGGAGAAGCTTAGTTACAGTGGAGTCGCAGAAGCCTTGGCCGAAGCCCATACGGATTTGCGGTTATTTGGTAAACCCAATGCCCGACCCCATCGTCGTCTGGGGGTAGCCCTAGCTCGGGGAGAATCCGTTGATCAAGCTCGACGCTTAGCCCAAGCCGTGGCCGAAAAGGTAATTGTGCAAACGGAATAATTGGCAAACAAAAACTTCCCAGGGGATAAATTGACTAGGGAAGTTCACAGAAGTCTAGGTTTTGGCGACTTGATTCCATTCTCGAAATCCTCTGACTCCGAAGGTATTCCAGGGTTAGAGAATCGGAGGAATGCAACGACAAGCTAAACTGAGTACAATTGAATTAACTGTGGGCTGCATCCTGTCCCACCACATCTACCACCACCGATTCCTGGGGGGCATTCTTTTCCTGTTTGACGGCTTTATTTTTCAAGCCAGTGAGGACCATTTGGGAAATTTCTGAGACTAATAAAGTGGCAATTAAACCATCGTCAATCCAACCAAGCACAGGGAAAACGTCGGGCAGAAAGTCGATGGGGCTGAGGAGATACACCAAGGAGCCAAGAACAATCCACCAGCGGTACCGGGGATGGTTGAGCATTTGACGGTACCAGCCGTAGAGGGATTCGAGGGAAAATTTCATGGGGTGCTATGGGGAAAGAATAGTTTAATTTTGGCAGATCCCCTGGGGTATCCGGGGGGGAAAACTCCCAGGGCTAGGGACGGATTCCTCTCCAGGGCTAGGTTTGGGCAGTGGTTTTAGCATTGAACGCTGACATTGCCCCCCAGTCGGCAATAATGTATCTGTCGTTAACCTTGTCTTTGCCAGGCCCATGCTGATTTCCCGTGCCCCTGTCCGCATTAGTTTTTTTGGTGGGGGAACTGATTATCCTGAGTATTTTCTCCAGCATGGTGGTGCGGTCCTAGCCACGGCGATCGACAAATTTTCCTACGTCACTGCTAGCCCTTTTCTGAGCCACTTATTTGACTATTCCATTCGAGTTTCCTATCGCAAAGTGGAATTGGTTAAAAATCCCAGCGAGATGGAGCATGTGGTTTTTCGGGAATGTCTGAAATTTTGTGGTTTGGCAAAGGATATTGAGCTCCATAATGTGGCAGATTTACCAGCTTTTACCGGCCTAGGTTCCTCTTCTGCCTTTACCGTTTCCTTGCTCCAGGCTTTGCACTCTTTCAAGGGGGAGTTTATTCGTCCTTTGGATTTGGCCTATGAAGCTATTTATGTGGAAAGGCATTTAGTCAACGATAAAGTGGGCTGTCAGGATCAACTCATGGCTGCCATGGGGGGATTTAACTTAGTGGAATTCCGTAAGGAAGATGACATTGTGGTTAGTCGGGTCACCATGGCCCCGGCAAGGATGGCGGAGTTTGAAGAACATATCTTTATTGTTTTTACCGGTATTAAAAGGCGGGCGGCCAATGTGGTGGAAAAGCAATTAAAGCGGGTGGGAAATAACCGAGAAACCCTCAAACTGATGCGTGCCATGGTGGACAAGGGTTGGGATATTTTGACCAGCAACCAATGCCTATCTGCCTTTGGGGAGTTACTGGACCAAGCCTGGCAGGCAAAACGGAGCTTGGATGTGGGCATTTCCAACGGCGACATTGACGGTATTTACCAACAGGGGCGGGAAGCAGGGGCCTGGGGCGGTAAGTTGCTGGGGGCCGGAGCGGGGGGGTTTATGTTATTTTTTGCCCCACCATCAGTGCATCCCCGTTTGGCGGAAACTTTTAAAAATCATCAGGTTTTATCGGTGAAAATTAACGCTCCCGGTTCCCAAATCATCTTCTCCTAGGTTGAAGGCTGTTTAACTTAATAAGACCTTGGCGGTTAGGCAGAGGTGGGAAAAGTATCATGGTTAATAATTCCCTAATTCTTCTCCAATGAACTTAGCCACCATTAAAGCAACCCTACCGGAACTAATTGGCCGTTACCAGTCCCAGGCGGACTTTATCAGTATCCGGTTGGAACAGTCTGAAGGCACCCAAATTAGCTTACGGGGTAACCAGGTGGAAACTCTCAGTGAGGGCATTGCCATTGGTGGCCAGGTGCGGGTTTGCCATCAAGGGGGTTGGGGGTTTGCCAGTTTTAATCGTTGGGAGCAGTTACGCCGAAGATTAGAAGAGGCGATCGCCGCGGCCCGGTTAATTGGGGACGATGAAACCCTGTTGGCTCCCATTGATCCAGTCCAGCAAACCTTTATTAATCCTTTGACGGGTAAAGACCCCCGTGAGATTAGTTTGGCTGATAAAAAAGCCCTCTGTGACCATTACAATGATCTGCTCCGGGGCACCAGCGATAAAATTACCACCACCCATGTGCGATATGGCGACAGTCAACAAACGGTGTTGCTCGCCACTTCGGAAGGGACTTTGTTGGAGCAATGTTGGTGGGACTTGGAAATGCGTTTTGCCGCCACTGCAAAGGATGGCAATGGGGTGCAAGTAGGTAGGGAAACCACAGGCTCCCGCCGGGGCTATGGGGACTTGGAAAATTTAGATGCCGTGGTGCAGGGGGCTGCGAAACGGGCGGTGAAAGCGTTAACTTTGCCCACAGTGCAGGGAAAAATTTATCCGGTGGTGATTGACCCCATTTTGACTGGGCTGTTTGTCCACGAGGCCTTTGGCCATTTATCCGAAGCAGATATGCTCTACGAAAATCCCGACTTTTTGGAAGTGATGAGCTTGGGGAAACGCTTTGGCCCGCCGGAGTTGCAAATTTTTGATGGGGCGGCCCCCCCAGGGCACCGGGGCAGTTACGGTTTTGACGACGAAGGGGTACCAGCCACCACCACCCAACTAATTAAAGACGGCGAGTTGGTGGGCAGACTCCACTCCCGGGAAACGGCAGGAAAGTTGGGGGAACAACCCACTGGTAATGCCCGCTGTTTGAATTACCACTATCCCCCCATTGTGCGCATGACCAATACGTGGATTGGCCGGGGAAAAACCCCTGTGGCCCATTTGTTAGACGGCATTGAGGAGGGGGTTTATGCCCAAAACTGGCTCGGGGGTATGACCAATGGGGAAATGTTCACCTTCAGTGCGGGGGAGGCTTGGATGATCCGCCATGGCCAGCTAGCAGAACCTGTTAAAGATGTGACCCTCTCTGGCAATGTCTTTAAAACCCTGGCTAACATCGAGGCGATCGCCGACGACTTTTATTGGGATGAGTCCGGGGGCTGTGGTAAAGGGGGCCAAAATGGCCTAGCAGTGGGTTGCGGTGGCCCCAGTTTACGCATTAGGGATGTGGTGGTGGGGGGCGATGCCGCCTAGACTCCTGTTTTTTCGGACCTTTGGGGGCAGATAATACCTCCCCCTAACACCCGATCGCCGTCGTAGAACACAGCGGCCTGGCCGGGGGTGATGCCAAATTGGGGTTCATCAAACACCAGTTTGATTTGTTGGTCGTCCCAGGGAATGGCATTAACCGTCACCGGAGCAGAACGGTAGCGCACCTGCACCTCACAACGGATGGGGGCCGTTGGTTCGGGAATGGAAACCCAATTTAACCTTTGCACGTAGCATTCCCCACTGCCTGCACTCTGGCGATCGCCGACAATAACCCGATTCATCACCGGATCGAGTTTAACAACGTATAAAGGTTCCGCCGCCGCAATGCCCAACCCTTTCCGTTGCCCAATGGTGTAGTGGTGAATGCCCTCATGGTGACCCAACACCACTCCGGACAGGTCGACAATTTCCCCCGCTTTTGGGGCAATGTACTTGTCCAAAAAGTCCCTCATGGAGCCATGGGCTTCAATTAAACATAAATCCTGACTATCTTTTTTCTCTGCTGTGCTGAGGTCAAACTCCGCCGCCAACTGTCGGGTCACAGTTTTGGTTTGTTCCCCCAGGGGAAACAGGGTGGCCGCCAAAATTTCCTGGGACAGGTCATACAGAAAATAGGATTGATCCTTCTGGCGATCGACCGCCCGCAACAACTCATAGCGTTGACTGTCTTCGTTGAAGCGAATACGAGCATAGTGCCCCGTGGCAATTTTATCGATACCAAGGGACTGTTGGGCGTATTGCAACATAGGGCCAAACTTCACCGCCTTATTACATTGGGAACAGGGCAATGGAGTCACTCCCTCACCGTAACCCTGCACCAGATAATCAATAATGTGATTTTGGAATAAATCCCTGGTGTCCACAATTTCATGGGGTACTCCCAACTGTTCACAGATAGAAGCGGCATCCACCAGCCCTTCCGAACAGCACTGACCCTTACCCTTCATTAACCAGAGAGTCACCCCCACCACGCCATAACCTTGACGGTGCAACAGGGCCGCCGCCACCGAACTATCTACCCCACCGGATAGTCCCACCACTACTTTCTGCGTCATTGCTCGTTTACTCTGCGCTCTAAATTGACAAGGGTTGCTCTAACAAATAGGCCCTAACTCAGCTTAACCTAGAAAAACTACCGCTAAAAACCGATGTAATCCAAAACCCAAGAGTTGGTTATACAGTTGACGGCGATCGCTAACTATTACCATCGGACCTGGCTGACAAAACTTAATCCGATCTTTTCCATGCTTGAAATCAGTTAAATCAAGAAGACAGCAACATATCCATGGGAATTTTTTTGAATGGGTCAAGTGAGATAAGATTATCTTATCTATTTGTTGTCTATTTATGGAGTAAAAATATATGAACATTAATATCTCTATCATTGACCAACGTTTGTTATCAATTGTTGAAGATATTCGCCAAAAAGCTTCTGAAGAATTAGACATAAAAGATGAAAATAAATTTAAACCTCTTGCCTTTGTTTATCTATGTGTTAAGACTATATTAGATTTAGACAACGATGAAGCTTTTGATTGCTTAACCGAAGGAGGAGGAGACTTTGGAGTTGATGCCATGCACATCTCGGAGGAGTATGACGGCGAATTTACAGTTAGTTTATTTCAAGCTAAATATAAAAAAAAGCTAGAGGGGAATTCCAATTTTCCTGAAGAAGGGATAGAGGCACTAATAAACGCCATTCAATATTTATTTAATCCGGCCGCCAAACTAGAATACATTAATGAAAGATTACTCACAAAAGTGGAAGAAGCTCGTAGTTTAATTCGGGATGGTTATATTCCACAAGTTAGAGCGCTGGCTTGTAATAATGGGCTGAAATGGAATTCATCTGGTGAAGAAGCTATTGAGCGTGCTGGATTTGGAGATCAGGTTACATGGGAACATATCAACCATGACCGGCTCGTAAAAATTCTTCAAGCTTCCAGACCTGTAAAAGATACTTTACAGCTGAGTGGAAAAGCTATAGTTGAAGATATGGAGTTCAGCCGGGTACTGGTAGGTAGAATTTCCGTCACCGAAATTGCCACACTTATTGATCGACATGGTGAACGATTATTAGAGCGTAATATTCGTCGCTATTTAGGATTACAAGGAAATCGTGTTAACGAGGACATTCGTCATACTTTAACTAGTGATGAAAAAAATAATTTTTACTTTTATAACAATGGGATAACCCTAACTTGTGACAGCTTTTCATATAACGCACTGCAGGACAGTAATTATCAAGTACGTGTCGAGAATTTACAAATTATTAATGGTGGTCAGACCTGTATAACCATATCTAAAACTTTACAGCAACCACATTTACTTCATCAAAATGCCCAAGCCTATGTTCTTCTTCGACTTTATCAATTGCCCCCTGAAAATGAAGGCTTAGTGCAAAGAATAACCTACGCTACTAATAGCCAAAATCCAGTAGATCTCAAAGATTTACGAGCTAATGATGAACGCCAACAAAGATTAGAAATGGATATTAAGCAATTGGGATTTAACTATCGGCGGAAACGATCTGATACTAATACTCGGTCTGCCGATATCACCTCGGGGGTAGCCGCTGAGGCAGTATTATCTGTTTGGAGAAGAAAACCTCACCAAGCAAAATTTTTCTCCCGTGAGCATTTTGGAAAACTATATGATTCGATATTCACTAAACAATTAAACGGAGCCCAGGTAATAGTAGCTGTTCAACTTTACAGAATTGCAGAAAATCGTCGTAAAAGACCAGAAACCACTGACCCAGACTTTGTTCGCTATGCTTCATGTTTTATTGCAATGCAGATGGGACAAAAACTTTTGAATGAGATGAATGTTCAAATAAAAGATATTAGCCACAAAAATTTTCAATTTACCCAACAACTTATTGAGAAAAATGGTGAGATTTATTTTAATGCTTCATTGCAGGATATTCAAAAGGCACTCGAAGATCTTTATGGAGAACAAGAGATTTCCCTACAGCAACTATCTGCAACCTTCCGGCGCGGTGATCTAATCAGCCGACTTGAATAAATTCTCGTTACTCAAGATGTTTGATTTTAAATATTTTTGCGGGACTGTATTAGTGCGGCTTCATTCTTGATGTCCAAATCTAAAAATTTTTCCTGACTGAGGCGGCATAGTTACAGATAAAACCGATGGAGTTTGTTGGATTTCTATTTGACTATCAGTGGTAAAAATAGACTCTATCCTTTCTATTTTGTCTAAATCTAAAATTTCTGGAGACAATGAAATTTCTGTAACATTGTCTCCCGCATTAACAGCAATAATTAAGGTTTCATCGCCGTATTGCCGTTGGAAAACATAGCCCATACCTGCCGTGACGAGAATTTTGTAATCCCCCAGTTGCAAGCATTGATAGCGATGGCGCAGAGCGATCAATTGACGATAAAATTCCCAACAATCTAAATCCCAATCAGTTTTTGCAGGAAAAACTCGGCGACAATCGGGATCTGCTCCCCCTGCTAAGCCCACTTCGTCACCGTAGTAAACACAGGGAGCACCGGGGAAAGTAAACATTAGTAGGAGGGCTAAGTTAACGCTGGGCCGATCGCCATTGGCCAGGGTTAATAGGCGGGCAGTGTCGTGGCTATTGAGCAAATTCAATTGGGTTAACTGAATCTCCCAGGGGTGTCGTTGCAGAAGTTGGCTAATTTTTTCTCCATAGGCATCTGCGTTGAGGGCGGGGTAAGGACGGTATTCTTCCCCCCGTAGATGTTCTTTTTGCAGGCGATCGCCAATGGTGAAGGCCACTGTTGGTTCGGTGAATCGATAATTCATCACGCCATCAAACTGATCTCCGCCTAACCAAGGACTAGCATCACACCAAATTTCCCCCACAATGTAGGCTTCCGGGTTAATAGCTTTGACCCGACGGCGAAATTCCGCCCAAAACCCCTCCGCTTTGACACAATCGGGCACATCCAAGCGCCAACCATCAATGCCTTGGGCAATCCAATATTCCCCTACCCGCATTAAATATTCCCGCACGTCGGGATTATCGTGGTTAAACTGCGGCAAGGCTCGCAAATCTACCCAACCCCGATAATTAGCCGGCAAAGAACCGTCATAGGCCGATAAAGGCCAGTCTTCGATGTAAAACCAATCTAACCAGGGGGAATGGGGCCCGTTTTCCAAAATGTCGTTGAAAAAGTAGAAACCCCGACTGGCATGGTTAAACACTCCGTCCAAAACCACTTTTATTTCCCGGCTATGGGCAGCAGTTAGTAGGGCCTGCAACGCTTCATTGCCCCCCAGGAGAGGGTCCACTTGGTAATAGTCATGGGTGTGGTAACGGTGATTACAGGCGGACTGAAAAATGGGGGTCAAATAGAGAGCCGTAATACCCAATTCCTGGAGGTAATCTAACTGTTCAATCACGCCCCAAAGATTTCCCCCCTTATAACCCTGCACTGTGAGGGGAGTGTCCCATGGCTCTAACTTTGGTTGTTGAGCAACGGCGATCGCCTGATGGCGGCCAATGGCAAAACGATCCGGAAAAATTTGATAGAAAACAGCTTTTTTAACCCAATCTGGGGTTGCAACCATGGTGATGATAATCCTCGCTAATACTCTCGCAGGGACAATGGTGGGGGACGGGGTTTTAACGCCAGTTTTTCGATAAACTGGAAGCTCAGTTTCCCTCCAGGTTTATTCCTATGCTCCGACTTGAACACATCCGCAAAATTTATCCCACCGGCGAAGTTCTTAAAGATGTGAACTGGGAAGTTAAACCAGAAGAACGGGTAGGCCTGGTGGGGGTCAACGGGGCCGGAAAATCCACCCAACTCAAGATCATTATGGGGGAAGTGGAGGCCACTGCGGGGGAAATTATTCGGCCAACGGCCCTGAAAATCGCCCATTTAACCCAAGAATTTGACGTTACCCCCACCCGTACTTTACGGGAGGAAATGTGGACCGTATTCACCGAGGCGAACCAGGTTCAGGACTCCATGCACCATGTCCATCAGGCTATGGAGGTGGCCGATCCGGACACCCTGGAAGATTTAATTCATAAATTAGATAAATTACAACGACAGTTTGAAGCCCTAGACGGTTATCGGTTGGAGTCGCAAATTGAGCGGATTTTGCCGGAAATTGGTTTTGAGCCGGAAGATGGCGATCGCCTGGTGAGTTCCTTTAGCGGCGGTTGGCAGATGCGGATCAGTTTGGGCAAAATTCTACTGCAGGAGCCGGACTTACTATTGTTGGACGAGCCCACTAACCATTTAGATTTAGAAACCATTGAATGGCTAGAAACCTATCTCAAGGGTCTGAAAACCCCCATGGTGATCATCTCCCATGACCGGGAATTTTTAGATCGTCTTTGTACCAAAATTGTGGAAACGGAACGGGGGGTATCCACCACCTACCTGGGTAATTATTCCAGTTATCTTGTGCAAAAGGAAGAAGGTAGCCTGGCCTTGGCCAGTGCCTACGAACATCAACAAAAAGCTTTGGCTAAACAACAGGCCTTTGTGGACAAATTCCGGGCCAGTGCCACCCGCAGTACCCAAGCTAAAAGCCGAGAAAAACAACTAGAAAAAATTGAACGGGTAGAGGCCCCCGTTGGTGGTGTCAGAACCCTTAAGTTTCATTTCCCCCCTGCCCCCCGTAGTGGTCGTCAAGTGGCACTAATTGAAGACATTTCCCATTCCTACAACGATAAGCTACTTTTTCTCGGTGCTAATTTAGAAATTGAACGAGGCGATCGTATTGCTTTTCTAGGCCCCAACGGTTGTGGGAAATCCACCCTTCTGCGGATGATTATGGGTATGGAATCTCCAGAAGAAGGGCAAATAAAAATGGGGGAACATAATATTTTGCCCGGCTATTTTGAGCAGAACCAGGCAGAAGCTTTAGACCTGGAAAAAACTGTGATGGAGACCATCCATGATGAAGTACCCGACTGGAAAAATGAAGAAGTGCGGACTCTGTTGGGACGATTTCTCTTTTCTGGGGAAACAGTGTTTAAAAAAGTGGCCGCCCTCAGTGGTGGAGAAAAAGCCCGCTTAGCCCTGGCAAAAATGTTGCTCACTCCAGCCAATTTTCTCATCCTTGATGAGCCCACCAATCACCTAGATATTCCCGCCAAGGAAATGTTAGAGGAAGCTTTACAGGAATATGAAGGCACCGTGGTGCTAGTCTCCCATGACCGTTATTTTATTTCTCGGGTAGCTAATAAGATAGTGGAAATTCGGGATGGGGAACTGGTGGTATACAGCGGTGATTACCACTACTATTTGGAAAAATTAGAGGCGGAAAAAGCCGAGGAAAAACGTCGTCTGGCCGCTGAACAAGCTGCTAAAAAGCAAGCAGAAAAACGAGCCAAGCAAGCGGCGAAGAAAGCAGAGCAAAAAAGCAAAAACGTCATTGTTCCCTAGTCATCTGGAAAAAACGAAGACGATGGTGTTGTTTCTTCCTCTAACCCGTTGATAAAGGGGAGAAATGCAAGTCTTCAGAACGTGCTTTAAAAGCCCCCCTGACCCCCCAAATTCGGGGGGAAACAGATGCGAAGTCCCCCAGTATTGCCGGAGCTTTAGTGAAAAGATTTAGGGGGCAAAATAAAACTTTACAAACAGGCTCCCAGTATTACCTAAGTTTTAGTGGGTCGATTTAGAGGCTAACCAAAACTGTACCAACAGGCTCTTAAACTTCATTATCAAGGTCTGAGGTGATGTCCCAAATATCATTCTGGACTTTCTCAGACCAATGGGGAAGATTTGTCCTGCGCCTAGGTAAGTTCCCAAGCCTCGTCGCTATTTAACCAAGGTCTGGGGGTCGATCTGGAGGGACAGTTCAGGTTATGGTGCGAGGATGTGTTAGTTTTTGCACCTCACCATGGTCTCCGTTCAAAATTCCCCCCGCCTGCAGCTTGAAAACCGTCTCCTCAGCCATCCCCAGAGCTATGTCAACCATGGCCAAGATGTCATTGTCGGTTTGCAGCAATGCCCCAAAACTTTGCCCCCCCACTATTTTTATGATGACCGGGGTTCCCTGCTGTTTGAGCAAATTTGCCTACTACCGGAATATTATCCTACCCGTACGGAGGCCAGCATTCTCCAGGCGATCGCCAAGGAATTGGTGCAGATTACGGGGGCCTGTGACTTCATTGAATTGGGTAGTGGCAGTTCCACCAAAACCCGGATTTTACTGGATGCCTTTGCGGAACAAAATATTTCCCTACGCTATATTCCCGTTGATGTTAGCGAAGCAATTTTAAAAGAAAATGCCGAGGCTATCTTAGCTACTTATCCCCAATTAACAGTCCAGGGTTTGGTGAGTACCTATCAGTTGGCCCTGGCATCATTACCCCATCATAATTATCCCCATCGCTTAATGGCCTTTTTAGGCAGTTCCCTCGGTAATTTTTCTGCTGATGATTGTCAAGATTTTTTTGAGCAAGTGAGGCAAGCTTTAGACCCAGGGGATTACTTTTTGCTAGGAGTAGATTTGTGTAAGCCAGTTGATATTTTAGAGGCGGCCTATAACGATGCCCAGGGGGTGACAGCGGAATTTAATTTGAATATGTTGCGCCATTTAAATTGGCGTTTCCAGGGCAATTTTGCGTTGGATAATTTTTCCCATCGGGCCATATTTAACCAGCAAAAATCCCAAATTGAAATGTATTTACGCAGTGCCACCAAGCAAGCAGTACGGCTGGAAAACGTTGGTTTAACGATTAATTTCCAAGCCGGGGAAACCATTCTCACGGAAATATCCCGCAAATTTTCTCTCCAAGCTAATAATCCCAATGCCATTCCCCGTCAGTTGGCGGATCATGGCCTAGAGCCCCTGCAAATGTGGACCGATGACCAGCAATGGTTTGCAGTCATTTTAAGCCGGGTTAACTAGCAGCAAACACCCCCGCCTGACAATCCCTCAACCATAAACGAATGCCTTGGGCAATCGCCCCGGTGCTGGCATCTCGTCGGGGAGAAGTGGGCTGGTCTGGGGAGCTTCCCCCCAATTGTTGGTACAGTAACGCCAACTGCCAACCTTGGCCCGTTTGCACAAAAAATGCCCAGTAAAAATTCTGACTGGCGATCGCCCGTTGGTCGGTGTAACTCCTTTCTAGGGTGGTAAAAAAGACTTGTTTAGTGGTGTCCGGTACCGCTGGTTGCCACTGTTGCTGGGCTAGGGGGAGGGGATCAAAATCAGCATTGCCGGCAATTAAAATGTAGGTCCTCAAGGGCACACCGCCAATCTGACTCCGCTGCATGACCCGATTGGTATAACTGGGCAACGCTTCCAGCAGGGGGGGCATCAATTCCGTCAGGGATTGCTGGCAGTGGCCTTGGTGGGAGGATGGCCGATTTCTGGCTTGGCTGGGATTTAGTCCCAGATTAGCGAGCACCACCAAGGTCAGACCAGTGACAGATAGGCCAAATTTGACAGCCTGGGAGAGCCGCAACAGGTTCAGGTAGAAAGGTCTTGGCATAATCTTTCCCAAGCGGCTTCAGGATTAGGATCAGCAGTGATGGGCCGGCCAATAACAACATAATCGGCACCAGCGGCGATCGCCTGGGAGGGAGTGGTTACCCGTTGCTGATCTCCTTGGGCAGACCAGAGGGGCCGCACGCCGGGGGTAACTAGTAAGAAATCCGGGCCACAGATTTGCCTTAGCTTAGCTACTTCCTGGGGGGAGCACACTGCCCCATCAATGCCAGCGTTTTGGGCCAACTGGGCCATGGTGCTGACATAGTCCTCCACTGCCAACGGTTGTTGCAACTCTTCCCGTAATTGACAATCGCCAATGCTGGTGAGTAGGGTAATGGCCAACAGTTTGGGGGGATGCTCCAAGGGGGCCATGGCTTGGGCGGCCAGGGTTAAGGCTTGACTCCCCGCAGTGGCATGGAGGGTTAACAAATCCACTTCGTACCGACTGGCAGACAAACAGGCTCCCAAAACCGTGTTGGGAATGTCGTGGAATTTCAGGTCTAAAAAGATGCGCTTACCCCGGTCCTTTAACTCCGCCAAAATACCTGGCCCAGCCCCCACAAACAATTCCAGCCCCACTTTCCAAAAATTCACCCCCGGCAAACAATCCACCAGGGCGATCGCCTTAGGCAAATCCGGCACATCCAGGGCAACAATTACTTGGTCTGGGGTCATGGCAATGGCAAGGTTAACGACTTATCAAAACGGGCCAGCAAAACCTAGCCCACTACAGATCATCACTGGGGGGCGGCAAGGTCCGCAACACTTCCACCATGGTGGGGGTGGCAAATAGGGCCTTAGTGTCCGCCACTAACTTCTCTCCCCAAAGATTCTTAATCAGGAAATCAATTTCCCCATAGCGACTATCTAAGTTAAGGGCATCCTGGGCCTTGCGCAATCCCTCTTCCGTTTTGCCCTGCTTGTACAATGCCACGGCGATCGCCAATTGGGGTTCCGGCTGTTCCGCATCGATTTTGATCACCTCTTGCCAACGTTTGAGGGCAGTGTCAATTTTTCCCTGCTCGTATTCGATCAAACCAATGTTGTTCAAGGCTGGCCAGAACTGTTCTTCCGCCTTCAAAGCCTTTTGGTAGGCAGTGACAGCATCGGGATATTTAACCAATTTTAGATAGGCGTTGCCCAAATCAAAGAGGGCGGCGGGGGTGTCGGGGCGCTGGGCTAAACCGGCCAGCAAAACTTCCACTGCTTGGTTATACTCCCCCTGTTGAAAATAGGCATTACCTAGAGTGAATTTAATGCCCGCTTCCTCCGGGGCCATGGCTTCAGCTTTTTTCAGCACTTCAATGCCCGGCTCCACTTCTTCCTGTTGTAGATAAAGGGTGCCGAGAATGAACCAAGTTTGAAACTGCTCCGGCGCTAGTTGGGTTGCAAGTTTGGCCCGGGGAAAGGCCAGGTCATACTGCTGAAATCGCACCAATTGCACCACATCTTCCGTGAGTGCCAGCCCCTGATCCTCTAACTGTTGTTGGTCTAAATTGGGGGTGTAGGGCAGGATCGCCTGGGAAAACACCGGGGCCGCAGCACTGGCCAAGCCCAATTGTAATCCCCACAAAAGCAACCAATGACGTTTTGACACAGTAATTTTTTCCATCGATCAATCAATATTCTGAGCCCTGGTGGGGGAAATTGTAGTCTCCCAGCCTACCCTTCGGGGCAAGGCCCAACACTTTTGAGGTGTAGGGTTTATTGTATCTAGCCCAACGTTGTTTTGGCGATTAATCTCGGCCAAAGGGCTCCGACGGCATTTTTAATCAGATTTTATGTTAGCTCAGCCACATCGAAAATTTGGCCTTCACCCCGACCCTAGCAATTCATCCCCACCCATTAGCCCCATTTTGTCTATGCAAAGCCGATTGATTCAATGGAGCCTAGTTTGCACTTTTTGGTTACTGCCCGTTTCCCCTAATGGAATTAATGCCCAAACATCTCCTGTGGACCCAGATTTTGCCAGTTTAAAGCAACAATTAGAGGCAAAAAATTTTAGGGTATTACTATCCCCTCCTCCCCAACGGGGAGCTTATGGACTGCTAAATGCCCAAAGCCGTACCATCTGGATTCACCCTCTCACCTTTGAGTTGGGGATCGCTGTGCCGGTTATTGTGCATGAGGCGGTACACGCCGCCCAGGTATGTAAAGGCAAAGGGCAACTAGCTCCTTTGGGGGTAACAGTTGAACCATTGGTCTATGCCCGGCCATTTTGGTTGCGCTATAACGAAATTCATCGCCAGGACTTGGAACGGGAAGCTTTCACCATTCAAACCCAACCCAATCGCATAGCTCTAGTTTCTGACTATCTCAACCAATTTTGCCCATCCCAATAATTTATTTGCGCCTATTTTCGCCAGGGCCAACGGGTACCCATTTCGGTTTTAGCGGACCAAATTAGGTAAAGCACCAATAGGACAACCCCTGCTAGAAAGGGCAATAGGTCTTCTTTCATAACTTTCCACGTCGTAATTTTGATCAGGCTACAGCAAAAAAGGCGATCGCCACAACAAATATTCGTACACAAGAACTCACTTAATCGTCTCTTCAATGCTAACGTTAAGAGCTAAGGCCTGCTGACGCAGCGTTGTTTAGGACTCGGCGACACTTGTGAAATTCCCCTAAAATAAAAGCAGCGTTTTTCGAGGTTCTGTCCCTTGGCTTTAGCATCTATCCCGACAAAGCAGTACATTGAACAACGAGAGGAAGGATATTGGATTAAAGGAAGTCGTGTTTCACTGGACTCAGTAGTATATTCCTTTCTTGAGGGGGAAACGCCGGAAGTCATTGCCCAAAATTTTCCTCTTCTTTCCCTTGAGCAAGTTTATGGGGCGATAACGTTTTATCTTGCTAATCGTGAGTTTGTTAATACATATTTGCAAAATGGGGAAGCTGAGTTTGGACAGCTACAGAAAGATTGTCAGCAAAGAAGTCCTCAGTTGTATCAATTATTAATGGCAGGTCAAGCCCGACTATCACAAGCGTCATGACAAGGGTTAGGTTTCAAGCTGACGCTGATCTCAAACAGGCGATCGTGACTGGTGTAATCCGTAGATGCTCAAATCTGGATTTTCAGTCGGCGAATGAAGTTGGTCTTGACGGTGTTCAAGATCAAAAAGTGTTAACCATTGCGGCGCAGGATAAAAGGATTTTAGTTACCCACGACCGCAAAACAATGCCAATGGAGTTTGGTAAGTTTATTCTTTCTCAGAACAGTTATGGTGTTATTGTTATCGCCCAGAATCTGCCAGTTCGTGAAGCAATTAATGGAATCATCATGGTTTGGGAAGTGTCAACGGCGGAAGAATGGATCAATCAAATTATGACTTTACCCTTCTGAAATCGCTCCCCGCAATGACCAGCTATCAGGCTACAGCAAAAAATGGCGATCGCCAATGGAGACAACTCTGATTTAGGCGATCGTTTAGAATGGAAGACCGAGAGCGGCAATGGAGCCGGACAATCTTTGACAGTTTTCCCCTGGGGATTTGTTTGCTGAAAAGAAGCTAATTTAATCATTTATTTTCAAATTATCTCGTTAAACTTTGCTAACTTCATTTTTTTTGCCCCTACGTCGTTGCTCCTCTGTTTTATGGGGAGGATTACTCCTCAGCACGTTGATGTTAAGCAGTTGTGCGCCCCCCGATCCCCTAGAACAACGCAGTCAAGCTCCCCCCCCCAAGGAAGAAAGTAGCCTTACCCTCAACAATGCCACCCTAGAACAGGCCAACGCGAAAGGGCAAACGGTGTGGAAAATTCAGGTGGAGGAGGCTCGCTATAGCGTTGATGGGAAGAATGCCACCCTGGTGAATGTGAAGGGGGATTTTTACGAAGATGGCAAAGTGGTACTCCAGGTGAAGGCGGATAAGGGGGAAATTATTGAAGATGGCAAAGCCCTATTCCTGCGGGAGAATATTGTTGCCCTTGATCCCCGTAATAAAGCCGTGTTGCGGGCCCAGGAGGTGGAATGGCAAACTGAATCTAGCATTCTCACAGCTCGGCAGGATCTAAAGGGGGAACATCCTGATTTGACCGTTACCGCCAAGGAAGGGCGCTATGAAACTAAGGAAGAAAAATTAATTGTTTCCGGTGATGTGGTGGCCGTGACTGAGCACAATACCAAGGATCAAAATAAACCGAAAGACCCCCGTCGGCTGGAACTCAAAACTGACAGAATCACCTGGGAAATTAAAAATAATCGGGTTTTTGGCGATCGCCCGTTGACCCTGGTACGTTTTGTTGATCAAACTGCCACCGACGAAGTAAAAAGCGACCAAGCAGAATTGTTGCTGAAACAGCAGTTGGTACATTTAGCGGGCTTAAATCAGTTTAAATCCGTTGAACCACCGTTACAAATTGCTGCCGAACCGATCAGTTGGTACTATTTGACTCGTTTTGTGACCACCGATAAGCCGATTAGTATTGTGGATTATAAACAACAAATTACAGTGCGGGGTAACCGGGGAGCCGTCAATCTGGCCGCCGGTATTGCCAAACTAGAACAGGGCACTAATACCACGAGCCAAGAACAACAATCCCAACTATATGCGGATGAGTTGACCTATAATTTTGGTCCCCAAACGTTGCAGGCTAAGGGCAACATTGTTTATGAGCAACAGAAAGGCGTAAAGTTTAACCTCACTGGGGATTTGGCCCAGGGTTCTTTGCCTGATAATAATGTGGTGGTAACCAGTACCAGTCCAGAAAGAGTAGTCACAGAAATTTTTCCTAATCAGTAGAATATGATTATGAACGGTTAGATTTTAGAAAGGGTCTTGAATCCCATAACCAAGCTCCTCAGATACATTCAGTAATCAGTTGAACTTAGATGCATTTTTCATAAAATCGTAAAAATCCTAATTTTATTCTGTCAAACACTTTTTTTCTATTGATATTAAAGATTCATAACCTAGCTCTTCATTGACGGAGTTTAAGCTAAATCCATAACTTGAACCACAAATATAACTACTTTCATATTTTTCCATTTCTCCGTTCACCAAAACAATATAGCTACTTTTTTTTTGATTCAATTGTTTATTCTCTTCACCAAATTCAATTAGCGTATAACTATTACAGTCTTTGTCCCACCTTACATCTAATGGCTCTCCATAACATTCTCCTTCAAGGTCTACAGTAACATCTATTTTTATTTTCACAAGAAAGCTGAAAATAGGTATTTTGATCATTTTTTATTTTACAGACTAACTTAGGGTATTTGATTCCATTTTTCTTTAGTGTAAGGGTTGAAAAATATTGTCCAGAAGACAGTAAAATATCTGCAACTGTTCTAAATGGATATACCAACTGTAATAGAAAACAAAATAAAATAAAACCAAAGTATTTTTTGTTCATGGAAAATTGAAGTTTATGAGGATTTTATATAGAAACGGCATAATTATAAAGTAAAAATATCCAACTGTTTAGCCTGGTCTGCCGTTGTTTCAGCATCCGTTTGACTAGCCATCACTTTGCCCCGATTGCCCTTGCGTAAACCAACGGCGATTTTACTATGTTTTTCAATTTGGGCCATCACCTGCCGGGCCCTGGTAATCACTGAACTAGGTAACCCCGCCAAACGTCCCACTTCAATGCCATAGGATTTATCCGCTCCCCCCGGTGACACTTGGTGCAAAAAGATGATTTCCTCCGGCAATTCTTTGACGGTAACTTGAAAATTGGCCACATTTTCCAATAAAGAAGCCAACTCGTTCAGCTCATGGTAATGGGTGGCAAAAATTGTCCGAGCTTGGATTTCCCCCGCCAAATATTCCGCCACCGACCAGGCGATCGCCAAGCCGTCAAAGGTAGCGGTACCCCGACCAATTTCATCTAGTAACACCAAAGATCTTGCGGTGGCATGGTTGAGAATATTGGCAGTTTCGTTCATTTCCACCATAAAAGTTGACTGCCCTGTGGCCAGATCATCCACTGCTCCCACCCTGGTAAAAATACGGTCACAAATGCTGAGGGTTGCGGCTTTAGCAGGAATAAAACTGCCGGTCTGGGCCATTAATTGGATTAACCCCACTTGACGTAAATAACAACTTTTACCGCTGGCGTTGGGGCCGGTTAAAATCACCAAATCAGGATGCCAATGGTCATGGCCTAATTGGGTATCATTGGCGACAAAAAAGCCGGCTCCCAGGGATTGTTCCACCACCGGATGGCGACCGGCTTTAATATCAATTAAACCTGGCTCGGCTTGGATAATGGGACGGCAATAACCTTGGTACACCGCCACCTCGGCCAGGCCTGCCAACACATCGATCGCCGCCACGGCCTTGGCCACGTCCCGAATTGGTTGGGCTTTTTCCGCCACTGCGCCCCGCACTTCGCTAAAAATTTCATATTCCAATTGATTTAAATCAGCCTGGGCGGTGAGAATACGGGTTTCCCGCTCCTTCAATTCCGGTGTGATATACCTTTCTTCATTGACTAAAGTTTGTTTGCGAATGTAATTTTCTGGAGCCTGTTCCGATTTACTGCGGGGTAAACTTAAGTAATAACCAAAGGCTTTGTTATAACCCACTTTTAAATTGGCAATGCCAGTTTTTTCCCGCTCCGTTACTTCTAAGTTGGCTAACCATTGATTATCGTCTTCTAAACTTTGACGCATTTCATCCAAGGTTGGATTAACGCCACTACGAATTAAGTTGCCTTCCCGGATATGTAAGGGGGGATTTTCCACAATATGAGCTAGAACATATTTGCCCAATTCTTCCAACTCCGGCGGTACTGTTTGTAAAGCTTTTAAATAGGGGCTATGGCCTTCCTGGGCCAATGCAGCCAAATCCGTCAACCGCACCAACGAAGAGGCCAAGCCATACACATCCCTCGCACTGGCGGTGTTCGCCCCAATTCTGCCCGTCAATCGTTCCAAGTCGTAAATTTGCCGGAGCAATTGCCGCAAATCCTGACGTAGGGCGGGGTGATGGTACAACTCTTGGATGGTGTCCTGGCGAGCTTGGATACCCTTGAGATCCAATAAAGGCTGCAATAACCAACGCCGCAAAGCCCGACTGCCCATGGTGGTACTGGTACGGTCCAAAGCCCAGAGTAGGGAGCCGTGGAAACTGCCGTCCCGCACGGTTTGATTGATTTCCAAGTTGCGCCGGGTCTGGTGGTCTAACACCAGAAAATCCGTTAACCCATAGGTCTTTAATGGTTGAATGGGCACCACATGGGCCTTTTGGGTATCTTCGATGTATTCCAACAATCCTCCCGCCGCCCGAATTGCTAGGGGTAAAGCGTCACAACCCATGCCTTCCAGAGATTTGACCCGAAAAGTAGTTAGTAATCTCTGTTTTGCTTCCACCAAAGAAAAGGGAGTTTGGGAGCGGAGGGAATAGCAAAAACTGGTGGGCAATTGTTTGGGAATATGTTCTGAAGGTTCCCCTGGGCGCAAAATATTACGAATATCGGGGGCAGAGGTGGGAATAAGCACTTCCGACGGTTGCAGCCGCAGCAATTCCACTGCGAGGTCATCCAAATTACTAGACTGACAAGTGAAAAATTCCCCGGTGGAGATATCAGCGTGGGCTAGGCCCCACTTGTCTTCCACCATAGCGATCGCCGCTAGGAAATTATTGCGCTTAGCGGGGAGCATACTGTCGTCGGTGAGGGTGCCGGGGGTGAGCAACTTCGTTACTTGCCGTTCCACCATCCGTTTTTCTGCCTGGGCTTCGGCGGCATCTTCAACTTGGTCACAGATGGCCACGGCATAGCCCTTTTCCACCAACTGTCGGGCGTAGCGTTCTAGGGCGTGGTGGGGCACCCCCGTCATGGCCACCCGGCCAATTTCCTTGCCCCCTTCTTTGCTAGTTAAAATTAGTTCCAATTCCCTGGCAATGATGACCGCATCCTGGAAAAAACACTCGAAAAAATCCCCTACCCGGTAGAGCAACAATGCTCCTTGATACTGTTCCTTCACCTCCGTGTAGTGCTGGAACATCGGCGTTAACTTCTGGCGATCGAGGGTGCGATAGTCCCGTTGGGGTTCTTTAACAGTGCCGAGGATGGGAGTATCAGTCATGGCCGGAGGATGGGGTCAGCGGCTTCCCATTCTGACACCCTCTCCCCACCGACAGCAAGCTCCCACCAATGGCGATCGCCAGCTCCAGTCATTATGGCCCTTCAAATTAGATAAAACCAAGAGAAATATTAGAAAAATTAATTTTAATAAATTTAAGTCAGGATGATGAAGTTTAATTCTATGACTTGATAAAGTAAGAAAAAATGGAACCACCGTTATAGAAACTAGAATTAACTTAAACTAAGTTACTCTTGGGTAACAAATCCAGTAGCTTCAGCTAAATTCCTCGAAAACCGACGTCCGTATCCATCAATTGGCGAGGATTTAAAGATTTTACAGTCTGTTCCCTTTTTGAAGTTTGTAAATTATCTGTAAAACTTAGTATTGCCCCCAGTAGTAGCAAAATTCCGCCTAAATACTGCGATTCTGTAGGCGATTCTTGTAAAATCAGATAGGCAAAAATAATGGCAAGAATAGGAGTGACTAGGCTCGCTAAGTTAATCTGAATGAAACTTGCAGATTTAAGACCTGCTAACCAAGCTAATTGACCAAGAACAACAATAATGGCTCCATAAACTAGCATCCATTGCCAGAGAATTGGCGCAAAAACATCTACGAAATGGTGAAAACCATAAAGGATAACTGCCATCCAGAAGAAGACAAAGGTTCCTACCAAACTACGATAAACAGTAAAAATGCTTACTGGAATAGATTGCAGTTGTTGTTTACTTAGGATTGTTGTAATTGCTGAAATAAAAGCAGCGATCGCCACTAAGCTTTCCCCCAGTCCAAAATCCAAATTCATAACCATCTTAGCCGGTTCAGAAATATCAAAAAAAACAGTAACAGCGACTCCAATAAAGGAAATCAAGGTTGCCACTATGCTTAATCGATTCACCGAAGCTTTTAGCAAAAAAACACTTAAAATTAAAGTAAAAATAGGTTCCAGTCGTCCAATTAAAACAACATTAGTTACATTTGTTTGCCCAAGAGCAGTGAACATCAAAGCGGGGGCGATCGCCCTCGATAAAATAGCTGTGATAGTTAGTAAACGCCAATCTTTTAAGGCTACTTTTTTTAATTTGTGCAGTTGCCAATCAGGGTAAAAAATCAAAATCATTAAACCCAAGGCGCATAGATTACCAACAAAAAGAACATTACAAAGAGAAATAGGGTTACGGCCATCAATCGTATAGGCTTGCCCCAATTCAATGATTCGAGTAGTGACAGCATTGGCCGCTGAAAAAATAACGACGGCAAGAGCAAGGTAAATTGGGCTGGGAACTTGCTTTAAAAAATTCTGAAAGCCAGAAAATATAGGTTTCATTTACTATTCTGATTCATTTTGGTAGCCAATGTCAGAAGCCGAATAAATAGAAACAAAAATTGCATTTTCTTCACCATTATTAATGGCTCCATGAACTTGATTTCTCTCGGCGATCGCCACCGATCCCTGGCGTAAAATTTGACTGTGACTATTTCCTAAATAGTAGGTCAAGGTTCCTTTTATCATCACCCAGGTATCCTGACCGTTAGGGTGGGAATGGGGCTTAACCACTTGTCGGGGAAGGACTGCCCAAACAGCTATGCTAGAATCCTCCGTCTCAATAACCTGGGTTACCGTTGCGGCTTGCTCAGAAAAACGAGCCATTTTTTCCAAGTTAAAAATTCGTTCATTATCCATCTTAAGATTGCTTTCTATTAAGGTTGAGGACAAGTTTTATTGACAGAGTCGCATTGATAAACATACGGCGCTTGCCAATGAAGCGGAATTTCCAGTAAATCCCTTGCTCCGGTCAGGCCTTGGCCAATAAAAAGTAAGAGGGCAAAGCTGTTAATAATAATGTGGGCATTACGCCAACGATTTTGACGATCTTGATAAATATCTTGGGTAGTTGCCACTGAAAAAATCATTAAAAGTGCGGCTAAAATTCCATAATAAAAATGGGAAACTAGCCATTCATGCCCCCGGCGATAAATTTCAGGCTGACAACCTAAAAGCACAATGCCCATACCTGTTAAAATAGCAAAAACGCCCCGCCCTAGTTTCGTTTTAGATTGAAAAAGAAAAACAAAAGAAGCAATACTTATAGCAAATAGAACAATCACCAAGGCAATCCGCACGGGCTCCTGGGAAATTAAGTTATTACTAATAAACTTAGAAAAAATAGGATAGGCCAATCCCAAGAAAGTAACGCCTACCACTGCCATACTCAGGTATCTACCGATCGCCACATGCTCAGTGCCAACCACCGGGGGAATTTTGCTTTTTTCTCCTGCTTTCGTCGCCAAACGTCGCTGACGGGTAAGTAAGGCACGATTGAGCACAATGCCCAAAAGTGGAAAAACCACAATAATGGCGATCGCGGGATGTAATAAGGCCCAGGCATCTTTAAAGTCAACCATAAAAACAATCGTCGAGTTTAGTAAACAAAAATAATTAAACTCAAGACTTATCATTCAGCCTTAGTTACCCTGCAATCACCAACCATTAATAACGCAATATCACCCTCAATAACAACTAAGATTAGGTGGGGTCTTTCAAGCGAATCATTGCTGAACCAATGGGAACTTCTCCTTCGATGCCCTGTAATTGGGTGCTAACCCGATAAAGAGCACGCCCCCCCATTCTTGACATATCTACCCCCGATAGTTGCAATCTTACATAGGTATTGGGGTCAATGGGTTGATTAAAATCGATGGTTATTCCCCCTGGAGATTTTTTCAGAGTACTGAGAATTTCCATCCCATCCGGATCAAAAGCCTTAACTTCAATCGAACGTTCCATGTCAATAGGTAAACCAATGGTTGCAGATTTAAGAGAAAATCCCGTAACTCCTAGGGTAATATAGTGCATATTACCAGCTGCTCCCACAAACCCAGAGTCCGTTACAAAAGGAGTAGTAAAATGCATTGTCATTTGTGCTTCGGCTGGGAAAGCACCAAAGGGCAACAGGGCTATAGAAACAGCTAAAGCAGACAAAGAACTAACAATAGGACGAATATTCATGGTATTTAACTCCTGAAATCAATAAAAGAAAATTGGGTCAATGATCAACAAAAAGGGACAGTAAAATAGCGATTGCATCTTCCGGTTCATAGCGAACACTAAAATCCACATTGACATAGGACAAAGCGATGTAACCGCGGCGATCAATTACGAAGGTAGCTGGTACAGGTAATAACCATTCTTCTATACCATTGTGCTCAGGAATGACACAGCCTGATTGTAAATAAATTTGCTTAACAGCATCGGGAACGGTAAAAACTAATCCATAATCCTGGGCTGTTTGAAAACCATGATCGCTGAGAAGAGCGTAAGTCAAATCATGACGATCAATAGTTTTTTGTGAAGCAGCTAGAGTTTGGGGGGAAATAGCTAGAATTGTCCCTCCCAATGCTCTAATTTTATTAACAACCTTTTGATAGGCTCGTAATTCTAGTCCACAATAGGGACACCAGTAGCCTCGAAAAAATTTAAGTAATACGGGACCATTCTTTAATTGTTCGGAGAGAATGATCGTTTCTCCTTTGGTATTCTTGAGGGTAAAATCCGGGGCAAAATCTCCTATTCTTAATTGTCTTCGGTTTCTAAATTCCTCACTCAAACCCTCAATAAAATCCGAAAAAATAACAGCCCTTTCAGGAGGCGTTTTTTTCAAGGACTCTTGATGAAACTTGTACAATTCAATCTGTAAATTCACAATCTTTTGGGAGATAGCTGAAGGCTATAACCTATCATATCCCCTAAAGATAGTCCTCATTGAACAAATTCCTGGAGGGTTACTTGACTTCATTGGCGGGAAACATGGCAACCCTGCCTCCCTTCACCGCAACAACTACATCGTAGGTTGCACAATAGGAAAAGGTAACATCGTTCTTTTTGCTGTATAGATTGACAACCATTCCAGCACCCCCAGGTTGAACCCCCAATGGTTCTAGATCGCCATAGAAAAATCGCCTCAATTGGTCTCCACTACCAGTTTTTCCTTTGCTAGTGATAATTAGTTCGATCTGTTCTTGGCTGGCTGAAGGGGGAGCGGCGATCGCCGTATTTTGAGTGTGGGGTAGAAAGCTGCGAAAGGCGACATCTCCTATGGCAATTGTGCTAGCTAGGATAAGGGGAGCTAGCAACGGACTAAAGGGTTTGAGTCTTAACATCAAGTTTTTAGGCGTAGAAATTATTGACGGAATCATCATTGCCTATTTTTTTTTTGATGGGAAGCCGGCAAAATGGAATATGCCATATGCCAGATTGGAATAGGTGTTGTTATGGATCGTCTTGCTTGTATGCAGAGTTTTGTTCGAGCGATCGAAATGAATAGCTTTTCCGCCGTGGCGAGGGAACAACAAACAACTCAACCAACCGTCAGTAAACAAATTGCCGCTCTAGAAAAACATTTGGGGGTAAAGTTAATCACTCGATCTACGACCAAACTCAATCTGACAGAAGAAGGAAAACAATATTATCAATACTGTCAACAAATTTTGGAAACAGTTGCTGAAGCAGAAGCTAGTTTAGAAGGCAAAGAGAAAGCCGTTGGTATTTTACGTCTGGGTTGTTCAGTCCTATTTGGCGAAATGCAAATTGTGCCCCGCTTAAATCTTTTTATCAGCCGCTATCCCCAGGTCAAAATAGACTTAATGATGGCTGACTATTTTGTCGATATGGTGCAAGAAGGACTAGACCTTTCTATTCGCATTGGCAATCATCAAGATAAGGCTCTAATTAGTGAACGTATTGGTATCACCCGTCGTGTAACGGTAGCTAGCACAAGTTATTTTGAAAAATCAGGGGAACCGAAAACACCAGAAGATCTAGCCAGGCATAATTGTATTATCTATACTTCCTTATCTACCATTAATGAATGGCATTTTCATGGAAATAATGGAGTTATTAAAATCAATGTTAAAGGTAGTTTTCAAACTAATAGCTCCGTTGCTGTGCGAGCCGCAGTTTTATCAGGTTTAGGCATTGCTATCGCCCCTATTTGGATGTTTGGTGAGGATATTTATCGGGGGGATCTTAAAGTTATTTTACAGGATTATCAACCTGTGCCTTTTCCCATTTATGCCGTCTATCGTCGCAGTCGTTTCTATCCCGCTAAAGTTCATTGTTTTATTGATTTTTTGCGGGAAGAATTTAAGCTAGACCCTTGGGTTTCTGACTATGGCGCCTAATTTATCAATAGAACTTTTTTTAAGACAGCAAATAGAGAACTTTTTGACTACTGCAGTCCCGTTTTGCTCTTCAAAAATCGAGGCAGAGAAGCTCCTAACAACAGGGCGTTCATTCGCCGCTAAAATGTGGAGAATGGAAAGTTGAAGCAAGCAAGCACAAAATTCACTTTTTCTTGATTTCATTGCTGGACACTGCAATTCGCGATTTAAATCTTAAATTTAGAGATATTCATGGCCCATCCCCTCGACCTGGAGCAAACCTGGCTCTATCCCCTGCCCGAATTTAGTTTGATTGCCTTACAAGGGGAAGACCGACGACGCTTTTTACACAACCAAACCACCAACGCAGTGGAAACCAGAACAGTGGGGGAATGGTTTGAAACCGTATTCGTCAACTCCACCGGCAGAACTCTAGAGTTAGCCACGGTTTATGTGCGTCAAGACTCCCTTTGGATCCAGGTGGAAGCCAACCGAAAAGACTTCCTCTGGCAATGGATGGACCGATTTATTTTCCCCTTCGACAAGGTGGAACTGGAGGATTTATCTGCCCATTATCGGGCGGTGGTGCTGTTGGGAGAAAAAGTGGAACAAGATCATTTGGGTTGGCAGTTACCCACCGGGAGCCAATGGTTAGCCCAATCGGTGCAGGGAGTTGAGTTACTCGTTTCTGCCCAAACAGGGTTGGATTTACCTGGTTATACAGTAGTTTTTCCAGCGACTCAACAGGCAGTAATCGACCAACTTTGGGGAGATTTAGCTGTGATTACCCCCGACCAATGGGAAGGTTTGCGGATTCACCAGGGCAGACCCCAAGCAAATAAAGAACTGACTGAGGATTACAATCCCCTTGAAACCGGACTATGGCGGGCCATTTCCTTCACTAAGGGGTGCTACATTGGCCAGGAAACCATTGCCCGTTTGAATACTTACCAAGGGGTGAAACAGCGGCTGTGGCGCATTGCCCTCGATCGCCCGATGGAAGCAGGAACAGTGATTACCCTGGAAGGACAAAAGGTGGGGGTTTTAACCAGTGTGAAGGGATTGACGGGGCTTGGCTACCTTAAAACTAAGCTGGCTGATCAGGGCGCGACAGTGCAGGTGGGGGAGGCGATCGGTACAGTGGAAAAACCACCCTACATCACCCACGAATATTACCAAGGGCCGAACTAGATTCCGGAAATCGGTTTTCGCTGCTATTCCCATCACCCATGGGGTTTTGTTGGTTTGGTTACCCGATCTCTCCTTGGCATTGATTACCAACAATTGGGTGGGGGGTCATCAAATTGATCATTAGCTTGATTAAGCGAGCTTGCTGGAATCCAAAGCAAATCAAAAGTCTTCCTCGTCCCTCTGCACATCTAACCGGGCCGCTAGTACCTCCGCCACCGCTTCTTCCAAATCCAGGGGCATAAGTTGACTATAACCTTCCCTTGGGTTGAGCCAATCATCCAAAGGCACTAGCCTTAAATGCCGACTTTCCTGCCAGAGGTCGACAATGGTTTTTCCTTGGTGGTCTAGGCTAATTTCCAGATAGTCAAAGCTATTGACATTGAGATAAAGGGATTGATTGGTAACAATGGTGGCCTGTTGGGCATCGCTAAACACATCCAAGATCCAACCTTGGCCTTCCGCTTGGGATTTGCCATCCAATTGATAGTAGTAATTAACTTGTCCTAAATCATTTAGAACCCGTTGCATATCTTCTTTGTTGACCAAAATACCCTGTTCAATCACACAGGGAGCTGGTAGTAGGGGAGAGTGAAATTCAGGATTCATGGGGGTGAGGGCGGGGTAAAAAGCTTGGTCGGTCGGTTACGGATGAATATTTACGGTTATAAATTCCACCAGGATTACTAACGAAAATCACGCAAAAGTATTAGTCTAGATGGGGAATTTTAGTTTTGGGTTGCCAAGCCATCGGTGGAGCGATTTGATTGATCCCCGCGTTAATTTTGATCTTAGCCCAAGAATTCGTAACTATATTTTAAGTTTTTGCGGAGTGGTGACTCCTTGCCCTGGGAATGGTGATTTATGAAATGGTGGCGTCGTTGGTATTTTCTCTGGGGTGGGGACAGTGTGGGGGCAGCAATTCTGTTTTACACCCGCCTGCCCTGGCCTCGGAGTTGGCCGGTAAATTTTGACCGCATTGCCCGCTGGATCACCCTCATGGGGCTGTTGTTGTCCCTAATTTTGCTGACGGTGGGTCAGGGGTTGCAATGGTTAGGCATGGATAAATTATTGCAATCGGCCATGGTGGTTAGCCTTTGGTTAACTTTAACGGGGGGACTGCATTTAGACGGGGTGGCTGACGCTGCCGATGGTTTAGCGGTGACTAATCCCAATAAACGTTTAGCGGTGATGCAAGACAGTCAAACGGGGGCCTATGGCGTGATGGCGATCGCCGTGGTGTTATTACTAAAAACCATGGCCTTAGCTAGCCTTAATTCCAAGGACTTGGCAAGCTGGGCCCTACCGATGGCCTTGGGTTGGGGGCGTTGGGGCCAACTGTTGGCGATCGCCCTTTATCCCTATTTGAAGGCTGATGGCAAAGGCGCAATGCATAAACGAAATTTAAAATTGGGCCCCGATTTACTGCTAGGCACCACCATTATGGTTGGGGGAGGAACGGCCCTGGGAATTATTTTGGGAATTGCCCCTTGGTTGATGGGGGTGGGTACTGGAGGAGCGGCAGTGATCGCTTGGGGGGTAGGTCGTTGGTTTGCCCAACAATTGGGGGGTCACACCGGAGACACCTACGGCGCTGTGGTGGAATGGAGTGAAGTATTAATTTTGCTGAGTTTGTCCTTGATTTAACGGATTGAGTCATTATCGATGGCCGTTAATTTTGCCATGCCATGGGATTATGACCAGTATTAACGTGAATCACCGATAATTGTCCTAAATTTTGCAGGAGCAGACATTGGCAGAAAAACGTAAAAAACGGCGATCGTCCTCTTCTTTATTTGGAAAACCCTTATTAGGTTTGGTAGGATTGACCCTAGCGTTATATTTGTTGAGGGGCTGGGGCATTATTACCTTTTTACCGGGGGGAATCTTCCTCGGCATGGCCGCCCTCACGGTCTTTGTGGCCCTACTGTACGGCTGGGAATTGACTAGCCGTTAGGTCAATGTTGGTGATGCTGGGGTAAAATTTGAGCCGCAAACTGTTGTGATCATTGCCGCAGATTTGTCCGTTTTTGCTTAACATTTAACTCTGTTTTCGATTCGATTCATCTAAATCTGGTTCAATTGCTGAGTTGCCATGACTGGAAAAGTTGCCGAAAGTGATCCCAAAGGACTGTTAGTACTAATTCTGCCCCTAGCCGTGGCTATGGTTTTTATCTACAAAACCTGGCGGTGGATTTTGTTGGGTCTCACCTTGGCGATCGCCTGGGTGGCCTGGGATAACTACCAATGGCAACAGAAATGCGTCGCTATCGATCCCCTCTTTAACCAACTGGTGCAAAAAAATCAGGGCATCATCACCAAGGCAGATTTGATTGATGCGGGCATTGCCAAAGGTCGGGCGGCCCAACGTTATCTTAATGACAAGGTAGCGGAGTATGGCCCCTACGAAAAACAGGTCGGGCAAGCAAAAGTTTATTACTTTATTTCTTCCAGTACCCTGGGCAACATTTTTGACGACAGTGAACCGGAATCGAAGGAACCTGACCCCAGTTCTCCCAAGTTAGCCGCTGCCACAGCTCCGGTAGTGGACCATCCCCTAGTGCCCCCCCAGGAAGAATTGATGGCTACCCCGGTGGGTCAAAGTCCTTTTTCTCAATTGGCGGAAATTAAGGAAGCCCGTAAGCAACAGGAAGAGGAAAAGGTAGCTGAAGCCACGGCCCCAACGGAATCTACTCAGGCGGAAACTATTCCCAGCAATTCCTCCTTGACCCTGATCCAATCGGAATTAGCCAAGCGCTTAGACACCACTTCCAGCACCTTGGCCCGCCGCAAAAATGAAGACAATTTTGCCGACTGGAGTCAAACTAGGGACCCTGATGGCCTGGCTTGGAGCTATGATCCAGAGTCCAAATTGTTCATCACTGTCTAGTCATTTAGTATTTATTTAGCATCAAGCTGTTGGCTTTCTATGACCATTACTTTCCAAGCTGTTATCGCCAAGTTAAACGAATTTTGGGCCCAACAAGGTTGCCTCATTGCCCAACCCTTTGACACGGAAAAGGGCGCTGGCACCATGAATCCCCACACTTTTCTGCGGGCGATCGGGCCGGAACCTTGGTCGGTGGCCTATGTGGAGCCCTGCCGTCGTCCCACTGATGGCCGCTACGGCGAAAATCCCAACCGGGTGCAGCACTATTTTCAGTATCAGGTATTAATCAAACCTTCCCCGGACAATATTCAGGAAGTGTATCTTGATTCCCTGCGGGCCCTGGGTATTCAGCCCGAGGATCACGATATTCGTTTTGTGGAAGATAACTGGGAATCCCCCACCCTGGGGGCCTGGGGCGTGGGCTGGGAAGTGTGGCTCGACGGCATGGAAGTGACCCAGTTTACCTATTTTCAGCAGTGTGGGGGCATTGATTGCCGCCCCGTTTCCATCGAGATTACCTATGGCTTGGAACGGCTGGCCATGTATCTGCAAAATGTAGAGGCGATCGACCAAATTCAGTGGAATGAAAAGCTCAGCTACGGAGATATTTTCTGGCAGGGGGAAGTGGAGCAATGTACCTACAACTTTGAAGCTTCTAATCCCGATTTATTGTTTCAATTGTTTGCCCTTTACGAGCAGGAAGCGGGACAGTTAATCGAACGGGGTTTGGCTTTGCCTAGTTTGGAATACGTGCTGAAATGCTCCCATGCGTTTAATTTATTGGACGCCAGGGGAGTAATTGCCGTGACTGAGCGCACCCGCTATATTGGTCGGATTCGCAACTTAGCCAGGGAAGTGGCCCACATTTATTTACAACAACGGGAAGCCCTTGGTTTTCCCTTGGGTAAAAAAGTAGGTAAACCCGTTGCCCTTGTCTAGGCTGATTTAACTTATTTCTTAGCCTATTGCCTACACCATTGCTGGTGAATTTGTCGTTCTTTTTGTTCCGTTATGCCTCTTTTTTCAAATAACATTTTCAATTATGATCAACAAGCAATTACTGATTTAATAATCACTGCTTCTCTGAAAATTATTTTTGCGCTAGCAATCTTATTAATTGGTTTTTGGTTATCGAGAAGGCTACAAAAACTAATCATTAGGGCCTTCAGAAAGTCCAGTCTGGAACCAACATTTATTTCCTTTGCTGGAAATATCAGCTACTACATACTTTTGTTGGTTTTCTTTGTTCTCTGTTTAGCCCAGTTGGGTATTCAAACCAGTTCCCTCGTCGCTCTTTTGGGGGCTTCCACCCTGGCGATCGGTCTAGCTTTGCAAGGTTCCCTCGCTAACGTAGCGGCTGGCATTCTACTAGTATTGTTTAATTATTTTCGGGTGGGGGAAAGGATCGAAGTCGCTGGCATTGAAGGGGTAGTGGAATCGATTGAAATCCTTTCGACAACTATCTGCACCTACGACAATCGTTTGGTGACCATTCCCAATAAACAAATCATTGAAAATAACATTATTAACCATGTGGGTAAGCCCCAGCGCCGCATAGATTTAGTCATCGGGGTGGGGTACGAAGAAAATATTGACCATGTGCGGTCTTCCCTACAGTGGGTGCTTGATCAAAATAGTGAAGTTTGTGCAGAACCTGCCCCTACTATTGCCCTAGGAGAATTGGGGGATAGCAGTGTTAATTTCTACGTGCGTCCCTGGGTAAAATCGGAGGATTACTTCCGCCTCAAATTGCAGCTAACTGAAGCAATTAAACGGAAGCTAGACGAAGAAGATATTTCCATTCCTTTTCCCCAGCGGGACGTGCATTTAATTCAACCAGAAACAAAGGAGTTGGATATCAAAACGGCTTAGAAGTTGGCTTAATTTTCCAGATTGCCAAATAATTAAGGGGGATTGCTGTCCTTTTCCTTTTGATTAACCTTGGGGCGGTAATCCGCAGAGAAAATCTAGTTCACACTCCCTTCTTTATCACTACAGCGAATCCCGCATCAGCTTGATCTCCATAAAACAGCCGTAACGCTTATTTTATGAGGGTTTTGCTGTGGCACTAAAATGCCGTAACTGCTCTAAAGCTCCAACAATGGGAAGGTTCGATGTTATTCTCCCCGTTAATCCGGTGCTCAAGGGGCTTTTCAATCTATTCCAACGGCAATTAATGCTATGTTTCAGGCCACCCGTCGACGTTTAGCTCTTTGGTACACCTTGGTAACGGCGGTGTTATTGTTGCTATTTGCCAGTGGGGTTTATTTCTATGTCCGTCAAACCCTGGTGGAACGGATTGATGACACCCTTAAGCATGTGGTGGAAGTGGTAAATCGTTCCCTGGTGGTACAGGGCCTAGACCAGGCGGAATATGGCCTGAATGTGTCGGCCAGTTTTCGAGATAATGACGCTTCAGTGGACGATGACCACATTGATTTGGAGTGGTTTAGTGCGGAGGGTCGTTTGCTGTGGTCCACCATGGGCAACAATTCCCCCCTTTCCCTTTCTAGCCAATCTAAGGCAGAGGCGGTGTCTTTTTCTGGCGATCGCCAGTTGCGCCAGGTAACTAAAAGAATTGAGGAGAGGGGTACGGTATTGGGCTATCTGCGGGTAAGTCATCCTTGGTTTGAGGTTACTAAGCCGGCCCAACAGTTGATCTGGGATTTGAGTGTGGGGCTGGTTATTTTAGTGAGCAGTGCGGCGGCCATTGGTTGGTTTTTATCGGGTTTAGCAATGGAGCCGATCGCCGAATCGTACCAGAGCTTGAAGCAGTTCACGGCTGATGCCTCCCACGAACTGAGAAACCCGATTGCAGTGATTCAAACCAATGTGCAACAAGCCTTGGAATATCCCGAAGCAGACCCCCAACAACAACGGCAACAACTCCAGGTGATTGAACGACTCACCCAACGGCTGGGTAATCTGGTCAATGATCTTCTATTCTTGGCCCGTTCCGACAGTGGCACCCTCGGCCGGACTTGGCAGACCATTCCCTTGGATGCGCTCCTAATTGAGGTAATTGAAGAGCAACGGCTCAGTGCTGAACAACGGGGTATTTTTCTTTCCCTCAGAATTGAAAGCCAGGGAGAGAACCGGGAGGAAGACTTTACTGTGCAGGGAGATTGGGACCAATTGGCTCGCTTATTTACTAACCTAATTACCAATGCCTTTGACCATAGCCAGCCCCAGCAACAACAGGAACCTTCGGTGGCCCTTACCCTAGAACGCTGTACCCCTGACCATGGGGCCCTACGACCCAGGCAACCTAGCTTACAGGTCACAGTGGCAGACAACGGAGTTGGCATTGATCCAGAGCAAATTCCCCATTTATTTGACCGCTTTTTTCGAGCTGATCCTTCCCGATCGCCTAATCAAGGAGTTGGTCTCGGCCTGGCGATCGTGGCGGCCATTGTGCAGCATCACCAGGGCAAAATTAGTGTCAACAGTTCTCCCCAAGGTAGTCAATTTTGGGTGCAACTACCCAGTGCGGTTTCCCCTGGATAGACCATTAAATTTCTTAACTTTGCCTTACTAGCCAGGGAATAGTAAGCCTAACCACTACTATTGTCCCGCTTCTCCGTCGATTGTTGGGCTAGCCCCTGGAGAAAACCAAAGACAACCAACAGGTTAGAAAGGGATAAAAATACTTCCGCACTGCCATGGAGCCAATCCACGTCGGCCAACTGGGCTTGGTAATGGCTTTCAGCATAGAGCCCTGCGGGAATAGTTACCAAAACAAACACTAATAGAACATAGAATCCCACCAGCACTAGCTTGGGGGTTTGGGGCGATCGCCGTAGAAACCAGAGGAAACCCAGGTAGGGAAAAAGGGAAAGGGCAAAGAGGTTTTCCTTGGCAAAAATTTGGCTAAGTTCCATCAGGGCTTGGGGGCAGAGGGCTGGGCTGATTGACGATAAATCCACCAGGCCGCCAGACAAAGGGTAATATTACCGATCACAGTGGTCAGGGCTTGGAGCGTCACTAACCAATCTAACTGACTAGCATTGTCAAAGAAATGCCAGGTGCAGGCACACATCGCACTCACCAACGCTGGCACCATTCCCCAGGCCAGAGCCCGCCAGTGGCCATAACCGGCCTTTGCGGCATAACGACCCACCAAGGCGATCGCCACTATCCATTCAATGACACTGGAAACATGGACCATCCAAGTGGGAATTGAGAGAGCATTCACTATTGGCTATCCTGGATAACTGGTTTTTACTCAATAATTATGGCAATTAAAACAAATTGACAATACTGCGCCCAGCCATCGCCTACCGGGGACAGCAACTTGAGCGAGACCTTGAGGTAATGGGAGCAAAGCGTTTCCAGCATAGTGCAGGGAGAATTAGGAGTTAAAGGAAACCCGGCCCTTCCCTTAATGGTGGAGAGCCCAGGCGGTGGGCGGTAAGGGGAAGGACGCTTACTTTGGCATATTTGGTTGATTGGGTAATGCCCATGGCTGGCGATCGCCTTTAATGCAAGACTCTAATCGATGCAGGGGGCTGGGGTCTTGGCTGGAAGAAATGTCCTACCATGGGGAATACGTAACGAAATATTAAGTAAGTTACCCCGTTTATTGCCTTACCTATGACCCCGATCGCCATTTTATTTTCCACCCCTTTGAAGCGTTTCCTGCGGGAAAAAGTGCTTTTGGGCAATGCCCCCAGTTGGGAGTTGCTGGCCATCCTGAGTATTTACTTTGTCCAGGGGGTGTTGGGGCTTTCCCGTTTAGCAGTGAGCTTTTTCCTCAAGGATGAACTAGGGCTGAGTCCAGCGGCCATGGGGGCCCTGATTGGTTTGGGAGCGGCCCCGTGGATTATTAAGCCAGTGCTCGGTTTACTGTCGGACACGGTGCCCCTGTTCGGTTACCGACGGAGATCGTACCTGTGGTTATCGGGGTTAATGGGCAGTGCCGGTTGGCTATTGTTTGCGGGCTGGGTTGGTAGCGGCACCCAAGCTGGGTTAGTGTTGCTGTTTACTTCTCTATCCGTGGCGATCGGCGATGTCATTGTCGATTCCCTGGTGGTGGAACGGGCCCAACGGGAATCCCTGGCCCAAGTGGGATCTTTGCAATCCCTCACCTGGGGAGCCGCCGCCGTGGGGGGCATCATCACCGCCTATGCCAGTGGCGCTTTGTTGGAATGGTTTAGCACCCGCACCGTCTTTGCTATCACTGCCATTTTTCCCTTGCTGACCGTAGGGGCAGCTTTTTTGATTAGTGAATCATCTGCTAATGGAGAAGATAGCAAGCCGGAACCCCGCGCCCAAATTAAATTAGTTTGGCAGGCAGTGCGCCAAAAAACCATTCTGTTGCCCACTCTGTTTATTTTCTTTTGGCAAGCAACCCCCAGCGCCGAGTCAGCCTTTTTCTATTTCACCACCAACGAGTTGGGCTTTGAGCCAGAATTTTTGGGGCGGGTGCGTTTGGTCACTAGCGTAGCCGGACTGATAGGGGTGGGACTTTACCAACGCTTTTTAAAAACCCTGCCCTTCCGGGTAATTATGGGCTGGAGTACGGTAATTTCCAGTGCCCTAGGGTTAACTACCCTGATTTTGATTACCCACGCTAACCGAGCCATCGGCATTGATGACCATTGGTTTAGTTTGGGGGACAGTATTATTCTCACCGTAACCGGTCAAATTGCTTTTATGCCAGTGTTGGTTCTGGCCGCCCGTCTCTGTCCACCGGGCATTGAAGCCACTCTATTTGCCCTGTTGATGTCGGTGATGAATTTGGCGGGGGTATTGTCCTTCGAGTTGGGATCATTGCTGACCCATTGGCTGGGAGTAACGGAAACCCAGTTTGATAATTTGGCTTTGTTGGTAATTATCACTAACCTTTCCACCCTGCTTCCTCTACCCTTTTTGGGCCTGTTGCCCGCGGGAGATCCCCAGGAAAATCAAGCAATGGAGGCCGTAGATGTCCCTGGCGATCGCCTGGTGTTGCCCCCGGCGGAAGTATTTGAACACCATACGGTGGGAAGTTTGAGCGACCAAAACTTTTTGCCCGAATTTGTCCCAGAAAAAAGTTCCAGCCTTCCTTAGTTTGCGGTTAGTAGGGCGACATCGCTTTGCCCCTGGAGGCAATACCTTAGACTGGAGAGGGGATTGATTTGCCTCGAACTGCCTGTTTTGCTGATCCAGGCCACCCCGCCCAGAATCTAGCTGTGATCCTGTAACCTCTGAGTTTTGTAAAAATGTGGCTTCTTTTGCTCATCCTTGCTGTCATCACCTATTTTGTGGTTAAAAGCAATGCCGCCCCCATCACCCGCACCCCGATTTGGATATTGTGGTTGGTGTTGATGACCCCGGCCACCCTCTGGACAATTTGGGCCATGATCCATGGCCCCGATGCCCCCCTGCCAGCCTTGCTATTGCTGGGGCCGTTTTTAGTCTGTCCTTTGCTCTACTGGTGGCTGGTGCAAAAGGGTCGCATTGTCCCCGATAAACAGGCCCAGGCTACCGCTTCCCCTAACCCCGATAATGCCCAAGGAACAGAGCAGAAATCATCAGAACCAGCCCCCCGACCCATTGATGCGGCGGAAGAAAAATCTTTGCGGGATTGTTTTCCCTGGGGAGTGTATTACCTCCAGCAATTGGACTACCGTCCCCAGGCCATTCTGTGCCGAGGCAAATTACAAGTGGCACCGGAAATGGCCTATGAACGGGTCAAGGGTAATGTGGAAGATGCCTTTGGCGATCGCTTTTTGGTGCTATTTCAAGAAAGTTTGCAGGGCCAACCTTTTTTTGCCCTAGTACCTAACCCAGCCCAGGCGAAAGAAGATAATACCAATAATGCCGAAAGGCTCCATAAACCTTGGTTAGCCTTAACTTTACTGCTACTGACTGGGTTCACCACCACCATGGTAGGGGCAGAAATGGCGGGCTTAACTCCGGAAAAACTCCAAGCGGGCATCCAAACGTTAATGGTGGGTTTACCCTACAGTTTGGCAATTTTGACCATTTTGGGCTGCCATGAACTAAGCCATTATGGGGCGGCGGTACATTACAAAATCCGCACTACTCTGCCCTATTTCATTCCCATTCCCTTCTTTTTGGGCACCTTTGGTGCTTTTATCCAGATGAAGTCCCCGGTGCCCCACCGTAAAGCTTTATTCGATGTGGCGATCGCCGGGCCGTTGGGGGGTTTGGTAGTGGGCTTACCGATTTTGTGGTGGGGGTTGACCCAGTCCACGGTGGCAGCCATGCCGGACAATACTAACCTATTGCGATTTGATGCTTTGGATTATCGCTTTTCTCTCCTGATGACCCTGATTAGTAAGGCGGCGTTGGGCAGTCAGTTGGGGCCGAACACAGTACTAGATCTCCATCCTTTGGCGATCGCCGGTTACATTGGTTTGATTGTAACGGCGTTGAATTTGATGCCCTTTGGCCAGTTGGATGGGGGCCACATTATCCATGCCATGCTGGGGCAACGGGTGGCCATTGTGACGGGGCAAATTACCAGGGTGGTGATGGTGTTACTTTCTTTTATCCGCAGTGACTTTTTCATCTGGGCAATTATTTTGTTGCTCATGCCCGTGGGGGACCAGCCAGCGTTAAATGATGTCAGTGAGTTGGACGATCGCCGGGATTTATTAGGCATTGTGGCGATCGCCATTTTGATTTTGATCCTTCTGCCGGTGCCTCCCCCCCTAGCCCAATGGTTGCAAATATAGGGCAGGAAAACCCCGTAACCAAAGTTGACGACCAGTAACCATAAACTTCCAACGGCATCGAGATTTCCCTAGCGATTGATGGGGAAAAAGTCGTAACCAGTGACATGGCTGGGAGAAGGTTTAATTTGCACTAGAGTGGCTTGTCCCGCCCGATCGCCATTGGGTAAAAAACTAACCTCACCATTGATGGTGCTGGAAACAAATTCCGGTTCTTTCAAAGCCTTTTGTAAACCTGGACGGCTGGGGGCAATGGCCAGGGCGTTGGCCACCGTATAAACTGCATCGTAGGTAGCCGCCGTGCGCCAAGACACATCTCCCCCCCAAAACTTCCGGGCGGCCTCGGCAAAGGGACGATTGGCCTCACTTTTGGAACTCCAGGGTATGGCCACCATTAAACCCACCATGCCCCGGCCTTGTTCCAACGTTTTAATCGTAGACAGGGGACTATTGCCATAGAGCTTCAGGCGACCCCGGTTGGCGTCACCCAGGGCGAAAGCAAGATCAAGGCGGTCAATGTGGGGCAAAATTAGCAATCCCTGGGCCCCACTGGCAACAATTTCCGCCATCTTAGCTTGGCTGTTGAAATTGGCTTCACTCAGGTCACAGACGGTGGGGGCTAACTGGCCGCCGCTGGCCAACAAACCGGTGGTAAATTCTTGGTAAAAAGAAACGCCGTCGGGGGCTTTGGAATCGTAGCAGACCGCCACTCGGTCAACTTCTTGGCTGACCCTTTGCACCAGGGTTTGGGCGGAGGTGTTGATCTGGGGAATAACCCGAAAAATATGGTCGCCAACATTGGTAATGCCATTGGCGTCGCTAGTGGCGTTGACCAGCACCAATCCCCCCGCTTCGTAGGTAGAGGCCGCACTGAGGGTGGCACTGCTGGCATTATGCCCCACCACCCCGAGGATTTGATTTTGTTTAATCAAAGCTCCGGCAAATTGTTGGGCCAAAGTGCCGTCATTGGCATCATTGATAATGGTGATGTGCAAAAAACGACCGTCAATACCGCCCTTTTGATTGATTTCTTCCTGGGCCTGGGCCGCCCCCCGCAAAATTTCCTGGGCAATATTGAGGCTACTGCCCACCGGGGCCACCACCGCTATCTGGAGGGGATTATGGTCTAAGGCCCGCAAATTGTTGAAGTAGATCCAGGCTTCAGGATCGTTGGGGGACTTTTCCAAATGTTGAGTTAATTGTGCCAACGCTTCTGCGTTTTTACCCTCGGCGATCGCCTTGGACGCAAATAACTTAGTTTCATTGTCCATGGTGGGAACAAGCACCCTTTCCCCGGCGCTGGCATTGGCCTGTAATTCCCTCGGCATGGGAACCGTGGTGGCAGGCCCAGGAGTGACCGCAGCAGGATTCATTCTGTTAAATAAAAACCATCCTCCTCCTCCGACAATGCCCAGGGTGACTAACAACGCACCGATTAAAATGGGAATCTCTTTTTTGTTGGACATATTGGCACTCACACTTAGGGGGAACCAACCAAAGGTAGCTTGGTAGGTATTAAGGGTATTCTTTCCAACATACTAGACCTCCAACCCTGTCCCCATGGTTTCCCCCCGTTGTGGTTGTTGTAGTTAGCGAATGGCAATCGCCTTTTGACCGAGAAAAATGGAAAAATACTGTTGATAGATTCATTTCCTTGTAGATTTTGGCCCTTAATTCTTTGCCTAATAATCCTCCTAACCCCACCGCCTGGGCAACACCATTACAGATTGGCACCCTCACCCTCCACAGCCGGGTCTTCCAATCCCCTTTATCGGGGGTGACGGACTTGGTGTTTCGGCGGTTAGTGCGGCGCTATGCCCCCCAGGCCATGCTCTATACGGAAATGGTCAGCGCCACGGAAATTCACCATCTCCGCACGTTGCCCCAGGTGATGGAAATTGATCCCCAGGAAAATCCCATCAGTATCCAACTGTTTGACTGTCGGCCGGACTTTATGGCGGCAGCGGCCCAAAAAGCGGTGGCCCAGGGAGCCCAATCGGTGGACATTAACATGGGTTGTCCGGTCAATAAAATCACTAAAAAAGGGGGCGGTTCTTCCTTACTGCGGCAACCGGATGTAGCCGAAGCCATTGTCAAAACTGTGGTGGCGGCGGTGGATGTACCTGTTACGGTCAAAACCCGCCTCGGTTGGGATGATCAGGAAATTAATATTGTCGAATTTGCCCAGAGATTGCAAGATGCGGGGGCACAAATGTTGACCCTCCATGGCCGCACCAGGGCCCAGGGCTATAACGGCCAGGCCCGCTGGCAATGGATTGCCAAAGTTAAACAAGCTCTGTCAATCCCGGTCATTGCCAATGGGGATATTTTTTCGGTGGAAGCGGCGATCGCCTGTTTAGAACAAACCGGGGCAGACGGGGTAATGTGTTCCCGGGGGAGTTTGGGTTATCCCTATTTAGTGGGGGAAATTGAGCATTTTTTTAAAACTGGAGAGAAACGAAGGGCTCCCACGGTGGCGGAAAAATTAACCTGTGCCCAGGAACATCTGCAAATGCTTTGGGAATATAAAGGTCAACGGGGTTTATTCCAAGCCCGGAAACATTTGGCGTGGTATTGCAAAGACTTTCCTGGGGCGGCACAGTTGCGGGAACAGCTTTTTCAGATCAATTCTGTGCAGGAGGGCAAAGATTTACTGGATCAAGCTATCAGCACAGGAAAATTGTGCCTGTAATGATTTTAACCATTGGGCTTCCTGACGGCGATCGCCAATTATTTCTAAAACCCGGATGGAAGTGGAATTGTTTCTTGGCCATTGTTCTTTTAAGTCCCAAAGGTTAGTAATAATTTGGTGTTCCACTCCATAGGTGCGACAAAGTTGTCCAAAATCCACTCCTTGGGGCGTAGCAAAATAGGTTTCAAACACATCTTCACATTGGGCAATGGGTAGGGTTTGGAAAATACCGCCACCGTTATTATTAAGTAAAATAATGGTTAAATTACCCTGCATTTGGGACTGATTTAAAAAGCCGTTGCTGTCGTGCAATAGGGATAAATCGCCAGTTAATAATACTGTCTCCCCTGGGCTACGGTGGGCAATCCCCATGGCGGTGGAAAGGGTGCCATCAATACCGTTGGCTCCCCGGTTAACAAATATACGATGGCGATCGCCGTTGACGGGCCAGAAAAATTCCAGCCAGCGCACAGGCAAACTATTGGCCACCAAAAAATTAGTTTGAGGCGCTAAGCAATGGGCCAATTTGGCCACCATTAATGGGGTATGGGCATCGGCTAGGGCAGAAATGATAATTGTTTGGCTTTGCCGCTGTTTTTCCTGCCAACTATGGGCATAACTTTTCTGTTCTGCATCGGGGGTTAATCCCTGGCTATCTAAATAGTCCGCTACCTGGGCAACGCTGGTGGGTAAGTAAATCGTTTGTCCTTGCAGAGGGTCTAAATTTTCCCCGTGGAAGTTCAAAATATAACGGGGACAATCAATGGTGCTGAGCCAATTTCGCAACGCTTTACTAGTGGGCAATTCACCAATTTGAATAATTTGCTTTGGCACTAACTGTTCTGCCCAACTGGGGCAACGGATCAGAAAGTCATAATTGGTAATTAAAGCGGTCTGGCCATCGTCATAGTTACGCAAAGAGCAAAGGGCATCGCACAGTACGGGATATTGCAACGCCCTGGCGATCGCCAAAATATCTGTCAGCAAAGCAGGGGTTTCACCACCGGGCAGAACTCCCACCAGGATCAAACCCAATCGGCTGAAGTCCGGCTGGGGTGGGGAAAAAGCGGAAGTAACAGAACTGGAAGGCAAGGAAATCGCTTCTCCCTGATTCATTGCTGCAAACGTTGTTAGCCCCCGATAAAAATGCTCCTCGTTAAATTCTCCAGCTAGGTTTTGTAGGGACTCTGGGCCATGTTCCAGGGGCACTAGAGGTTCATCAAAGGGGCAATTGAGATGCACCACCCCCAACCTAGGCCAAAAACATTTTTGCCAACCATGGAGGGCGGTCTGCCGCAGATAATGACAATAATCCATGTTGGGCTCCGGCAATGCCAACTCCGTTTGCCACTGGGGGTAGTGGCCATAGAGCTTGGTCTGGTCAATGGTCTGCCCGGCCCGGCAATGACGCAATCTCGGGGGGCGATCGCCAGTTAGCACCAACAAAGGCACCTGACTGTAATGGGCTTCAATAATTGCGGGTAGGAAGTTGGCCGCCGCTGTACCGGAAGTACACACTAAGGCCACTGGTTGCCCTGTGCATTTGCCATGGCCCAAGGCAAAAAAGCTAGCGGAACGCTCATCCAAACTAACTACACAGTCAATACCTCCATGGCGAGCCAAGGCCACCGTTAAGGGACTGGAACGGGACCCAGGACAAATAACCGCCTGCCGGAGGCCCAGTCTGAAACAGGTTTCTACCAAAAGAGAGGCGGCCAAGCTATTGAGGTTAGTGAAATCAACCATGCCCCACGCTCAAATCAATCAGGCTGGAGGAAGGTTGGTTTTGTTCGCCATTACCTTGGCCCAGGTTAAGCACCGCCACCGTCAGGGCCGCAATAATAATCACTATGCCCCCCGCAATTAACAACTGGCTGGTTTTGGAAAGGGCCAGGAATTTTGCGGCTAAGCCCCCAGAGCGATGGGCTGGCTCCGGTTGTTTTGCCATTGTTGGTGGGGGGTCTAGGGGAGGATTGAGGGGAATTTCCTCCGGAGGTAGGGGCGGCTGGGTATCAAAGGGGCGAGAAGCCAATGATTCTTTGGGGTCCTGTTGGGGAATGGCATGCTCCGGTTCCGTTTCTTTGGGCCTGGCCACTGGCTTTTGGCTGAAGTCGAGATAGGCGATCGCCTTGAGTCCAAACTCCGTATCCCCAGCAAAATCTTCTTCCAGAGTAGTTTCATCTTCTCCGGTGGCGGCGGCCGTTTCCGCCTGGGTGGGGGTAGGGACGGAGGGAGAAATTTGGCAGTGCATAAGGGCAACAGAAACATTGTCATGGCCGTTAACTTGGTTGGCCAACTCAATCAATCGAGGCACTGCTTCGGCGATCGGGCGATCGCCTTGGAGCACCGGCAGAAAATCATCTTGCCAATACTGCTCTACCCGATTGTTGTCACAGAAGCCATCGGAACAGAGTAAAAAGAGACAATCCGTGGGCACAATCAAGCGCTGAATAATGGGATGGAGTTGCCCCGCTGGCCCCAATCCCACCGCTTGGGTTAACGCCCCCGATCTGGGTAATTCCACCGCATGGCGATAGAGCATCAACCCGAGCCGCACTTCCCTAGAAGCCACGTCATCGTCCACCGTCACCTGCTTACAGCTATCCTTGGTCAGCCAATAGCAACGGGAATCCCCCACATTGGCCAGGAAAAACTGCTGAAAATCCGCCAGGGCCATCACCAGGGTGGTGCCCATCCTTTCCCTTTCGACCCTTTCCTCCCGGTCATTACGACGATTGAGTTGCTCGTTAACTTCTTCGATATCTTCCTTGAGATGCTGGATGAAACTGCGGATTTGGTCCGGCTCATTCATCTGTTTTTGAATCTTGGAAATAATCCGAATTGGCAAATGATCAATTACCCATTGGGAAGCAATTTCCCCCCCTTCCTGGCCCCCCACCCCGTCACAAATGAGGGTCATGGTGTTGGCCAACTGTTGCCCTTCTATGGGGGTTTCGCTGACGGGAAAACAGGCGTCTTCATTATGGTCTCGACTGGGGCCCCCATCGGTTTGGGCAAACACTGTATAGCTAAAATCATACTGCTCTGCCAAGGATTGAATGCCCGTGTCCAACACCCGCAACAGGTAGTCCGCGTGGGGAATTTTGCCCTGTTTTAGCCTTTGCCACAGGGTCTGACAAAAATCGGCGATCGCCGGATGGGCATTGGTCAATAACGGCTCCCACACCCCGGCTAAATATTTGGTTTCATAAAATTGGTGCTCATCTAGCTGCAACTGCTGGAGAAAAATTTGGGGGCCCTGCACCCTCAACCAGTCAAATTCCAATAGGCTAGACACCACCCCCTGCCTTTGTAACGGTTGCCAAAGACGAATCATTTGCCAGAGCCAAGTTAACTGTTGTAGGGGTGAAGCTTGCTCCCACATTTCCCCCAGGGAAGGCAATAAACGGTCATGGAGAGGTTCCCCCGTCTCATCTAGGGGCACCGAGCCATAGTCCAACAGCCAGACCGATAAATCCTTTTCTTCGTCCCAACTGGGAAAATAGTCATACACTTCCGGCACATTGAGACGAAAGGGCAAAAGCTTTTGGTAGGGCAAAATATGATCCGGGATTTCCTCTGGCCCGTCCACTCCCAGGGCTGGAGTAGTGTCCAACAACACTTGGGGCCGCACCAACAGATAACGGTCCAGTAACAATTCCCCCGGTTGATAGGCCTTGATCCAATCGCCCACCGACCACAGATAGCGTTTCAGCAGAGGGGTCTGGCAGGTTTTGCACAGGCGATCGCCTAGGTCATTGGGGGCTTGACAATCGCGGTTGGAGCAGTGAACGGTCGGCACGGCATTACCCCTCTAACAAATTTCTGATTAATTTTAAGGAAATATGCAATCTTAAGAACATTTCCAAAAAGTTGTAATAGGCTAAAAGAGAAAAAACTGCCATTGTTTGCAAAATTGACCCAAGAGGATTATGAGCGCTGAAGCTGTCATCGAAAACCGAGACTATACCCTAATGATCGATAAAAGCAGTAGCATGGCCACCGCTGATGATCCCAATGGCCCCACTCGCTGGGAAATAGCCCAAGCTTCGACCATTGCCCTGGCTCAAAAATGCGAAGAAATTGACCCCGACGGCATCACGGTTTACCTATTCTCCGGCCGCTTCCGTCGTTATGACAATGTTACGGCCCAGAAAGTTGCTTATATTTATGCTAACAACGAACCCATGGGACGCACAGATCTTGCCAGTGCCCTCAAGGATGGTTTGGATAATTTCTTTCAGCGACGCCAGGCGGGGCAAACTAAGCCCAACGGAGAAACTTTTTTGATCATCACCGACGGTGAACCCACCGATCGTAAAGCGGTGATCCGTTTAATTTTGGAAGCGAGCCAAAAAATTGACCGGGACGAGGAATTGGGTATTTCCCTCATTCAGGTGGGCAACGATAAAAAAGCCACAGCCTTTTTCCAGGCTTTAGACGATCAATTACAGGCCGCAGGAGCTAAGTTTGACATTGTAGATACCGTCACCATGGAAGATATGCAGGGCATGAGTTTGAGTGATGTGCTGCTCAAGGCAATTACGGACTAGGGGAATACCCAGGCATGGTGCTGATTTTGCCGTCTCAATGGAAAAAACACCTGAGCTTATTGCCGCTCTCACTGACGGGGGTATTTTTCCTTTTTCTGACCACGGGGGTAGGGGCCCAGACCGATCGCCTTTGTCCGGCGGAACTGGGACAAAAACTGGCAACCCATTTACAACAACCGGATTTAGGCCGGGCCCAATGGGGCATTGCCATCCAACCTTTAACGGAGTCTCAGCCTGTTTACCAATATCAAGCTGATCGTCTTTTTATTCCGGCCTCTAACCAAAAATTAATTACCACCGCCATGGCTCTGCAGGAACTGGGGCCAAATTTTCGCTTTGCCACTCAGGTTTACCAACTGGATGGCGGTAAAAAAGTTCAGATTATCACTAGCGGGGACCCCAGCTTGACCCTGGAAGACCTGACGGCGATCGCCAAAAATTTAAAAGATAGGGGGGTAACGGTAATTGAAGAATTGGTGTTAGTAGACGCCATCGCCCCCCAGGATTACCAACGCCCCAGTTGGGAGTGGGATGATTTGCACTACGGTTATGCTCCCCCTGTCAATGGCGCAATTTTGGCCGGTAACCAAGTTAGCCTCACCCTCACGCCCCAGGACTTAGGGGAACCCTTGGCCCCCACTTGGTCCGATTCCATTGCGGGGGAACAATGGCAGATTATTAACCAAACCCAAACGGAAGTTGATCCAGCCCAGTCTCCCCAGGTTCGACAAATTTTTGGTCAACGGCAATTGGTCCTCACCGGCGCTCTGCCCCCCGCAGGGGAACCCCGTGAAATTACCTTGGCCGTGGCAGACCCGCCAGGTTACTTCCTTGCTAGTTTGCAACAAAAGTTGGCGGAACAAGGCATTACCGTCAACTCCCAAACCTTGAGCACCGACACCACGGCGATCGCCCCGGCCCCTGTGCTAACTCTAACGTCTGCTCCTTTATCGGCACTGATTAAAACGGTCAACCAAGACAGCAATAATCTCTACGCTGAAGCGTTGCTCAACGCCATCCAACTGCCCTCCTCTGACACCAATTGGCAGTCCTACTTAGAAAGGCTTGGTCTAGCCCCCACTACGGTTAGACTACGGGATGGCTCAGGACTGTCCCGCCAGGATTTGGTCACACCCCAAACCCTAGTACAACTTTTGATAAATCAAACCCAACGGTCAACGGGGACAATTTACCAACAATCCCTTGCCGTGGCCGGGCGATCGGGCACCCTGGAGCGGAGTTTCGCCGATACTCCCCTGGTGGGCAAAATGCGGGGCAAAACAGGCACCCTCACAGGGGTAGTTTCCCTCACGGGCTATGTGGGAAACGACCATTGGGGCCCAGTGGCATTCAGTTTTATGGTCAACAACAGTGATCTAGGGGCTGCTGTGCTACGGGAAGCAATGAAGCAGATGGTACTTTGGACTGCCCAGGTGGAAAAGTGTCAGCCCAATGGTCAATGAACCCATGACTATTAGTTACTAACGCCTCGTATTTAAACAAAGGTAAGAATCCACCACTCTGCCGGTACGGTGGCAATTGACCAAGAGGTAGTCACACACGGGACAAGCGGTTTCAGTGACAATTTCCTTTTCAATTAGGCATTGCTGACGGACGGCATGGTTTCCGCAATTGGGGCAATGGATAGTCTGCTTGGTAAGGATTTGGGGAGCTTGGATCGGTCGGTGATACATGATCATGGTGATTGCTTAAGGATACTTAAAGAGGGTTTGTTAAAAATCAAGTCCAACAGGTCAAATTGCGGCGGTAAAAAACGATAAAATTCCTGTAAGATTTGTAAAATAAAGCACAGTTATACAGTTGTAGTTAGGGAAAAGAAAAAATTACTCCCAGTGGCAGTTAGCGCTGATCCCCATGGCGGTCAAGTCCATTTCCGCCGCGTAGACCCTTCGCTGGCTTAGATGATCAGCCAAGGAAAACAACGCCGCTAGTGAACTTTTTAGGCCGCAGCGACCCAGCTAAGATCCAAAAACTAACACTTCCTTCGGACTGTTCAGGTTTTCTTAACTATTAATTAAGCTTTGCTAGACAATAGCCACGGGTCAATCAATATGGCTCAAATCCTTGATCCCCATGGGGTTTCCTCATTTTTGCCCCAGGACAAATCGTTAACGATGACGAAAAAGGCGGTTTTAGTCTCTGTGCCTGCATTCTTCACCGCTTGGGCCCTAGGAACGCCCTGGCAACTAGCCATCAGACGAATACCCGGTGTTGCAACGAAGGCATTTGTTGACGTACCTGCTTGAGGCGGTCGGGGTTAATTTCGGCGATCGCCAGGCCTGGTTTTTCCCCCGCATCGGCCAGAATCACTCCCCAGGGATCAATGATCATGGCGTGGCCGTGGGTGTGGCGTCTTTCGTAATGGCAACCGGTTTGGGCTGGGGCAATGACGTAGCAGGTATTCTCAATAGCCCGGGCCTGGAGCAACACTTGCCAATGGTCTTTGCCGGTGTAGGCAGTGAAAGCGGCGGGCACGAAAAGAACATCTGCCCCTTGGCGAGAAAGGTAACGGTACAGTTCGGGAAAACGAACGTCGTAGCAAATGGACAGCCCCAAATTACCAAAGCTATCGGAATGGTACACCGGGGGATATTTTTGCCCAGCCATCACCGTGGCTGATTCCCAATAGGTGTTACCGTCGGGCACATTAACGTCGAATAAATGCACCTTATGGTAGCGGGCCAATTCCTGCCCATTGGGAGCAATTAAAGTGGCTGTGTTATAGGCCTTGCCCGCCTCCCCCGCCACCGGAAAGGGAAAGCCCCCCGCCAGAATAGTCACCTGGAAACGTTGGGCCATGGTCTGCAAAAATTTTTCCGTCGCTGTGGCGATCGCCGAAGCCTGTTCCAGTTTGTCTGTTTCATTGCCCAAAAAAGCAAAGTTCTCCGGCAAACCCACCAATTCTGCCCCCTGGCGCACTGCCAAATCGATCAACTCCTCTGCTTCTTGTAAATTCTCGGCTAGGTTGGGGCGGCTGGTCATTTGCAGGGCAGCGGCTAAATACGGTTTCATGAAAATTCCTTGTCAGAAAGAAGCAGTGGGGGCTAGCAGTTCATTTTATCCTGATCGGGTGTAGGGACGGAACTTGCTCCCAAAAAGAGGAAGAGGGCTTCACATCTTAAGATATTATGGAGAAAAACTTCCTTAAAGTTTGGCCTTTGCTAAACTGAAGTCCCCCGCTTTTTAAGATTGTTAATTTCAATTTATTTTTAAGAATCTATTTTTAACCTCATTGATAAGAATTTCTAAGGGCAATAACAAGGTTTACTTAACAGCCCCCCTTGAGAATCTATCCTCAGGAGTTTAGGGAAGTAACCATTACTGTTGACCATTCTAGGCATGGTGGTTAACCAAACTAAATATTCTCCATGGCACTTTTACAAACTTCTTTTGATCGAATGCTTGATTCTTCCGTACCCACTTTTTCCGTTACCACCCCACTGTACTACGTTAACGATGTGCCCCATTTGGGTAGTGCCTACACTACAGTAGTGGCGGATACCCTGGCCCGCTTCAAAAGATTGCAGGGCTATGAAGTGTTGATGATCACCGGCACCGACGAACATGGGCAGAAAATTCAACGTACCGCCGAAGCTCAAGGCCTTGATCCCCAAACCCATTGCGACCATATCGTGGTCAAGTTTAAGGAACTATGGCGATCGCTCAATATCCGTTACGACCGCTTTAGTCGTACTACTAATCCCCACCATTTAGCCATTGTCAAAGACTTTTTTCAACGGGTCTGGGACAAAGGGGACATTTATCTGGCCCAACAACAGGGATGGTACTGTGTTGCCTGCGAAGAATTTAAAGAAAAAAGAGATTTATTGGAGGATAACCATTGTCCTCTACACCCTAACCGCAAGGCAGAATGGCGGGATGAGGAAAACTATTTTTTTCGCCTTTCCCGCTATCAGAAACCCTTGGAAGAACTGTACGCCCAACGACCGGAATTTATCCAACCCAGTAGTCGTCGCAATGAAGTGTTGAATTTTGTTGCCCAGGGATTGCAGGACTTTTCCATTTCCCGGGTCAATTTGGACTGGGGTTTCCCCCTCCCCAATGATCCCAACCATACTATTTACGTTTGGTTTGATGCCCTACTAGGCTATGTCACCGCTCTCTTAGGGGAGGATGAAGAACCTAGTTTAGCTAACGCCTTGGCCAAATGGTGGCCCATCAATTTACACTTGATTGGCAAAGATATTTTACGGTTCCATGCGGTCTATTGGCCGGCCATGTTGCTATCGGCGGAATTACCGATCCCCGCCCAGGTTTTCGGCCATGGCTTTCTCACCAAAGATGGGCACAAAATGGGTAAAAGTTTGGGCAACACCGTTGATCCCCTGGACTTAATTAACCGCTATGGGGAGGATGCTTTTCGTTACTATTTCCTCAAGGAAATTGAGTTTGGTAAAGATGGGGATTTCAACGAACAACGGTTTGTCAATGTGCTCAATGCCGATTTGGCCAACGACTTAGGAAATTTGCTCAATCGCACCCTGGGCATGGTGAAAAAATACTGTCAGGGGCAAGGTCCCCAGGTAATGGCCACGGATTTAGCCCCCGATAATCCCCTCAAAGCCCTAGGCAGTCATTTGGGGGAACAGGTGAGCAGTGCCTATGAAAGACTGTCCTTCACCGATGCCTGTGAGGCAATTTTTACCTTAGTGAGGGCTGGCAATAAATACATCGACGACATGGCTCCCTGGAAGTTATTTAAACAGGGCAGTCAGAAGGAAGTGGAAGATGTGCTGTACAGCGTCTTGGAGTCCATTCGGCTCTCGGCCTATCTCCTTTCCCCCATTGTTCCCCGCCTGAGCACCAAAATTTATCAACAATTGGGTTTCACCTGGGATTTTGACCAGTGGCGATCGCCGTTGGAGCAAGCGGAAGAATTCAACCGTCACCAATCCTGGGGCCAACTATGTGCGAATCAAAATCTGCCCCCGGCCCAGCCTATTTTTACCAAACTGGAGTTACCGGCAGAGGAGTAGAATCAAAAGCTGACCCCCTAGGTCAACTTCAATCTTTTGAAGATTTTTTAACAAAAATTAACATTTTTATCACTTTTCCGCTTTTTCCCTTTGAATTTTTTTTAAAAAACCCCTTTAAATCACGACTTAATTATTTAGGAACACCATGTTTGAGGACTTTGAACAGGATGCACTGTTTACACCGGATCAGTTATTAGAAAACCGGGGCAGGGTGGCCATTTTTATTGATGGTTCCAATCTTTTTTACGCAGCCTTGCAACTAGGCATTGAAATTGATTACACCAAATTACTGCACTGTTTAACGGGGGGCTCCCGACTATTGCGGGCTTTTTTCTACACCGGGGTAGACCGCAGTAACGAAAAACAACAGGGATTTTTGCTTTGGATGCGCCGCAATGGTTACCGAGTCATTGCCAAAGACCTGGTGCAATTACCGGACGGTTCTAAAAAGGCCAACCTAGACGTGGAAATTGCTGTGGACTTGATGTCCTTGGTGGGTTCCTATGACACCGCTGTGGTAGTTAGTGGAGATGGAGATTTGGCCTATGCGGCTGATGCGGTCAGTTATCGGGGGGCGCGCATTGAGGTGGTGAGCCTCCGTTCCATGACCAGCGACAGTTTAATCAATGTTTCCGACCGTTATGTAGATCTTGACAGCATTAAGGAGGAAATTCAAAAACAACCCCGTCCCAACAGTGCCTATCGCAACGTCAACCCTCTGCCAATTTTCTCCCAGGAAAAATCTACTTAACCGCCAACTCCTAGTTGTGTTCGTTTAAATAAGACTGAAATAATCACGGATTCTATAGCGTTTGTATTCGGGTTTCTCCATGCTTACTTTTGTCGCACTTTTAATTAAATGGCCATGGTTTTACTCTGGCGCACAGTTTGGTGTAAATTCTGGTCAGCGGAAATTTTTCCCCGCATCAGGCTCTCTTCAGCCCAAACTGCCAGAGTTGCTTTTGCCCATAATCTGAAACCCTGGCATGGGAGTATTAGAGAGCAATGCCCCGCAGTTGTTGATACAGCAGAGTGGCTTGCAAATCGGTCATACCAGCAATGTAATCAGTTACTTTCAGAATTTTGCTGTAGTTATCGTCATCGGGGGCTACTTGGTGCTCTGGAGGCAACATAAATTTAAGCAGTTTCCCCTTCGGACGGGGTTGTTTTTCCAGGACGGCGGTAAGAAAATCAGTTAATAGATCCCCCAAGACTTCAAAGCCAGCAATTTTAATTCTGACCACATTGGGATGGTGAAAAACCGCATTGGTGGTCATGGTTTCAATTTCCTTAAGTTGAGGGGAAAAACGACTTAGCCCCACTAGGGATTGGTCAAATTTCCCCGCTAAAATATCCGGTTCATGGTCGAGGAAAATTTGGGCTACTTCCTTCACCAGTCGATTGATGGCCTTAGCTCGCAGTCGTTTGATGGTTTCCGCCGGGCTGCCTTCATATTGGTTTAGCTCAATGTCAGCAATGCTTTGTAATTTATCTTGCACTGCTCCAAAGGGGAGATAGCCCATGTGAAAACCATCTTCCAAATCGACAATGGAGTAACAGAGATCGTCCGCCGCCTCCATTAAAAACGTGAGGGGATGGCGACACCACCAAGCAACCTTTGGCGATCGCCGGATGAGACCCACCGTTTCAGCTACTTCAGTGAATAGATCTTTTTCAGCCTGGAAAAAACCGTATTTTTGTAAGCTTTTGCCGGGATGGCGGGCCAGGGTGCGTTGGGGAATAAATGATTCCCGGGGATATTTGGCAAAGGTGGCCAGGGTGGCACAGGTTAGTTGCAGTCCCCCTGGGCGATGGGGTAAACCAAGCTTAGTTAAAATACGAAAGCCCTGGGCATTGCCTTCAAAGCGGTCAAAATCAGCTTTTTGTAAAGGATTAATCAGGGCACCGGAGCGATTTTTGCGGGCATACCATTTTTGAAAAGCGGTTTGAATGGCATCTTCCCCGGCATGGCCAAAGGGAGGATTACCAATGTCGTGGGCTAGGCAGGCCGCGGAAAGAATATCACCAAAGTCCGCCGCTTCGATCGCCTGGAGTTGATGGCGTTTAATCACCTGATCCCCCACCATACGCCCTAGGGAACGACCCACACAGGACACCTCCAAACTGTGGATCAGACGGGTGCGGACATCGGCATTTTTGGATAGGGGAAAAACCTGGGTTTTATCCTTCAGGCGGCGGAAAGCCGTGGAATAGACAATGCGGTCATAATCTTTGAGGAAAGAGGTGCGCTCAAACTGATGCTCCTCCAACTGTTGTTTACCGAGGCGTTTGCGGGAGAGTAATTGTTGCCATTCCATTGGGTTAATATTTTTGTTGGCCTATGGACCACGGCGACGAACCTGTTGCCACCGCAGTACTAACCCGAGGTTAACCTGTTTAGTCAACCAATAAAAAACGGTCAGAATCACCACGGTGACGCTAATGGCCAAGAGGGGACGGTGATGGGAAAGGCTTTGGGCCAAATTATGACCCACATCTTTGGGGTCTGTAACCACATGCCAACTGTTTAAACGCAAAAATCGCCCCAGATAAATACCGATCGCCGACAACAGATGGGCCGTTAACTCCATGGGCCAAGTCCAGGCTGACCATTGCCGTTGCTCCAGGTAATAACCGGCATTGAGCAGGGACATGACGTAGCATTGCCAACCAGTGCCTAAAAACAGCACAAATTGGGGCGTCACGGTGAATACCATAATGCTTTCCGGCACTCCCCGCCGCACCAGTTGGAAGTAATGGATAATGTCGGTCAAAATGTAAGGGGCATTGGGCAAAAAGGCGATAAATACCGCAAAAATTACCCACCATAGTGGCGATCGGGGCCATGGTTGGCGTTGGGGATTATGCCAACGGAATAACCAAACACTGAGCACCAGGGGAATAACAGCCAAAAAAGTGTTCCAGGCAATGCGATCGCCATTGATGGCCAACACCTGCCAAGACACCCGTAGCCAGGAAATGATTAGTTCCATACTCCTAATCCCTTAGCACGTAGCCCACCCCCCGCACTGTCTGAATTAAACGGGGTTCCCCCGCCGCCTCCAACTTCAACCGTAGGTAACGGATATAAACTTCAATGATGTTGGAATCCCCCATAAAATCGTAGCCCCAGACCCGTTCCAAAATTTGTTCCCTGGTCAACACCTGGCGGGCATGGGAGAGGAGATAGTCCAAAAGCTCAAACTCCTTGGCAGTGAGATCAATCAGGCGATCGCCCCGTTGAATTTCCCTTGTACTGCGATTGAAGCGTAGATCGGCAAATTGCAGCACTTCATCGCTAGCCGTGTGGGTACGACGCAATTGCACCCGGATGCGGGCAAAAAACTCATCGGAGTTAAAGGGTTTGACAATGTAGTCATCGGCACCGGCATCAAGCCCCATCACCCTTTCTTCCACGTCGTCCTTGGCTGTGATCAGGATAACAGGAATGCGACTGCCCATCTGCCGTAGTCGTCGGCATAGCTCCGCTCCAGACAGCCCTGGTAGGGCTGCGTCCACAATGATTAAATCGGGGGGAAATTCCTGGGCTTGGGTAAGGCCCTTCAGACCATCCCTAGCCACACTGACATCGTAGCCTTCATATTTGAGTTCCAACTCCATAAATCGGGCTAACTTTTCTTCCTCTTCCACAACTAGAACACGGTGACTCATGGCAAACTAGGCGATCGCATAGCAAATATGTTCATCGTACTGCCCCCGCTGCGGATTTTAACCTGGGTTGGGCCAGGGGAAAGGGCTCAAAAAGCTGCAACTGCTCAAAACCATGGCACAGAAAAACTCTGTCTTGGGGCAGCGGCCAACGAATTTAATTCTCTATTTGATACTTTCTAAGTGCCGTAACGATCGCGCAGGTCTTGGTTGAGGTGGGAGCGATCGCCCATCACTTCGATCAAGGGGCCGTGCTTAGACATGGTGATAATACTCACCGCCGCCACGGGCATACCGATACGGTCTCGAAAACGGCCGATGTCAATGCCCAACAGACTACAGAGCATAATGCGGATGGTGGACTTATGAGATACCACCAACACATTACCGTCGGTGAAAGTTTGTTCGATTTCCTCTAGCACCTCAGAGCTACGACGGGCGATATCAATGCCCTTTTCTCCCTCAGAAGGAGCATTCCAACCCGGATCCGCCAGCCAACGGACATAGTCATCGTGAAATTCTTGATTCACTTCCGCCGGGGTTTTCCCTTCCCATTCGCCGTAGGCAATTTCCTTCAGGCCGTCCCGTTTTTGGATGGGTACATTGATCAGCTCACTCAGGGGAGTTGCCGTGGCCATGGTGCGGTGTAGGGGGCTGGCAAAAATAGCCGTCCAATGAACATCCTTGTAAGCTTCGGCAAATTGGTGGGCCATTTGATAGCCATGGCTAGTGAGGTCAATGTCCAGGCGGCCGCAAAAAGTCCCTGTTTGGCTAGAAGTGGTTTCGCCATGGCGGAGAAAATAGAGATTAAGGGTCATAATAGCTGATGGATTTTTGGAGATAGTTTGGACTGGGTTCTGGTTCACCCACTGGCTTGGAGTTAACTAGCCCCAATCCCGGCAAGATTGTTAGCGAGGCTTCCGGTTCATGTCAAGGGAAGAATAGTTGCCATGATTCAACTATGGCCCCACCCGACGCCAAACACAGTAGGGGCAATCGTTTTCCCCCACTGCACCAAATTTCATGTACTGTCCCGGCAAAACATTTTCAAATTTAATCGTTTTGGTGTCACCTTCTTTGGTGCATTCGGCTATGACCACAGTGGTGGTACTAGAGTTCACTTGACAGTCGATGGTGGTAACTTCCCCGGTACCGGCAACGCTCATCTGTAACTGGTTCCCGGCAATTTTGAGGGAGACCATGCCAAACATAAAGTTGAGCAGTCCGGACAGCGCTTCGATGTCTTCCTCTGGTTTGTATTCAGGGCTTTGCCGGTAGTCTGCCATGGTTTTTTCGTAATCGAATTTCCAGGTGCCCTGAAAAGCTTGCAATCCATTGCCCAACGTTGCCCCAAGACCACCACTAAGAGGGCTACTAGGACTACTGTTACCTGCTTTGGGGGCCATGGTGGGGGGCAAACTTTCCCAACAGCGGGAATCGTACTGGGCTAGTTCTCCCATCTCGGCGCAATCTAAGGCGATCGCCGGGGAGGCCATGGCCAGGGTTCCGACCACAACACTAACAATGGCAGAGGCCAGTGCAGTGCAGGAAAATCGGCCGACAGAGAAAAAATACTGTTTGGGCATGGGGACAAAGGGGAAAGCTGAAACAATGGCTAGGGCGAGAAGGGCCAACGGACTAGAAATGGCGATCGGGAGCCGGAACGGTATGATGATGCCCATGGCTCCTGCCTATGACCTAAACAATCTCCACCCACTTTATGGATGGCTTATTCGCACCAATTCCGAGTAATCCTTTAATCGACTTCACCATTCTATTATTGGTGACCCTGATTCTGCCGCCAATTTTTGAGCGTCTCAAGTTACCAGGATTGGTGGGACTTTTGTTCGCTGGCATTGTGCTGGGCAAAAGTGGTCTAGGAATATTAGATCAGGATTCGGAAAGCATCAAGCTCTTTACCGACATTGGCAAAATTTATCTGATGTTTGTGGCGGGATTGGAAATTGATATGGTGGACTTCCGCCGCACCCGCAACCGTTCTTTGCTCTATGGTTGCCTCACCTTTGCCATTCCTTTACTGACGGGGTTGGCCGTGGGTCAACTTTTTGGCTATTCCCTGAATGCTTCTGTGTTGATGGGGTCCCTATTTGCTTCCCATACCCTGTTGGGCTACCCCATTGTGCAGCGGTTGGGCATTGTGCGAAATCAGGCAGTGATGGTCACCATCGGGGCCACCATTTTCACTGATATTGCCGCTCTGTTAGTTTTGGCCATCTGTATTTCCATCCACAGTGGTAGTTTTTCCCCGGCGGGTTTGGTGGTGCAGTTGGTGGCGATCGCCGGCTACAGTGCCTTGGTGTTAGTCGGCTTTGATTGGGCAGGGAAGGAATATTTTCGTCGTACCGGGGATGAGCAGAGTAATCAATTTCTCTTCGTACTGTTGGCGGTGTTCCTTGCTTCCGTGGGCTCGGAATTGATCAATGTGGATAAAATTGTTGGAGCCTTCCTGGCCGGGCTGGCGGTGAACGATGTGTTGGGCAAAGGGCCAGTCAAGGAAAAAGTCGAGTTTTTAGGAACTACCCTATTCATTCCCTTTTTCTTTATTGGCATTGGGCTGTTGTTGGATTTACCGGCCTTTATGGTCACCCTCACCACCTTGTTTCCCCTGGTGGTGGCCATTGTGGGCGGGTTGATCATCTCCAAGGGGGTGGCGGCTATCCTGGCCCAACTGAAATTGGGCTATACCTGGGCCGAGGGTCTAACCATGTGGTCCCTTTCCATTCCCCAGGTGGCGGCCACATTGGCGGCGGCGGTGGCCGGTTATCAAGCCATTAATGCCTCTGGCGATCGCCTGGTGTCGGAAACGGTATTGAACACCATCATTGTGCTGATGCTGATCACGTCCATCATTGGCCCCCTGATGACAGCCAAGTTTGCCACCAAAATTCCGCCCCCCAATAGTCTCTCTAACCTCGAAGATGACTCGGCCTTACCGGGGGAAAATGGCGAAATTACCCTGGTGCCCCCCAAAGCTTCCACCTTTACGGTTCTAGTGCCCACCCAGAATCCCCAAACCCTGAGCTATTTGTTGGAAATGGGAGCCCTGATCGCCCGCCATGAAAGTGGCGTGGTAATTCCCTTGGCGATCGCCAAAGCACCAGTGCACATGGATGACCCGGGGCTGAATAGAAGGCTGACCCGAAACGAACTGTTATTGCAACAGGCCACAGAACTGGCCACCACCCTGAAAGTAGATGCCCACCCAGCCCTGCGCATTGATGACGATGTGGCCCGGGCCATTAGCCACACAGCGAGGGAAAAAAATGCCGATCTGATCATCATGGGTTGGAGTCAGCAGTCCCTTGGTTTACGAGCTAAATTGTTTGGCAGCACCATCGATAGTGTGTTTTGGTCGGCCCATTGTCCGGTGGCGGTGATGCGACTTCTGTCCGACCCCCATTCTTTCCATCGCATTCTTTTCCCCATTAAAAATCTCACTCCCCAAACCTTGGAACTATTCCAGTTCACCCAGCGCTTGGCGGAAACCAATGGAGCCATTGTCACCCTGCTCCATGTTTGTCCCCACAACACATCCCCACAACAGGTGCAAGCATTTAAAACGGAAATGGAACGGTTTTTAGACCAGTGCCAGGCCACAGCAGAATATCCCATTAAAGTTATTTGCCATGACGATGCCGCTAAGGTACTAGTCCGGGTTTCCCACACCTTTGACCTGGTTGTGCTCCGTTCTTTCCGAAGGCGATCGGTGGGGGGAGTGGCCCTGGGGGAAGTCACCGATAAAATTTTGCGGGAAATTACCAGTTCCTTCGTTTTGTTTGGTGATCCCTACGCTTAAATTTTTACTGGGGTAACCATCGGGGGTGAAAGTTATTCTCAAAAACTGCCAGAGTCATATATCTACGTAAAATCTTCCTAGCAAAAAGGCAAGATTTTATTTCGGCTCCGGCAGGGGCGGCTTCGGTTTCCTCAGACCATCGGGGGGATAGCAAGCTTCTCCAGCATCAAACAGCTCTTGGAGTTTCTGCACATTATTAGGATGTTCAAAGACCGGGCCACGGATGCCGTAGAAGTCCTTAACGCCCACAAACCTGCCCGTAATGTCGTGGGGAAAGCCCCAAAGACTGCTTTGCAACAGTACCGCCTGATCCTCTGGTAGGGCCAAGGGTTCATTGCCATGGTCAATACGATTAATGCCCTGAAAACGCTCTAGGGTGCCATAGCCTGGTGACCAGACATTATAAAAGCCTCGCACATCCTCCTTGCCGGGGGTTTCATTCCGGAAGAAGTGTACGGAACCCTTGGGAGAAAATAAAATTTCACCCTGTTTTTGCACAAGGGATCCCATTTTGATGGGAGCAAGATTGATACCCGGGACTTGACCGGCTTTGATGGTTTGCTGTTTCTCTTGGGCACTGTAGAGTCGAATTTGAGAATTTTCTGTCGAGAAAAACCATTCGTCGTTGTCAAGATGGAAATGAGGCGGCGGCCCTGCATTGGGTGGCAAGATGGTTTCCGACATCTCGTATAGTCCGCAGGTATCAGGAATTGTCCGCAAGAACACCACAATATCTTTGCCAGGGGTTTGGATAGCCTCGGGATTTTTCAAGAATCGGGGCATGGTCAACTTCAAACCGGTGTCAGGGAAATCATAGGTAATTCTCTCTGTCATGCCCCGACGATTCGTTTCGGAAAATGTATAGTCTCCATCCCCCATGGGGATATAAAGACTGCCCTTAGGATTATTGGCCAAACTCGGTACGAGGGTCGCCACCACAATAGCGAGGGTGGTAGCGGCTCCCACGAGCCAAGCCCAGGGAATACCCCGCCAACACTTTAGTCTTTGCAGTAATAAGTTCATTAACCCGATCCTTAGGTACACTCGACGATTTTCACATATCTTGGCAGAGACCGGCCAAGCCAGACCCCTGCACGGGCCAATGGTAGAATGGAGGCTGCTTTGAGCCCTGTTATCTGGTTCCCTTGGGAGGAATTGGAGCGCAACTCAAACCTTTCAAACTGCCTTGGAGTAATTGCATGACTGACTCGCCCGATCGCCTGATTGCGACTGACCTCAGAAACGAAATGTCGCGCTCATACCTGGAATATGCCATGAGTGTGATTGTCGGGCGGGCGTTACCCGATGCACGGGATGGACTCAAGCCAGTCCATAGACGCATTCTCTATGCCATGTATGAGTTGGGACTCACCCCCGATCGCCCCTTCCGGAAATGTGCTCGGGTCGTGGGGGAAGTGCTGGGAAAATACCACCCCCACGGGGATACAGCGGTGTATGACGCCCTGGTGCGTATGGCGCAGGAATTTTCCATGCGGGAACCGTTAATCGACGGCCATGGCAACTTTGGCTCCGTTGACAATGACCCCGCCGCCGCCATGCGGTACACCGAATCTAGACTTAGGCCCCTTTCCACCAATGCCCTCCTGCGGGACATTGAAGCCGAAACCGTAGATTTCATTGATAACTTTGACGGTTCCCAACAGGAACCAGTGGTACTCCCCGCCCGCATTCCCCAACTTTTGATCAATGGTTCCTCCGGCATTGCCGTGGGCATGGCCACCAATATTCCTCCCCATAACCTAGGGGAAGTCATCGACGCGGCGATCGCCGTGGTGCAAAACCCTGACATCAGCGAACAGGAACTGATGCAAATCATTCCCGGTCCTGACTTTCCCACTGGGGCCCAAATCCTCGGGCGATCGGGCATTCGGGAAGCCTATCTCACCGGGCGAGGCTCCATTACCATGCGGGGGGTTGCCAGCATTGAGACCATGGAACATCCGGGCCGTCCAGACCGGGATGCCATTATCATCACCGAGTTGCCATACCAGACCAATAAGGCATCTTTAATTGAACGTATTGCCGACCTAGTTAACGACAAAAAAATTGATGGCATTGCCGACATTCGGGACGAGAGCGACCGGGACGGCATGAGAATTGTCATCGAACTGAAACGGGATGCCTACGCCAGGGTGGTGCTCAATAATCTCTATAAGCAGACCCCCATCCAGAGCAACTTTGGCGCTAACTTGCTGGCCCTGGTGGACGGAGAACCCCAGGTTTTAACCATCAAAAAATTCCTGACGGTATTCCTCGACTTCCGCGTGGAAACCATCACCCGCCGCACCCGCTACGAACTGCGTAAAGCAGAGGAAAGGGACCATCTTCTGCAGGGTTTACTCATTGCTCTGGATAATCTCGATGCAGTCATTCGCCTCATCCGGGCCGCCGCCGACACCGCCAGTGCCAAAACTGAATTGGTGGAAGGCTTTGCCTTGTCGGAAGTGCAGGCCGATGCCATTTTGCAAATGCAATTACGACGTCTAACCGCCCTAGAAGCGGATAAGATCACCGCTGAGCACGAAGAATTGCAAACTAAAATTGCGGACCTCCAGGACATCCTCGCCCGCCGGGAACGGGTCAACGCCATCATTGAAGAAGAATTGGAGCAAATTAAGGCCATCCACGCCACCCCGCGCCGCACCGTTATTGTCCAAGAGGACGGGGAACTGATCGACACGGATTTAATTGCCAATGACCAAGCCTTAATTTTATTGACGGAACAGGGCTACATCAAACGAATGCCCGCCAACACCTTTGGCACCCAAAACCGGGCCACCAGAGGTAAAGCCGCGGCCAAAATTAAGGAAGACGACGGAGTGGAGCATTTCCTTTCCTGTTGCGACCACGACAAAGTGCTGTTCTTTAGCGATCGGGGGGTAGTTTACAGCCTCAATGCCTACCAAATTCCCATCGCTTCCCGCACCGCCCGGGGAGTCCCCATTGTGCAAATGTTGCCCATCCCCAAGGATGAAAAAATTACGTCCCTGGTTTCCGTCTCAGAATTTGATGACGATACCTATTTCATCATGCTGACCAAGCAGGGCTACATCAAAAAAACGGCCCTGTCCGCCTTCAGTAATATCCGCTCCAATGGTCTGATCGCCATCTCCTTGGTGGAAGGGGACCAGTTGCGCTGGGTACGCTTAGCCAAGGCAGAAGATAGCATTATCATTGGTTCCCAAAAGGGTATGGCCATCCACTTCAAAGCGGATCAGGACGAACTGCGGGCCCTGGGTCGGGCCACCAGGGGAGTTAAATCCATGCGCCTCCGCTCGGGGGATGCCCTCATTAGCATGGATATTTTGCCCAGCCAAGTGGTGGCCAACATTGGCATTGGGGGTGACGATGAAGCGGACGAGGATTTGGGCCCCGATAGCGATGCCATTTTGGAGGAAAGCGAAAATCCTGGCCCTTGGTTGCTGGGGGTAACCATGAAGGGGTTTGGCAAACGGGTGCCGGTGGGTCAGTTCCGCTTGCAACACCGGGCGGGCTTGGGAGTAAAAGCCATCCGCTTCAAATCCAAGGATGATCAGCTAGTGGCTCTCCATGTGGTCAACTTCGACGACGAATTGATGATCGTCACCAACCGGGGCATTATTATCCGCCAATCGGTCAATGATATTTCGCCCCAGTCCCGCAGTGCCACCGGAGTACGGGTACAACGATTAGATGCCGACGATGCGATCGCCGCTGTGGCCCTGGTGCCCCCTTCCGGGGAAGATGAGTTGGCCGAAACCTCAGAAAGCGAAGAGAGTTAATGGTCTCCCAACCTACTGCAACCATTACCCTGGCCGTTGTGGGCGATATCCATGACCAATGGGAATTGGCAGACCACCAAGCCCTCCAGTCCATCGCTGTAGATTTAGTGCTATTTGTGGGGGATTTTGGTAACGAATCATTGCCAGTGGTCAGCTTAATTGCTTCCTTACCCATACCCAAGGCCACGGTATTTGGTAACCACGATGCTTGGTTCACCGCCTCCGATTGGGGCCGCAAAAAGTGCCCCTACGATCGCCAAATGGAAGACCGGGTGAAAGCTCAGCAGGAACTACTGGGAGTCGCAGATGTTAGCTATGGCCGCCGGGATTTTCAGCAATTTGGCCTCTCAGTGGTGGGGGGCAGGCCCTTTACCTGGGGGGGCAATGAATGGAAAAATAAACAGTTTTTGCGGGAACGGTATGGCATGGAAAGCTTTACCCAGTCCCAAACCCAGATTGCCGCAACGGCCCTGGCTAGCCCCCATGAAACGTTAATTTTTTTGGCCCATAATGGTCCCAGCGGCTTAGGAAATCAGGCAGAATCCATCTGTGGTCGGGATTGGAACCCCTTGGGGGGCGATTTTGGCGATCCCGATTTGGCTTGGGCGATCGCCTCTGTGCGCGAACAGGGTAAACGGGTACCGTTGGTGACCTTCGGACATATGCACCATCGCCTTAGACATCGTCAGGATCGTCTGCGGGAGAGGGTTTGTGTGGATCATCAAGGAACGGTATATCTCAATGCGGCCTGTGTGCCCCGCATCCAAACGGAAAAAGACGGTTTGCCCCCTGCCCGTAATTTTTCCCTGGTGACTTTGGTTAATGGTGCTGTGGAAAAAATTGCCCTGGTTTGGTTACGGAGTAACGGAGAAATTATCAGCCAGGAAACCCTTTGAATTAGTGCCCATTAACTCGCCCAGGCTTGGTTTTTCTGGTTGTGCAGGAATTCTAGGGAGCAAGAATGGTTCAAAACTACGTCCCCCCAAGTTATTTTCGCCGCCAGTGTGATCTACCCTGGTTTTACCTATTTTCCATCAACGGAGGGAATAGGGTTTTTCTAAACCATGACTTACCATCAGGGTTTGATTACCCATAATTTCCTCTGCCCCACCATCGGCCACGATCTGCCCTTGATCAATGACTATCACCCGGTCACAGACTTCCAGAACAAACTCCAGATCATGGGAGGAAATGAGCAACGTTTCCTGGAACTGTCCCAAAAAGTTAATCAATTGACGGCGGGCCCTGATATCCAAGCTGGCCGTGGGTTCGTCGCAGAAGAAAATTTTCGGGGCCATGGCCAACAAACCGGCGATCGCCACCATTTGCTTTTCCCCTCCCGACAGGTGATGGGGCAACCGTTCTAGCAAAGCAGTAACTCCTGTTAACTGGGCCGCCTGGGTCACCCGTTGGGCCACTGTTTCCGCGGACAGGCCCATATTTTGCGGACCAAAGGCAATATCATCCCACACAGAAGTGGCAAATAATTGGTCGGTGGGATTTTGAAACAATAACCCCACTTCCGGTAAAAATTTCCCCGGTTGTAGGGGACTGCCCCATAGCTCAATGGTGCCGGCGCTGGGTTTGAGCAGTCCACAGAGTAGTAAAAATAAGGTGGTCTTGCCGCAACCGTTATGGCCAATGATCCCCAACCGCTCCCCCGGGGCAACCTGCAACGATAGACTGTCCAACACTGGTGCCTGGCCACCATAGGCAAAGCATAGTTCCCGCACTGTGATTGCTTTGGGTTCTGGGGATAGAATCGTTTCCTCCTCTCTACCCTGGTCCAGACCCCGCACATTGGTTAAAGTCACAGGCTCACCTCCGCCACCACAAAACCGACGGCGATCGCCAATACAGTCACCGTTAGGCCCCAACCCCTTGAGCATTGCTCTGTTGTGGTGACTGTGCCCCCCAGGGAAGTTGTTTGGCCGTAACCCCGTAGGACCATGGCTTGGTAAACCCGTTGAGACTGTTCATAGCTACGGAGCAAAAGATTCCCCAACAACATCGCCCAGTGGGCTACCGATCGCCGTTTTGCCGGCCGTTGTCCCAATCCTCGTAATTGCATTGCTTGCTTCATGGTGCCGAGAGTATAGCCAATGTCGTATAGGTAACGGTAGGCCAACAGGGCCATATCCGCCATCAAAGGAGGTAAACCCAAACGACGTAAACATCTGACCATAGTTAGAAAAGGGGTGGTGCCAAAGATAATAAAACCCAGGGTAAGAATGGAGAAAAATCGCCCGGCAATGAGCACCATGGCCGTTAACCCCTCCCCACGAACACTGATCCATCCCCACTGCCCCAGCACCGTTTCCCCACTGGTAAAAGGCAGTAAAATAACCACCGCCAAGATGAATAACCCAGGATAACTGCAGCGTTGGCGCAGAAAACTTAGGGGTAAAGCGGATAATCGATAGAGCAACGCGGTCACAGTCACCATGGGAATAACTAACCAAACCCGTTGCACCATGGCCAAGGCAAACATTAACGCCATGAGGCTGACTAGTTTTTGCCGGGGTTCCCAACGATGCATTGGCGATCGCCCAGGTACATAGGTTTCTAAACCAATCAAGCCCACGGCCTAACCCTCCAATAATTCCGGTTTGACCCGTTGTAAAAATAAAACCACCATGGCAGTGAATATACCTTCCAGCAGTATTAGGGGTAAATGTCCCAGGGCCACCACCAGAATGGCCCGGTGTTCAGCGGCGGCATCTAAGCCGGTCGGTAAACTGGTCAAAGTCAGGCTAATGAAAATTAGCACAGTTAAGGCTAAACCCCCACTGCCCCCCAAAAAAGCACAAATACCAGTGGGCCAGGGCTCCGGTAGAAATTTTTCGAGGCCATAGCGTAGTTGAAAAATATAATAAGCCGCCAACGCCGGTAACCCCATTAACACCCCATTAATACCCAAAGTGGTCAGTCCCCCGTGGCCCACCATCAACGCTTGGAAAAAGAGACCAATCAAAATAGCCGGCAGGGCAAAATAGCCCAGTATTACCCCCAACAAACCATTGAGTACGAGATGGACACTGACTGGGGGCAGGGGAATATAAAGGGAGGACGCAACAAAAAAAGCTGCCGTCAGTAACGAAGCTTTGGGGATGTTTTCTAAGGTATTCCCTTGATGGTTAATTTGCCTTAAACAATACCAGGTGGCCAGCCCCGTTACCGCATAACCCCCTGCCACTATCTGGGGAGGCAATAGACCATCGGGAATGTGCATCTAGGTTCTACCTTTGCTGTGGCTTTGACTTTTACTGCTAAAAAATAGGGCTGTGCCCACAAATCCCCAAATGACTGCTCCGATGGTAATGCCCCGTTGCATGGGGGATAGGGCGGCGGCGTTGGGAACGGAGGCTACGGTGATCTCCGGGGTCATTTGGTCGGAGTTGGATTCCTCGGAACCTGAATCCATTGTGCCATCATTGGCTGTTTTCGCCTGCCAAGGTATGGTGACCATAGCCCCATGGCCCCCTTGCCGCACAGCAACTTCCCAGTTACCAGGGCGATCGCCTGGAGGGGTGAAGGTAAATTTACCCTGTTCGTCGGTGACCCCCGTTAACCAAGGTTGGGAGGAACTGTCTGGAGCATAGACCAACACCTGGGCTTCCGTCATGGGTTCTCCGGAGTCGTATTGGGCTGCCACGGCGATCGCCGCCACGGAATGATGTTCTACTTTAACTCCGTGGGCGAGGACAGGGGCCGTATGGCTAAGTATGCCTCCCGCTAAAAAAAACAAGACTAAACTAGATTTCATCGGATTTACTGGTTGACGGAAGTGGTGGTGTTAAATTCTCGGGTTTGTCGGCAATGGCCTTCCCCCACATGGCCAAGGTTGGCCAAAACTTGCAAAAAGGTTTGATAATCTGCCTCCCCTAATTGGGCTTGCAAATCCTCGCTGTTGATTTCAATGCCCTTTTCCTGGGCCAGGGCCGCTAGGGGGGCAAAACCGAAAGCACTAAGGTTAATGTCGCTGTCGGCGGGTTCTTTCCCTTCCCCAAATAAATGATCTAAGTGAAAGGTTGCTTCCAAATCGGCCTTACCCCCGGCAGTTAAAATGCCTTTGCGTTCATCTCCGACAAAATCACCACAAATAAAGCCCAATTGCTCTTTCACCCCTAATCTGAACGGAATTGTCCGACCATTTTTAGTTGCCGTTCCCTCCAGTAAAATTGAGTAACCTTGGGTTGGGCCTGCTGCGGCCAGGGGCATTTGCCAAGATAAAGCGTTAAATTTTCCCGCCGGAGCCGGGGTTTCCCCCACTAAAACAGTTTCAGCGTCTTTTCCTGCCGCTGCTAAATCCACTACGGTGGACCCTGGTATGGCGATCGCCACGGCCGTATCTGGCAATGGAGCATCAGTGCTGGCATCAAAGGCCGGCTCGATCTGGTAAGCATTAATTTCCGCCAGGGAAACATAAACGTGACTAAAGTCCAGAAACCAGCCATCCTTAGTGGTCAGACCTTCCCGGGCCCGTTCTTCTCCGTTGGCCCGCACTATTAAAGTGCCCTGGTTCACTGGGGGAGAGGCTTTCAGTTCTGGGGAGGAAAGGGTTTCACCACCACAGCCAGATAGCAATACCAGTAGCAGTGATGCCAAAGACCACCCCCTTGTAAATGGCGATCGCATAGTTTTCCCTGGGAGGCACAAACAACGCTTCTGATGTGTTCTTCCCATAGTCAAAGGTGGAAAAATTTACCTGACACTGGAGAGATTGGAAGCACAATTCCTACTTAACCTTGCCTGCTCAAAAAGTACAATACCCTCTGGGGGCAAGGGGCATCCAGTTTCCCCCTTGTTTCTTGACAGTAGGGCAGGGCATAGGTAAGCCCAAAATTTGGTTTAATAGCGGCACTAATGGGGAAGCTCCCAGATCCTTATTGTCCCTGGCCCTAACCGGGAAGTATGGATCATAAACTCTATCTCTGGGGACAAATTTTGTGGACGGGGAGGAAACTACTTTTTTTCCAGGTTGGTTACCCTTTTGTTCGGACTTAATTCATACATTTTTGTTAACTTCAGTAACAATAGATACCGTTATGGAAATCTCCTAGGGTTTTATGTTATGTTGAGTGTAAATCTAAATGTAAGTTTTTCACTGCCTTTCGGAGGGTAGAAGTAATGAATAATCGTAAACGTGTTTTGACTCAAACGGCGATCGCCCACAAAGAAACCCTGCGTCAAAACCTCCAGCACCGACTAGAGCGGGCTCGGGCCGCCGGCAATCAGTCCCTTGTCAGTCAACTGGAAGCAGAAGCCGCTTACCTCCATCTGTAGGTTGGATTGGTGGGGTTTTGAGTGCCCCAAAGACGCCAAGAACATAGTTGACTAATGGTTGACAAAGTTTGCAAGAAATTTCTAGAGTTGATGGCGATTTATCCCCGGGATAGGTCGCCTTTTTGCTGGGATTTGCACCATTAACAGCCTGTAAACAGAAATATTGTTTGAACCTTAACTGCCCCATGCTTGTCCGGAAATTTCCAGCATTAGACTTAAAGTGAGTTCGAGTCACCACTGGAAGTTTCTAATCAAAGAAAAGCTGCCAAAAGTTTTCCTCCCTGGGGGGTTTCTGTTGAGATTTCCTTGACCCAGGTCAACTCCAACCGAAATGGGCACTCCTTGTCCCTAGCATAAATAATCACTCGAACTTTTCGGGGCAGACCTTCTGGGAAAAATCGTCCCAACGTTTCAGCAACTCAGCTTCGGTGTTTTTTTCACTAGTATCCAAGAGTTGCAGGGGAAACAGATGAAATTGCCGATGGCGATTAAAAGCATCCATTGCCGCTTGACTTGCTTGTGCGCGAGCCACCTCCAGGGTAGCTTGACTGCTGCAAATAGTTTCCGCATAGATATTTATGGCCAGTGTCTGATTGAAGTTGTCAGGAAATTCGAGGGGCTGGAAAAATGCAAGCAACATCACACTAGGTTATCTCCCAGGCAGAATAACTTTAGACAAGTCCAAGCTTAAACCAAAACTTTGTGTTAATTATCTTAAAATATTAGATAAGAAAATTTGGGTAACAGATATAATTACCTAATGATTAAGCATTGAGGTCTAAATCATGAAGGTATTACATTTGGTGCTGATGGCAACTTTCTCTGTGGTTTATGCAACCCTTGCTGTGGCAAGTCCCATTACCTACTATGGTCAGAAAGGGGAATATACCGTCGACTACGAAGCAGGAACCTATCGAGGCTGTGTTTATGGGACAGGCTGTATTAAATTAGGTCCCAGCCGTAAAGCAGGCATTTCGACTTGGAAAAATGGAGATTATACCTACTCAATTAATGACAACACAGTGGAAGTTTATCTAAAAGGTAAATTAATTTTTAAAGATACATTTAATTAAAATTAATCTCTCCACTCCCCTTCCTTCCAAACAGTTTCAATGTTTTGAGAATGAGAATGTCAATTCATTCTTTAGAATCAGAATTGGTAACCAAATTACCTAGTGGTTCGCCATGGGATTAGGTTTCGCTAACCTAAAGATAATTTGCCAATGCGTCCGTAGTTAAATGCCCGGTTTTTTCCCAAGAGAATGCCCCGGCCCTGGCTAAGCCCTGTTGCTGTAACTGCTGACGCAAACTGTCATCCTTCCACACCTGCTCCATGGCTTGGTAAATTTCCCCAACATTAAAAGGGTCAACCAGTAGGGCGGCATCCCCTGCCACTTCCGGTAGAGAGGAGACGGAGGAAGTAATTACCACCGTGCCACAGGCCATGGCTTCCAGCACCGGAAAACCAAATCCTTCCCAGAGAGAAGGAAATACCAGGGCGATCGCCTGGCGATAAAGTTGCCGCAGTTGGTCGTAGCTGACGTAGTCCAAACAATGCACCAATGGACCAATGCCTAATTGCTCTGCCAAGGTCATTAATTTGGGGGTGTAACGACGATCGGTGGGGCCTGCCAAAATTAACTCAACATCTCGGTTGTTGGTAGTTTGGATAAACCGGGCAAAGGCTTCGATCAGCCTGGCCACATTTTTATGGGGGTCGTGCCGGCCTACAAAGAGAAAGTAGGGCTTTTCCCTAGGGGGGAAATTATCTTCCCCTAGCTGAAAATGCTCCCGGTCATATCCCAAGGCGATCGGGGTAATTTTACTGGCAGGAATTTGGAAATAATCCACCACATCATCGGCCGTGGCTTGGGAGTTGCAAAGAATATGTTCCGCTTGTCCCAACACCAAGGGCAGATAAAACTTGCAATAGCTGGTTAGGGGAGATTTCCAATGGGGAAACCGGAGGGGAATTAGGTCGTGTACCATCACCACTGTGCGGCAACCGGACCAAAGGGGAGCTTCCGGAATCGGAGAGAAAAGTAAGGAAGCCTTTAACTGTTGGCAAAGTTTTGGTAGCTGAAACTGGGTCCAGACTAGACGATTAAAATGGCCCCGACTGCCCTGGGCCGGGGTGAGATTATTCGGCACGGTTTGGCAAGCAAAATTAGCCACCATGCGAGAGGTTAGTAAGGTTGGGTTGAGGGATTTAAGATGGGGAAAAACGTTGCTGGCATAGACGCTCAACCCCGTCGGTTGGGCCAGCAAAAAGGAAAGATTAATTAGTAAGTGGGAATCGGCCATGGCAACAATGCTGACCTACTTTTTGCCGGGAATGGGACCCCGTCGTCCTTGGCCGTAGCTAGATTCCTGGAGAAACTTTTGGAAGTGTTGCACGTAGGGATGGGCTGCCGATCGCCCTAATTCTTCCAAAGCTTGTTGGTAGGGGGTCTCAGAACGATAAATCAAGCGAAAGGCCTGTTTGAGGGCACTCAGATCCTCCGCCGACATGCCAGACCGTTGCAAACCGATGAGATTCAAAGAACGTACCCGGGAAGGATTACCCTCCACAATGGTAAAAGGTGGCACATCCCGTTCAATGCGACTCATGCCCCCCACCATGGCCAACCGGCCAATATGGACAAATTGGTGGACTCCCAAAACGCCACTGATTCTCGCCTGGGACTCAATATAGATGTGCCCCGCCAAAGCCACTGAGTTGGCAATGATTACTTCATTTTCAATGACGCAATTGTGGGCCACATGGGCATAGGCCATCAACAAATTGCGATCGCCAATGCGGGTCACTGCCCCCTCTTCCGTCGCCCGGTTAATGGTGACGTATTCCCGAATTTGGTTATTGTTGCCAATTTTGACCCAGCTTTCTCCCCCCTTATACTTCAAATCCTGGGGTTCACAACCAATGACTGCACCGGGGAAAATACGATTTCCTGTACCAATTTCTGTAGGACCTTCCACCACCACATGGGGGCCGATCACAGTGTTAGCCCCGATGGTAACTTTTTCCCCGATGACACTAAAAGCCCCCACCTGGACTGTGGCATGTAACTGGGCTTGGGGATGGATAATGGCCGTTGGATGGATAGATGGGGACAAGGTCGCTTCTCCCAAGCGGTTATCAGTCAACATTAATCTCTCGGAATGGGGGATAATCGGAGCAGGGACGAGGGCAAATAACTTCCCCATAGATTAGCAGGCATTGTACCCCCTGGAGTGACCCCCAGGAGCTTGATCTTCTCTGCAACTCTGATTACAATCCAGTGGTTTGGTGATGGTGTCAATTTCGTCTTGGTGTTAACCCGTATGCTTAGCTCTATCGGTTCTAACGGCTCTAAACATAATCTTAAGAAGTATCTTAAACAACTCCGCCGTCCCTTTGCTCCCATTGGCTGTGGTCTGTTGATGGCCAGCGGTATGGTTTTTGCTCCGATCGCCGCCGTGGCTGGGGACTGGAACCAGTTTGATGTTTGTGTGAGCGAACTGAAGCGGAATGGAGTCAGCGATGATGCGGCCGCCTCCGGGTGTGCCCAGGCGATTATTCCCAAGGAAATGTCCCAATGTGTCAACATGATCAGCCGTAACACCAATATCACCGGCATTGTGGCTTTGCAATCCTGTTTCCAAGTACGTCGCCCGGTGGATTTGGGGAACTGTGTGGTGGACATTGACCGGGGGGTAGTGGGGCGAAACCGCTCTCCAGAGGGGGAAGATGTGACCATGGCTGCCCTCAATAGCTGTCGCCAAAGTTTACTGCCTGGCCGTCATTCGGAATGTGTGCTGGCCCTGAGTCGGGAAGTTTCCGATTTCACACCCCAAAAAGCGATGAATACCTGCCTAGCGGCGGAGGATTTCCCCCGGGATCTTTTCCCTGCCTACAGTGAAACCCAACCAAATTAGGACGGCCTAGGCTGATTTTTGATTATACTTCTTGTGAAAAGCTATTTTTCTGGGGGAGCTTTTAACAAAAATTGGAGTAATTTTGGAGAAACTCTAAATGTAGTTTTCTCAAGCCGGCTAATAACATCAGGTAAATTGACAATATCCTGTCGATTTGCCTCCTGTAAGACCCCCAATAAGCCAGTTATTTTCAAACCACGACTTAGGACAACTTTGCGGCCCAGAGCATCATCTATAATTAGCAAGTCAGCCTGTTCTGCTTCTGCCAAAACGATGGCTGTTTGCTCGCCCAAGTCTAAAGTTTTCAAATGAAGATTCGTACAGTCTTCTATTTTCCTAATCTCTAGCCATGGTGGTGGCTTTGAGATCCATTTTTGCACTATCTCGGGTGAGTTCGGATGGGACAATTCCCGTTGAATAACTGTAGTGATTAAAACTCTTTAGTAGAGTCTTTGTAGTATTTGTATTTCATCAATCAAAATAAGGTAACAAATAACAGAAGTGTCTGAAATAACAATCACGCTTTAAGTTTTCCCTGTTGCCGTAACTCCTGATGTGTTTGCTCATCTGCGGCTAGATCTAGTTGATCGTAGGCCAAATTAAGCCCCTTGTTTTTCAACCAATTATCAACTTCTAAGCGAGTAGAAAATCCTAGTAACTCCCTCAGTTTACCTACACTAATAGAGCCGTCTTTGTAGGCTTCAATTAAAGTAATTTCCATTAATTTTTTTCTATATTGCCCCATTTAATTTGTAGTGGGTTGGCTAGCTCATCGGGCAACGCAATTTGTATTTGCATATTTTTTTGATCTATTTTTTGAAGAAAAACAAACGTAAGGAAGATTTTGGTAAACAACCCCCATTCTTGTCCAAGGGTTAAGAGAACGAGCTAGGGGAAAATTGCCGGAGATTAGCCGGATAATTAACCACGGCCCCGATGACCACGATCGCCGGGGCTTGAAAATTTTCTGCCTCAATCTGGGCCAAAATAGTGGCAAAAGTACCCACCAATTCCTGTTGTTCTGGACAGGTTCCCCAGCGGATCAGCGCAATGGGAGTATCTTCTGGCAACCCCGCCAACTGTAACTGGGGCAAAATAGTGGCCAAACTATACACCCCCATATAAATCACAATAGTCTCCGATCCCCTGGCGATCGCCGCCCAATTCACCTCTGGCCGATATTTGCCTGCCGCTTCGTGGCCAGTGACAAAGGTAACGGAAGAGCTATAACTCCGATGGGTGAGGGGAATGTGAGCATAGGCTGGTGCTGCAATGCCTGCCGTAATGCCCGGCACCACCTCCACTTCAATACCAGCCCGTACTAAATCTTCCATTTCTTCTCCTCCCCGGCCAAAAATAAACGGATCTCCCCCTTTGAGGCGTACCACCACCGCATATTTTCGGGCCAATTGCTCCAACAACGCCGTCGTTTCCTGTTGCAATTTTGTATGTCTGCCCCTTCTTTTACCAGCATTAACTAACTCTGCCTGGGGATTAACCATGGCCAAAATAGCCGGACTTACCAAAGCGTCATAAACCACCGCCTCAGCATTTTCCAACAAAGCCTTGCCCTTAATGGTCATTAATCCGGGATCCCCAGGGCCGGCACCAACTAAATACACCTTTCCCATCAGTCCGTTGTGCAAATCTAGAACCACCTTTTCGATAATTTTGTTAGTTTTGAATGGCAATTATTAATTAACTAAAGTCTCTATTTTGACCTCCGGTAAAGCCCCCTGCATTTTGCCAAACCAATCGATCAGATTATCCATTTGTTTAGCCGGTGGCAATACCCCCAGTCCCCGCACCACCACTTTTTTCGTACTGTAAACAAAGCGGGATTGGAGATGGCTGGGCAAATTTTCTGCTAACAACTTCCAAGCCGGTTCTTCCATGGGGGTTTCCAGAACAAGATTTTGTTTGCCCTCCACCTTAATGCGGGAAAAGCCCAAAGACTTAGCTAAATGCTTGAGCTTTACCACTTTAAATAATTCTTCCACTGGACTCGGTAGTGTACCATACCGATCGCCCCAATCCAGGGCAACTTTGGGTAACTCATCGGTGGATTCAATGCTGGTAATGGTGCGGTAGGCGGCCATTTTTTCTTCCAAATCGGGAATGTAATCGCTGGGGATGAAGGCCGTCAGGGACAAGTCGATTTGGGTGTCCTCCACTTTGGGAATTTCCTGCCCTTGAATTTCCCGGATGGCATCCTGCAACATTTCCATGTAAAACTCATAGCCGATCGCCTCAATTTGTCCGGATTGTTCTGCCCCCAACAAATTACCTACACCCCGAATTTCCATATCTCTAGTGGCCAGTTGATAACCGGAGCCAAGTTGGCTAAATTCCTGGAGTGCCCGCAGTCTTAACCTAGCTTTTTCTGTTAGCTGTTTTTGATTAGGATAGAGTAACCAAGCATGGGCCTGAATGCCCGATCGCCCCACCCGTCCCCTCAATTGATAGAGTTGGGCCAAGCCAAATTTTTGGGCATCTTCGACAATAATTGTGTTTACCCTGGGAATATCCAAACCAGCCTCGATAATGGTAGTACACACTAGAATATCCGCCTCTCCATCATTGAAGGCCAACATGGTACTTTCCAGTTCCGACTCTTCCATTTGACCGTGGCCAATGGCAATGCGAGCACTGGGCACCATCTGGCGCAATTGTCCTCCCAACTCTTCGATGCCTTCAATGCGGGGCACCACATAAAAAACCTGGCCGCCGCGGTCTAGTTCGTTGCGGATGGCGGTGCGAATTACTTCGGGGTTATAGGGGGATAAATGGGTTTTAATGGGACGGCGGGAAGGAGGCGGAGTGGTAATTAAGCTCATTTCCCGGATGCCAGAAAGGGACATATACAGGGTGCGGGGAATGGGAGTGGCAGTGAGGGTTAAGACATCCACTTCCGTTTTTAAGGTCTTAATTTTTTCCTTTTGGTTAACGCCAAATCGCTGTTCTTCGTCAATGACTAGTAAGCCCAAATCTTTGAATTTCACCGATTGGCCCAATACCTGTTGGGTACCTACCACAATATCCAGTTCACCACTTTTTAACTTAGCTAAAATTTCTTTTTTCTCGGAAGCTGTACGAAACCGATTTAACAACCCAATGGTGATGGGATAGGGGGCAAATCTTTCTTTTAGGGTGTGATAATGCTGTTGGGTTAACACCGTGGTGGGAGCCAATAAAGCCACCTGTTTATTGCCAGTGGTCACGGCCTTAAAAATAGCCCGCACTGCCACCTCCGTTTTACCAAAGCCCACATCGCCACACACTAATCGATCCATCGGGCGATCGCCTTCCAGGTCCCGTTTCACATCCTGCACTGCCTTGAGCTGATCGGGGGTGGGTTGGTAGGGAAAAGAATCCTCCAATTCCTGTTGCCAGGGACTATCCGGGGGGTAAGCATAACCCATTTGTTTTGCTCGTTTGGCATAGAGATTGAGCAAATCCACTGCCAACTTTTTGACCGCTTTACGGACTTTATTTTTGGTGGCTTCCCAAACTTTCCCCCCCATTTTATGCAGTTCTGGTGGTCTAGTGCCCGTATGGCGAAAACGGGATAAACTGTCCAAACTGTCCGCAGGTACCCGTAAAATACCGTCGGCGTATTGGATCATCAAATATTCCCGATTGGCCAAGGCATCCAACTTTAAAAATTTACCAATGCCATGGCTTTTATGGACGACATAATCTCCGGGGGAGAGTTTATTAATATCAACTTGTTTAGAGGTGGCCCGCCGTCGTTTCCGGACATATTCCGGTGTGGCTAAAGCGTGTTGCCCAAATAGTTCCCGGTCTGTAACTAGCACCACCCGAAATGTGGGCAGAATAAAACCCTCCAGTTCCGCCATGCCCGCATATTTTAAAGTCACCGCTGTCCGTTGGATGTGGCTTTTTTCAATGGCAGGGTAATCCCTGGGATTGGCAATGAACTGCACCGCACAGTCATGTTCTTGCAAGAGGGAAACGGTGCGACTGGGTTGGGCTGAAATCAACCAAGTGCTGTATTGTCCCAAGGTCAAACCACTATAAATTTCCCGTTTACCCCGTAAAATTTCCGCTAACTTGGCAAATTGGTGGGGCATGGTGGGGATGGGCCGGGCCGAAATGTCCAAACTATCCGTATTAACTTCGTGGATTTCCGACAGGGAGATATAGGTAAAACTTTCCTTCAGGCGATCGCCAAGGGCCGAAAAATCCCGATGTAATTGGGGCAAATCCGGCAACTGCAAAGCTGACCAATCCTGGGCCACCGCATCAAACCACCGTTCACTATGGGCCGCACATTGCTCCGGTTCATCCAGCACACAAACCGTTTCCGTCGGCAAATAGTCCAATAAACAAGCAGGCTCAGCAAAGGCCAAACCCAAAAATCGCTGTAAGCCTTCCTTGCCGAACAATGCCTCAGTTTCCGCATCTTCTCCCCAAGCAGAGAGATCAATGGCCTGGGCATTTAAGGCCGGTTCAATTACCTGGTCAAAACTGGTGGGGGTTAGCACCAAACCAGTCAAGTCATCCAAGGAACGCTGGCTCGAAGGATCAAACTCCCGAATTTTTTCCAACTCATCGCCAAACCATTCCAGCCGCACTGGTAGCTCCGCCGACACCGGAAAAATATCAACAATGTCCCCCCGCCGACTCCATTGTCCCTCCGTTTCTACGGTGCTCCCCCGTTCGTAGCCCAATCTAGCCAGGGTTAACTCCAGACTTTTGCTATCCATCTCCTGACCCCGCCGTAGGGTCAAGCAGTACTGCCGCAGGGTTGCCACCGGGGGTAAATGGGGCTGCAGGGCCTTTTCCGTGGCAATGATCGCCTTGCCCTTAACCTGATGGCCCTGGATCAATTCCGCCAACACCTGCATTTGTCCCCAGACCATTTCCGACTCCAGCCGCCCAGTGTCATAGGGGGAAGCTTCCGAAGTGGGGTAGAAGTTAACGGTTTGCCAACCCATCAGTTCTAACTGTGCTGTCCACCGTCCGGCCTCTTCCAACGTGGCAGTGATGACCAAAAGATTTTTCTCTAAGGACTGGGCCAAACTGGAAACAATCAACCCCTTGGGTAAGCGGGGTAGCCCACTGAGTTGTACATGGCCCCGCTTTTGTAATTTTTCCCGCAGGTCTTTGCTCAGAGGTAGGGTTTGCAGATGGCGCAGAATGGAGGAAAAGGTCATTGGGTTCAGAGCAGAGGAGATATTAACAAATCTTAGCCTGTTCCCCAGCCCAGCAGAATTTTTGTCCCTATTCCACCATTCCCCTGGTGAAGAACAGCCCCAACCATGCCCCCGGCTCATAGGCCATGGTTAATAATCAATCCCAAAGAAAGTCGGCCCCGAGGCTTGGCTCCCAGGAAAACCTTTCCCTTGCTTCAGTTGTCAAAAACAAGGACGACCAAAACCCCCCACCCCAACTGCCAGCGGACTTCAGGATCGGAAGAAGGGAATCGGGGAAATTCTGTCATTAATGGAAATTAGCTATCTTTGTCCTGGCGGAGAAAGACCCGATACACTCCGTAGAGAATCACGAGCAAAATGGCCAAAGTGACCAGGGAAGCCACAAACCTCAGCACCTGGGTCAAAATCGAAAAGGCAACAAACAAAACGGCGATCGCCACAGCCCCCTTGGCGGGGAGGGGCAACTTATCAAACCATTGCTGGAACTGCAACCAATATTTGCGGGCCGCATCGGTGATGCCATCGTTCCCCGTATCGTAGGAATCCACCACCTCTACTTTGGGGGTTTTAACTTCCTGGTCTTGATAATCTGATGGGGTCATAGACGAATTTTCCTGACAAGATCGCTACCAAGGCAACCACTGGGGCCATTGGCCAAGGATCATAGCACAACTGCCTGCCCTCCTTGGTAAGGACACGGGTTAGGGCCTTGGGGGGAAAGTCAATAATTACAGTGACCCACAATGCAATCCCTTGGTCAATCACCAAACCCAGCCAACAGGGGATTTGTTTCTGGTGCCGATGCTATGTTGTTTTTTTCGTCTGCCCCCAGAATCCACTCCACTACCCATGGTGGGTTGACTGCCAACTCCCTCGACTCCTTACCAAGACTGGCTAACTATGCCGTCACTAGAGGGAAGTTTCCTTGACGGGACTTTTTTGCCAACAGGATTCCAGCAAAGAGATCTGATACATCGACCAAAAATGGGTCAACCGCCATGTTGCCTTTGACTCGCGACTGAAAATGGGTTGATTCAAATAACAAAACCAGAAACGAGATACTTGTCTGAGCTTCCAGAACATGGTCGGTTTCCTCCCAAAACATTGAGTTGATATGTTCACAAAAGATTTGATCTGCTGTCGATCACCCACCACTATCCAAATTGTCCCACTGCTTTTTGGAAACGGAACAAATTCTTTACACCTTGTAATGCAAGCTTTTACAGACCTTAATAAACTTTATTTATCTCTCCAATAAGATTTTCTGGGGTCTACTCCCCAATTTACGTGGTAGCTTGTGGGAGCTTGTAACGAAAATCTTGTCCGCCTTTTCGTACTATGTGCGGATGAGTGGGACCGCCGAAGACTCAGTAACTTATTTGCTGAAGTTTTCACCACTACCCTCTGATTCAATCGGGGTTTGCAGTCCTTGACCTTTACCTCTAAGTCTATGAAAGGAATTAATGTTTGTCGCTCGATCGCCGGTGTTATTGGCACAGCGAGTTTGACAACCCTGGTTTGGGGTAACTGCCCTTCTGGATTGTTGGCCTTAAACACCATCATCGAAGCGGATGCTCCGACAGCCGTTTCAGAGAATAATTCTTCTCTAGCTCCCTTAGAATCCTCCGTTACCGCCGCTTCTTCCAATCCGGTATCCACTTTCCAAGACACCGAACTGATTTCTTTAGTTCCCCACCAAGGCCCGGAAAATCGTTTAGCTGTTACTCTGCGGGTGAACCAAATTCCCGTGGTCACCTTTTTGGGCACTGCCGCCGAGTTGACCGCCCTGGGCAATGACCAAGCCACTGACACCATGGAACGGGCCCAAACCGTTGCCCGTCGCCTCGATGAACTGAGCGGGGCTAAGTCCTTTGACCCAAGCACAATCAAAGTGGATCTAGATGCCACGACCAAGCAACTGGTGGTTAAATCCGCCGACGAAATTCTCCTGACCATCAACAAAAATACTGTTTTACCGGAAAAACCCCTCTCCGCCCCGGAAACTGCCCTACAAACTGCTAACCGTCTCCGTCGTTTGTTGGGGGGAGCGGAACCTATTGTCGCTTTACCGGCGGCTCTGCAGGTGGCTCGGGTGAATGCCTTTGATGCTGCCACAACGATTAAAAGAATTAAGGGAGGCATTGCTTCCTGGTACGGCCCTGGATTCCATGGGCGACGCACCGCTAATGGTGAACGTTTTAACCAAAATGCCCTTACGGCGGCCCATCGGACTTTGCCCTTTGGCACTAGGGTGAAGGTGACTAATCTCCGCAACGGCCAGTCTGTGGTGGTGCGCATCAATGACCGGGGGCCCTTCACCGGGGGACGGGTAATTGATCTTTCCGCTGGGGCGGCCAGGGCGATCGGTATCCATAGCAGTGGCGTGGGTAATGTGGCCCTGGACATTGTGCAGTAATAATTAAAAATTCATAATTCTGGGCTATGCCATTGCTCCCAAGCATACTGGACTGTTTGTTTTCCTCTGGAAGTTTGGGGGCACAATCAACCCTGGCATAGTCCATGGTCAATGTTTAGACTCATTAACTCCTACCGATCTACTTTGCCCATGGCGATCGGGGGATTTTTGCTTTGGTGATTGATGGAAGAATCTCTTACTCCATCCCTTGCAGCCGTTATCGGGAAAATGTCGGTGAATACCATTGCCCTCGCCATGGCTTTGTAACAAAACTATACATACAATGGGGGGATGGCCATGCCTGCTCCATTACCACCCCACCAATGCAGATTGAATCGAAAACCAATTCTAATATCCGTTCCGGGTTAACCCTGATTGCGCCTTTTTTCCTGTGGGGAACGGCCATGGTGGCGATGAAGGGGGTTTTGGCAGATACTACGCCCTTTTTTGTGGCAACGGTGCGCCTGATACCAGCGGGGATCTTGGTCTTGCTCTGGGCCATGGTACAAAAACGTTCCCAACCCCAGGATTGGCAGGGCTGGGGCTGGATTATTTTATTTGCCCTGGTGGATGGCACCCTTTTCCAAGGATTTTTAGCCCAGGGGTTGGAGCGCACAGGGGCGGGCTTAGGTTCCGTGATTATTGATTCCCAACCGATCGCCGTGGCGTTACTATCCAGTTGGTTATTTAAGGAAGTAATCGGCGGTTTGGGCTGGCTGGGGCTGCTACTGGGGGTAGGGGGTATCAGCTTGATTGGCCTGCCGGATGAATGGTTCTATCAGCTTTGGCATCTGCAAAGTTTGACCATCGATTGGAGTGGGCCTGCGTTGGTGGAAAGTGGCGAGTTATGGATGTTGCTGGCCTCCCTGTCCATGGCGGTGGGCACAGTGCTGATACCCTTTGTCAGCCGTCGGGTGGATCCGGTGGTGGCCACGGGTTGGCATATGATCATCGGCGGTTTACCCCTATTGGCGATCGCCTTGGTGGAAGATCCCCAACCTTGGCGCAATATTGACCTGTGGGGTTGGGGCAATCTGGCCTATGCGACAGTATTTGGCAGTGCCATTGCCTACGGGATCTTTTTCTACCTTGCTTCCCGGGGTAATTTGACCAGCTTGAGTTCCCTGACTTTTTTAACGCCCATTTTTGCCCTCAGCTTTGGTAACTTGATTTTGGGGGAACAACTTAGTGCTCTGCAATGGTTGGGAGTCGCCTTTACGTTGGTGAGTATTTATTTAATTAACCAGCGGGAACAGTTGAAGATACAACTGCGGGCCATGTGGGGTTTGGTTCGTAAACCCGTAGTGAACGATTAATTTGGCATAATTGGGCACTGTTTCATCTACTTCTGCCTGAAACCCCAGCCATTTATTTGTTGTTCAATTCAAAATCCCCAGGAACTTTGCCCTATGGCCATGGAGGTAAAAATTTGCGGTTTACGCCATCCCGCCCAAGCCCAGGCGATCGCCGCTTTGGGATTCACCACCCTAGGATTTATTTGTGTGGAAGCTTCCCCCCGTTACGTCAGCCCCAAGGAAATTGCCCTGGTTCTGCAAAGCTTAACTGCCCATGACGAGCTATCGGCGATCGGGGTGTTTGCCAATGCCTCCCTACCTAAACTAGGGGAATTTCTAGGCCAAACCAACCTCAACGGCATCCAACTCCACGGCGATGAAACCCCCGAGTTTTGCCGCCAAGTTAAACAAGCATTTCCCCAACATCGATTGATCAAAGCCCTCCGGTTAAGGCGATCGGAAGATTTGGCACGGGCGGAAGCCTATTATGATGCAGTGGACATTCTCTTACTCGATGCCTACCATCCAGAACAACTGGGGGGAACTGGGCAAACCCTTCCTTGGCAAAAGCTACAGCAATTCAGACCGCCCCTACCCTGGTGGTTAGCGGGGGGATTGACTCCTATCAATGTTCAAGACGCTTTAGGATTACTGCAACCTGACGGTATTGACCTGTCCAGTGGGGTAGAAAAGGCCCCAGCGGATAAGGATTTAGCCAAAGTAACCCAGTTACGGACTCAGCTAGATGCTCTGCCAACTTTTTGAAAAAACCTAGGCTTTTTTCGCTTTACTGCCATGGGTAGGACAGGGGGGCGCACTCAAACTGCGGTCCAACCAACCTTCTGCCTGTTGCACATGGGTCAACGCTTCCTTGGGGTTATTTTTGAGCAGATACACCAATGCCGCTGCTAATTCCTGGCCAGCCTGGGCTTGGCGGTTACCCTTCAAACGATGCCAATCCTGGGGGGCGATCGCCAATCTTTCTGCCAGCGCCTGGGCCAATTCTAGGGCGGAAAGTTCGGGGTGACTCACAAGGGAAGAGGTTTGGGAAGCAAAGGGAATCATGGTTGCAAACTGCTGGGAAAATTACGAACACCAAACCACGGATGGCTGGTTAACTGCCTTGATTATGACCTTTTTTGTCGGGAGCCTGTTGGAAATTGTCCCAGCTCTCCTGCCCCTGAAAACTAAAGTGCCCGGCCCATTCCCCCCAAGAAGAAGGCAGTTTTCCCCGCGTTGTGTTTTGGCTGAATTTTGCCCAAAAAGAAAGCCCAGGCAAAGTTCCCCAGGCTTCCTCCAATGCTTATTTTTTGACTATGGGCAATAGGCCGCTCCCACCATCACACCAGTCTCAGTTCCGGATACTCGCTGATAATATCGTTGCTGGTGAGGGTATCTCCTTCCTCTTGGGGCGTCCATAGCACTTCGATGGCCAAGAGGCGATCGCTACTGATGCCCCCCAGGGTTTGCAGAGATTGTTTGAGCTGACTGGAATCATTAACTTCCGGCAGGGTCAGATTACCCAGGGCTGCGGCAATAATGGTGACCAAAATATATTCCCCAGCACCATCGGGAACGGCATCGGGGCTATCTCCACCAATGGCCGGTGCCCTCCCCCCTTGGCGTAACTGATTATTAAAATTACTCAGAGTTTCGTCGGTGAATTTGCTCCGTTCAGTCAGGGCCAATTGATTAAAAGCAGCTTCGGCGGCACTCAAACGGACTTTATCACTCTGGCTGGAACCATAGACCCAATATTCAGGATGGCGTAGCAGGGCCAGGGTAGCTTCCTGCAGCACGAGGGAGCGGCCATTGGCAGTACCAGTGTCGGCGGAAAGGGCCAATTCATCTAGTTCTTTTTTCAGCTCTTTTGCACTAGCAAGCAAGCCCACCTGAATTTGGCCAATACCTACTTGGGGATCATTCCCCGCTAAGGCGCCGCCCCCTTCACCACTGCCGCCGCCACCATTGCGAATAGCATTGATCACCACATTGGCGATCGCAATCATGACTAAGATGCCGAAGATGCCGCCGAATCCTCCTCCAAAGCCAAAGAAAGGAATTATGAAGGGAAACCCAAAGCCCCCTCCCCCATAGGCACCACCAGAACGGTAGGAACCACCGCCGGGACTGCTGTAACTACGACTAGGGGCACTACGGCTGGGAGCCCGGAAAGAACCGCCCCCAATGCGACCACCACTGCGCCGAGCTTCCGCTGAAAAGGTGGGGGTGAAGACGAGGGTAAAGGCCAGGACAAAAATAATCACCACTGAAGTGCCCCGCACCCAGACCGATCGCCAGGTAATATTCTTGGGTAGGGGTAAATTCTTGAGCATCTTAAGCATGGATAGAGAAACTTTGCTATTTTGATCTGGAAACACCACTGGCGGGATCGGTAGGACCCTGCTAAATCAACGGACAAAACTCCGTCTACTCCTCTAGGGTAACGGATTCTTCCCAGGGACGAATAGAAACTCTGTATTTTTTTTTGCTAATCTCGTCACTGGATCCACCAAGAGTCACGAAAAAACGGTACTGATTTTTACAAAAAAACTTTTGAAGAACATGTTAAAAGTGTCTGGCTAGCCTTATAAATGAAACAAAGACCAGATCATTGCACGAGGAGTACCAAGTTTGAAAAAAGTAGAAGCGATTATTCGCCCCTTTAAACTAGACGAAGTAAAAATTGCGCTAGTAAATGCAGGGATCGTTGGTATGACGGTCTCCGAAGTTAGGGGCTTTGGCCGTCAAAAAGGTCAAACAGAGCGTTACCGTGGCTCTGAGTACACCGTTGAGTTTCTCCAAAAACTCAAAATTGAGATTGTCGTCGATGAAGAACAGGTTGACATGGTTGTTGACAAGTTGGTATCGGCGGCCCGCACTGGCGAGATCGGTGACGGTAAGATCTTCATCAGCCCGGTGGATTCGGTAGTGCGGATTCGGACAGGGGAAAAGGACACCGAAGCTATTTAAGTCTTTTTGAGATTGAGATCTGCTTTCAGTTTCCTGGTAAGGTTGGGCCCTCTGAGGCTGTTTTGCTCTCCTAGCCCCAACTCCCCGCCCATTGCGGCCATCACCAGCCATCAAAAGCTGTCGAATTCTAATCCAGACCACCGGCGGATGAGTTTGTCAAAGGCTTGTCCCCGATGGCTCACCTGTCTCTTTTCTGCCTTTGTCATTTCTGCAAAGGTTTTTTTGTGCCTTGGTAGCCAAAAAATTGGGTCATAGCCAAAACCGTGGTTGCCCCTCGGACTGTGGGTGATTTCCCCCGGACAAATTCCTTCACTGCTTAGTTGAATACTGCCATCAGGAGCGGCGATCGCCACCACACAAATGAATTGGGCCTGTCGTTGGGTGACTCCCTCCATGGCCTGGAGTAGTTTAGTAATTCTTTCCCCATCGGTATTACCGTAACGGGCGGAATATAAACCCGGTGCCCCGTCCAATGCATCCACCGCTAAGCCAGAATCGTCGGCGATCGCCCATTGATTCAACGCTTTCGCCACCTGGGAAGCCTTTAAGCAAGCATTTTCATAGAATGTACTGCCGGACTCCTCCACCTCAATTTCCGGGGGTTTGAGGGCTAACTGGCAATCAAGGCGATCGAGATAGGCTTGCATCTCCGCTAATTTGCCTGGGTTTCCCGTGGCAACGATTAAAGTGGGCATGGTTTTCCTGGGTTTTATTGGTCGCTAAAAAAGTTTTTTAGGGGTAAAAATTAGCCAGAGCCTCTGGGTTGATCTTCTGCTATTCTGTATCAAAGATGCTGGTGTAGCTCAGTGGTAGAGCAACTGATTTGTAATCAGTCGGTCGCAGGTTCAAATCCCGTCACCAGCTTTGGTTTGAAGCCGTTAACCCGTAATTGTCTGAGCACTCCGCATGGTTTGCCATAGGGCCTTGTATTGGTCGGCACTGGCACTGTCCAGGGGAGCAAGGAATTCACAACGCTCCAACAACTCCGGCGAGAAGGCCAGCAAAGGATTGGTGGTCAGGGAAGCAATGTCCAAGTTTTGATAGGGCACCGCCAAACCCTGACTAAAAGTAGCCATTTGCGTCAGACTAGATTGCTGGGCAGAAAAATTTAACCAATCATAGGTGATATCAGCGGCTTCGCTGCCAGCGGGCATGGTCCAGAGGTCGGCCCAGAGGGAAGTTCCAGAGGTGGGGATAATCGCCCTTAACTCCGACTGATTCCTAAGCAAGGGAATGATCTGGCTCGACCAGCCCACCGCTAGCCAGACATCTTTGTTCAGCAAAGCTTGGAGATAATATTGATTACTGTAAAACTTTACCTGGGCCGCCAATTCCTGCAAAGCGGGAGCTAAAGTTGAAATTGCAGCGGGATTGGTGACATTGTAGGAATAACCTAATTTTTTTAGGGTCAAACCGATCGCCTCCCTGGGGTCATCCACGAGGGCAATGCGTTGTTCTAACTCCGGCCGCCAGAGGTCAGACCAATCCGTCGGTTGCCAACCCAAGTCAGTAAAGGGTTGTTGGCGGTAAATGATCATGGTAGGGCCCCAGCGGTAAGGAATGGCCCAAATTTTTCCAGCTTGATCTGGTATGCCCTGGTCATTGCGTTGTCCCAGTAATTGCCAACGGGGCGGCAGAGTTGACCATTGACTTAGTTGGGAAGAAGCAAAGGGTTGAATCAAACCGGTTTGGATAGCTTTTTCCAGCCAGACGTCCCCCCCTGTGACCAGTTGGGCGGGGCTTTGGAGTTGCTTGGTGCCCGGTCCATTGCCCCACAATCCTGGGGATGAATTTTTCCCTTGGGGATTGTGCCAGGTTTGCAAATTCTCAAACAAACTTTGGAGATTGGCGATCGCCTTGAAGTTGAGGTCTTTCCCCTGGGACAACTGCCGCTGAAATTGACTAATTAACTGGGGGGGCAGGGAGCGGTTCAGGAACTGTACTTCTTGGCCATTGCCTTGCCCCGGCCAACATCCCCCCAAACCAGTGGCAACCCCCAGAGCGGTAGCGGTCTGGAGAAAATGGCGGCGGGAGTACGGGGGAAGGGGCATAAACAGAACCCTCAAATTAATTGAGTCACTAACCGGAGTGGATTGAGTCAGGCAAATCAGGACAAAAACAGACCCTAGGGCAACTCCACCGAAGTTGGCTTAGCAATGTGGGGCAGACCCCAGCCTAATTTCTCCCGCAGAATACGGAAAAATTCCGGGGTTTGCAAGCGAATGAATTTGGCGGCGTAGGGAGATTTAGATAAATACACCCGGTCCTCTGGCAACACATAGCAACCGCCATTGCCATCCACCACTAGTACCATGCGGTTGGGAGTAGCGGGAAAAATGGTCACCGGCTCCAGGTCAGAAAACACTAAAGCCCGGGAAGCCAGGGAGTGGGGACAGATGGGAGCTAACTGGAAAACCGGCACATCGGGAGTAACTACGGGGCCCCCAGCACTGAGGGAATAGGCCGTGGAACCAGTGGGAGTAGAAACAATGATGCCATCGGCGGCAATGTCCACGGAAGCGTGGTAGCCCACCTGAATTTCAAAATGGCACATGCTGGTCAGGGGTTCCCGGTGCAGTACCATCTCATTGAGGGAAAGGGCTTCCCACAACAGCGTCTCCCCCCGCATTAACTGCACCGTCATCATGGAGCGGCTTTCAATTTGGTAATCGCCGTTGATTAACTGCTCGATCGCCGTGGGGAGTTGGTTGAGGTAAATTTCCGTCAAAAAGCCCATGTGCCCCGTATTGATGGTCAGCAGGGGAATGCCCAGGGGGGCCAACTGACGAAAGGCCGATAGTACGGTGCCGTCCCCCCCTAGCACGATGGCAAAGGGCATGGACTCATCAAAATGGGGAGGAGTCAAATGTTCGATGCGGGTGTGGCAGATGGGGCGATCGGGCTGGGAATAGCCCAACAGGCCGCCGGACCCAGTTTCCACCACCACAGTGAACCCACTGCTTTGTAGTTGCTCTTGTAATTCTTGGGCAACGCTACAGGCGGTGGGCTTATTGTCGTTGAAAATGATGCCGACTTTTGGCACAGGGGCGAGATCCTAGCGAGTCAGGGAACAGGGAGCGGGCAAACCGAACAGAAAACGAGATTATCTAAAAGTATCAAATTGTCAATCAAACTAGTCAAACTAGAAAAAGAAATTATTTTTCTTCTTTTTGCCATCGGTTTGGGTTGGGTTAACCTCGTAATCCAATTCTTTGAGCTTTTTGATGATGCGCCCAAAGTATTCCTGTAGGTAAGATTCTAGGGTTGTAGTTTCCTTGGGATCAAGGCCAAATTGCTCATACACCGGGGCCATCTCCGCCGTTAGGGCCTTACCACTGGCCAACACTTCCGCAAACGCTAGGCGATCGGAGGCGTTATAGGTCCACTGGAAAAAGCGAGTCAAGCTCCGCATAAATCTTAAAACCGCCATGGGCACCTGGGAAATGCGAGCCGTATTGCCGGACATTCTTTCGCACAATTGAATGATTTCCGTTGCCCCCCAGGCCCGACTGCCCACCACAGGATAGGTTTGGCGGGCTACGCTGTCCAATTCCACCGCCCGCACCGCAAACTTGGCCACATCCTGGGTATTCATGTAGGCGATCGGGGTGTTTTCGCCGGTTTGCCACACTGACTGATTATCCAAAATGGGGATGGCATACTGACCAATCAGACCCTGCATAAAACCTGCCAGTTGTAGGACGGTGTAGTCCAGGTCTGTTTGGGCTAAAAATTTCTCGGTACAGTGTTTGATGTCCATTAGGGGAACTTTGGGATATTCTACTGCCCGCAAAATGGAGAAAAAGATAAACTTTTTGATGCCCGCCTTCTGCACAGCCCGGATAAGGTTGAGCTTACCTTCCCAGTCCACTTGGCGAATGGTGAGAGCATCGGTGGCCCTGGCGGTGGAGGCGTCGATCACAGCGTCGATGTTTTCTAGGGCAGGGGGCAAGGTTTCTGGCTTACAAATATTTCCCCCCACAATGGTGGCTCCCCACTCTTTAAGAAAAGTTGCTTTTCTCAGACTACGGACCAGACAAACAACGGTGTGACCTTGGTCGATCGCCTGCCGAACAATTTGCCTGCCGAGGGTTCCTGTGCCGCCTACCACCAAAACTCGCATCTTAATTTTCTTTACAAATTTTAATACTTTGCTAAATCCTATCAGACTCTGACAATTATGGGTATTGGGGCCAGCCCCCAAAAATTTTGTTCTTGTACCCCGGTACAGGCCCCAATGTTAATGCAGTTCAGTTAAAGCAGGACTAACCTCTACATAGGGCAAGGCAACTCCTCCGTCCGATCCGGAGGTAGGGACCAGTGAAAAAGCAAAAATGGTTATGTTCAAGAAGTCTGACGTTCCAGCAAACCACTGGGGCCAGCCTGTTGACAATATTGCAAAAAGGTAGAGAAAGCTTCAGGGCAGTCTACTTCGATAATTTTGCCGCCGATTTCATCAAAACTTTCATTGCGGCATTGACGCCACGTGGGAGTAACCGTAACGGTAATGGTGGGTAAGGCTTCGTTGTCCATGCGCCGGAGCTTAACAACAAAATCCCTATCCTTGGGCCAATCGTTGGGAACACTCACACAAATGCCGCTGCGAGTTAAATCAAAGGATACCCCTACCAATTCCCCTTCCATATCGAACACTTGGCAAAAGGCCAACATCCGCTCTTCCCGACGTCGGTCCTGTACTCCTTGGAGATGGGCGATGGTCAGGGCCTCTTGGGAGATGGGAGGTGGAGAATCTTGAGCCATAGAGATTATTTCCTCAGTCAAATAGGTTTACCTAGTCCATGGGCCTGGTTGACCATAATTGTAGTCATTTACTGGATCGATCGCCTTTTCCACCAGGTCTTTTGGGCAATTTTTTACAGCAGGGAGCAGTCCATAGATATTTTCCCAGTTAGGGCTTTGGGAGCAGGACTGGGAAGGGGCTAATTTGGGGCCCAGGTCGGCAAAGTACAGAGGCCAGAACTGGTAGGGATAGGTTAAGCAGAGGAAACCATTGTGGCCAATACTCCCCAGAGTCGGCGGGGGCCGTCTTGACTGCTAAAGAAAAATAATTCCGTCAGCAAGGCGAGGAGGCGATCGGGGGTGGGCGCTGGTAGAGGAATATGACCCTCTCCCCCCTGTTTTTCCACATAGGCTTGCCAAGCGGAGGTGAATTTTCGAGCGTACTCACTTAAAAGTACGGTTTGTAACGGATTTTTGCCCTGTTCCTTGGTCTGCTCAACTAAACTGACCGATCGCCGCAACAATTCCTGGTAATGGGCTCCTAAGTAGGCGATCGCCATGGCCAAAAGTCGAATTCCTTCCACATCTAGTTGGCCGGGGGCAACAGCAGGAACGGGGTATTTCTTAGTCAAAGATTGACCTGTTGTCGTAGGTAACGAAATTTTTTCTAGGGTTGTCGTCCAAGTGTCCTGATCCACATCCGTCAAGGCTACCAAGGCCAACAAAAGCTGGTCTAGGTAGCAATTCATTTGTCGCAGTTGCTGACGATTGGGGGCAGTGGCAAAGGACTGGGGGGGAGCGGGGCTAGAGGCGAACTGAGCAAGAACCATAGAATCTCAGGGACCGGGGGAAATGTTAATGAATGCATGACATGCATAGGATAGCGAATTGGGCCAAAGCAATGGTTTTCCCTGGGATAAATATATTTTGCCCCACTGCCCTGGTTAATTCCTGGTTAATTTTGCCGCTAATCCGGGCAAAAAAACATTGTTTTTCGGAAAGTTGAACCCGTAGCTAGCTTGTATTGCCCAAACCTAACTCATCATTGCTCCATGGTGGCAAAAAATCTTTAGGACAAAACTCGCCAGAGGTCAAGGCTTGATTTTTTCAGAGGGAAAAATTCCCCGGCTAAACAATCAAAAAGTTGGAAAAAAAAGTTTTTCAGCTAAGGTTTAATGTTATATTTTATCTCATGTAGACTTTTGAAAAAAACAAGTCCCCGCAATCAAGTATCATTCAACGGAAAAAATAATCCCATGCCAAACGCCTCCACCGCACTAACCGGCAAAGCATTACTCAATAAAGTCAAAGAACTATCCCATCTGCCCCGTCGAGAAACGGCGAAAGCTTGTGGTTACTACTCCACTTCCAAGGAAGGACAAGTGCGGGTTAATTTGACCGACTTCTATGACGCAGTTCTAGCGGCCAAAGGGGTTCCCCTCGATCCCTCTGGTACCAAAGATGGTCGGGGTCGTGAACCGACATTCCGCGTTAGTGTACATAAAAATGGGCAAATTGTTATTGGCTCTACCTACACCCAAGAAATGGGTCTGAAGTCCGGTGATGAGTTTGAGATCAAGCTTGGTTACAAGCATATTCACCTGAAGCAAATTACCGATAGCGACGACGAAGAGGAAGTATAAATTTCTCGGCTCTGGTTCCCTAAGCAGGGGGTACTAGGTGCTTTTTCCCTGGGGGGGAGACCTGAAACAAAAAGGTTTCTCCCTTTTTTTATCGATTAGGGATGACAGCGGGCGTACTGTCAAGCTGGCCCTTGCAAGTTTTGCTTTTTTTCAAAAAAAAATTGGCGATCGCCAGGGGGATGGGCCGATGGAAAATTTAATGAAGTTTTGGCAACCATGGCCGGGATCGTTGAAAATTACTGTTTTTCTGGCGGGCTGGCTAGTGCTGTGGTATCCCATTGCCCTGGTGGTAGGGCGTAAATTAGCTTGGCAACCCTGGCAGGCTGTCACCCCGGAGCAAAAGCTACCTTTGGTGTTATCCCTTTACCTGGTTTCTCCCCTACCCATCTGGGCGGTGAGCCAATTAGATGGTCAATCCCTCCAGGATTATGGATTATCCTTCACCCCAGATCAGTTACTTTCTTTGGCGATCGCCGTGGGGGTGGCAGTGTTGGGTTTGGGTTTAACCTTGGCGGTGCAGGGAGCCATGGGACTACTGCAATGGCACGGGGAAAAACTGTGGAATTTGGTCAAACTCTCTCCCCTGTTTATGCTCTTGGCCCTGGCGATCGCCTTGGTGGAAGAGTTAATTTTTCGGGGCATTTTCCAAAATAAATTGCAACAGGATTTACCAGTCTGGGTAGCGGCCATGGTAGTCAGCGCCATTTTTGCCGTGCTTCATCTGCTCTGGGAACGACGTTTGACAGCCTATCAATTGCCCGGACTATGGTTATTGGGCATGGTGCTAGTGTGGGCCCGTTTAGTGGATGGTGGTAATCTGGCCCTGGCCTGGGGATTGCACGGAGGCTGGGTCTTTGCCCTGGCGGCCTGCGATGCCACTGGTTTAATCACCTATCCTTCCCCCGTTGGTAACCTTTGGGTAGGCAAAGCCAATCAACCCCTAGCAGGGCTAGCTGGTATTGGTTGTTTACTGCTCACTGCCCTGGCGATCGGGCTATTTCCCCACATTTTCTCCCTTTGGCCTGGGGTTTGAAGACCCAATTACCCGGAATGGGTTTGGTATGATGGTTGCCCGTTGCCCCTTTGTCTTCTGTTTTCCACCTATGCCATCGCCCTTGTCGCAAAAATTTGCTGCTTTTCTCGCCCGTCGAACCGTCCGCTTTGGTGGGAGCTTGATTTTAATCCTAGGGTTAAACCAGGGCTTGATCAGTTGTGGAACTAGCAAAGCAAATCAATGCCGCCAACTAATTTTAATTACCAAACAGATGGCGGAGGAAGGGGCTAAATACCGAGATACCACTTCAGCGGCAGAAGTACTCAAAATTGCCGATGCGTTCGATGCCACCGCCACTAAGGTCGAACGACTTAACCTAGAAGATCCCGTTCTGGCCAATTACCAAGGGGAGTTAGTGGAGATTTACCAAGGCAATGGGTCAGCCACCCGCAACATGGTCCAAGCATTGGAAAGTAAGGATATTTTGACTGCCCAACTTGCCCAAAAACAGGTGACTACCATTGGTCAACGGGAACAAAAGGTAATCACCAACATCAATGTCCATTGCCAACAGCCCTAGGCACCATAGCCTTGCCATTTTTGCCTATGGAGTTAATGGACAGATCCTAACCACTCCACATAGTTTTAACTGGGGGTGAACCTCCGGTAAGAAAGGGTCAGGCACCAACCCCTAAAATGGGAAAATAGCCACAGTGCCCCAAAGTTTCATCTGCAAAATCTTCAACTAGACCATGACCACCACCCCGCCCGTCCTCAGCGGCCCCGCCATTCGTGAGCAATTTTTGCGCTTCTTTGCCGATCGCCAGCATCAAATTTTGCCCAGCGCCTCTCTGGTGCCGGAGGACCCCACCGTATTGTTGACCATTGCGGGGATGTTGCCGTTCAAGCCAATTTTTTTAGGACAAAAGCCAGCGGAATTCCCCCGGGCCACCACTTCCCAAAAATGTATTCGCACCAACGACATTGAAAACGTTGGCCGCACCGCCCGCCACCATACCTTTTTTGAAATGTTGGGCAACTTTAGCTTTGGGGATTACTTCAAATCTCAGGCGATCGCCTGGGCCTGGGAATTATCCACCAAAGTATTTCAACTGCCCCCGGAAAGGTTGGTGGTGAGCGTCTTTGAAGAAGACGACGAAGCCTTTGCCATTTGGCGTGACGAAATTGGTATCCCGGCCCACCGCATCCAACGCATGGGGGCAGACGACAACTTTTGGGTTTCTGGCCCCACGGGGCCTTGCGGGCCTTGTTCGGAAATTTACTACGATTTCCACCCAGAATTAGGGGATGAGAAATTAGATTTGGAAGACGATAGCCGGTTTATTGAGTTTTACAACTTGGTATTCATGCAGTACAACCGGGATATGGGGGAGAATTTGACTCCCCTGGAGAAAAAAAATATTGACACGGGCATGGGCTTAGAAAGAATGGCTCAAATTCTGCAACAAGTGCCCAATAATTACGAAACGGATCTGATTTTTCCCATTATTCAAACAGCGGCAGGGATAGCGGGGATTGATTATGGTCAAGCAGATGAAAAAACGAAAGTTTCTTTGAAGGTAATTGGAGATCACGTCCGTGCCGTTGTCCACATGATTGCCGACGGTATTAGTGCGTCCAATTTAGGAAGGGGCTATGTGCTCCGAAGATTGATCCGCCGGGTGGTGCGCCATGGCCGTTTACTGGGGATAGAAGGGGAATTTACCACCAAAGTAGCCACCACTGCCATTGACCTAGCCCAGCCAGTTTATCCCAATGTGTTGGAACGCCAAACCTTGATTAACCAAGAGTTGCAGCGGGAAGAAGCGGCTTTTTTGAAAACCCTAGAACGGGGGGAAAAGTTGTTAGCGGATTTAATGGCCGACGGAGTCAAGAAAATCGCTGGAGTGGATGCGTTTACCCTATACGACACCTTTGGTTTTCCCTTGGAATTAACCCAGGAAATTGCCGAAGAACAGGGTATTACGGTGGATGTGGAAGGGTTTAAAAAAGCTATGCAGGAACAACAGGAACGTTCCAAAGCGGCCCACGAAACTATAGATTTAACCGTGCAGGAAAGTTTAGATCAATTGGCTAACCGTATCCATCCCACGGAATTTTTGGGCTATGCCGATGTACAAAGTTCAGCGGTGGTCAAAGCGGTATTGGTGGCGGGGGCATTGGTAGAAGAAGGGAAAGCAGGTCAAACTGTGCAAATCGTACTGGATCAAACCCCTTTCTATGGAGAATCAGGCGGGCAAATTGGCGACAAAGGTTTTCTCAACGGCGATAATTTGCTTATTCGCATTGAAGATGTGAAACGGGAATCGGGCGTTTTTATCCATTTTGGTCGGGTGGAACGGGGCGTTGTTCAGGTGGGGGATACGGTCACTGCCACTATTGATCGGGCCTGCCGCCGTCGAGCCCAAGCCAATCACACGGCCACCCATTTACTGCAATCGGCCCTGAAAAAAGTAGTGGATGAGGGGATTTCCCAAGCCGGTTCCTTGGTGGATTTCAATCGTTTACGGTTCGACTTTAATTCTCCCCGGGCGGTGACAACGGAGGAACTACAGCAAATTGAGGATTTGATCAATCAATGGATTGCGGAAGCCCATCAAACTGAGGTAGCAGTAATGCCGATCGCCGATGCCAAGGCCAAAGGGGCGATCGCCATGTTTGGGGAGAAGTACGGTGCTGAAGTCCGGGTCATTGACGTGCCGGGAGTTTCTTTAGAACTGTGTGGCGGTACCCATGTGGCCAATACGGCCGAAATTGGTTTGTTCAAAATAGTGGCGGAAACAGGCATTGCCGCCGGAGTCAGGCGCATTGAAGCGGTGGCGGGGCCGTCAGTGTTGGATTACCTCAATGTGCGGGAAGCGGTGGTCAAAGAACTTGGCGATCGCCTCAAAGCTAAACCGGAGGAAATTCCAGACCGGGTTAACCAACTACAACAGGAATTAAAAGCTAGCCAAAAACAGTTGGAAGCCCTGAAGCAAGAGTTGGCTTTGCAAAAATCCGAACAGTTATTAGCCCAAGCCCAAACCGTGGGCGAGTTTAAAATCCTGGTGGCGGATCTGGGCACTGTGGACGGAGAATCCCTCAAAACTGCGGCGGAACGGTTGCAACAAAAGCTAGGGGAAAGTGCCGTAGTACTAGCCTCCATTCCCGAACCAGGCAAAGTCAGCCTTGTGGCGGCATTTAGTCCCCAATTGGTTAAAACCAAACAACTTAAAGCGGGGCAATTCATCAGTACCATTGCCAAAATTTGTGGTGGTGGTGGCGGCGGTCGTCCTAATCTGGCCCAGGCCGGGGGAAGGGATCCGAGTAAGTTACCGGAAGCCTTGGCCATGGCGGAACAGACATTGGTAGCCGAACTTAGGGGTTAAACCCAGTCCCAAATTAATTTACCGTTAAGGCTCCACAGCGGTAATGGTCCACTACTAAATTGAAAAATTCGGCCACGGGGGGCATTTGCAGGCGATCCACCGTGGTCACCACCGACACCTGTCGTCGAAAATCTTGGCGAGCGCCAGACTCTGGGCAAAATAAATAGCGCACAGAAAAACTGGGATTGTCAATCACCGGCTTGACCAAAGACTGGGGCATTAGGGCAATCATTTCGCTCCCCTGTACCACCCCATAAAAGGCTTCGGGAATATTTAGTTCCAAACTAACGTTAAGAGGAATTTCCCGGCGACTAAATTCATCTTCCACCAGCCGTCGCATTCGGTAACCGTCTTTAAAAATAACCTGGGGATAGGGGCCCAAATCTTTCCAAGTGATGAATTTTTTTGCTGTTAGGGGATGGTCTCCCGCCATCAAAATACAAATTTGCTCCTCATAGAGGGGTTTAATGGCCAACTCCTTAGTATTAGTTAAACTGCGATGGCTCATGATAATGGCCACATCCACCAAACCATCTTGTAAAACTTTCAAAGCTCGGTCACTCCCCAGGGCCGTCACCCGCAGTTGAATATGGGGATGCCCTAAGCAAAATTTGGGTAATAAACTAGGCAAAGAAGAGACACAAACTGAGTGGATAGCTGCCACACATAATTCCGTTTGTTTACCTTGAAAAAGGCTACTAATTTCCTCGCTAGCCACATCCCATTCTTGACAAATTTTCCTCGCCCGCCGTAGAAATAATTCCCCCGCCACCGTTAGTTTTGCCTGGGCTCCCCGGTGGAATAGTTGGCATTTGAGGGCAGATTCCAAACCCTGGATTTGCCTACTAATGGTAGATTGGGTTACTTCCGATTGTAATGCCGCCTGTTGAAAACTGCCTAGTTCTGCAACTTTTAAAAAAGCCTGTAACTGTTCTAGTCGCATAGGTTAGTTTTCGGGAGAAAATTGGCACAATAAACTATTTCTAGCTATAGCATTGTCCATTGCTCAAAAATGTTATTGATGCACTTTTTTTGGGGTGATGATAATGGCGCACAAAAAAACGGGAGGACAGATTTTCATCCATCTTCCCGGTTAATTTCTGAGGAGTTTTTCAGCGTTCTAAAGGTGAAAAGAACCTATCTATCTGGTGAAAAGTTTTCTCCCGTGGCCCAGTCTTCAAACTGGTGAGAAAAATCTTTTTCCAGAATTATCTAGGCAGACTTTATCGGTCGTCCAAAGCGGCAATGCCGGGCAGAACCTTACCTTCTAGTAATTCCAGGCTAGCACCACCACCGGTGGAAATGTGGCTCATTTTTTCGGCCACTCCTACTTTTTCTACTGCAGCGACCGAATCCCCACCACCAATAATGGTAACGGTACCGCTGGCGGTTAATTCGGCCAAGCTCCTGGCGATCGCCTCGGTGCCTGCGGCAAATTTGTCAAATTCAAATACCCCCATGGGGCCGTTCCAGATGACGGTGCCACAACCCGCCAGGGCATCCTGGAAGGTTTTGACGGAATCAGGACCAATATCTAGACCCATCCAGCCATCGGGAATAGCGTTGACACTAACAGTTTGGGTGTTGGCATCGGGGGCAAAATTGTCGGCCACCACCACGTCAGTGGGTAGGAGGAACTCTACTCCTTTTTCTTTGGCTTTAGCCATGAGGGACTTAGCTAGCTCCAATTTATCCTCTTCCACCAGGGATTTGCCGGTGCTTAAACCCTGGGCTTTGTAGAAGGTGAAAATCATGCCGCCGCCGATAATCAGCTTGTCGCACTTATCCAGCAGCGTTTCGATGACGCCAATTTTGCTAGATACCTTAGAACCACCGACGATCGCCACCAGGGGACGTTTGGGGGCTTCGATGGCTCCTTGCAGGAACTGTAATTCTTTTTCGATTAGGTAGCCAGCAACGTTAGGGCTGAGGAAATGGGTTACCCCTTCGGTGGAGGCGTGGGCCCGGTGGGCAGTGCCAAAGGCATCGTTAACATAAAGGTCAGCGTTGGCCGCTAAGGCTTTGGCAAATTCGGCATCGTTACCTTCTTCTCCGGCATGGAAACGGAGATTTTCTAACAGGGCCACACCGCCATTGGGCAGGCTAGCAATCTTGGCCGTAACTTCAGCGCCAATGCAATCGTCGCATTTAACCACCGGTTGTCCCAATAGTTCTGCTAGGCGATCGCCAACGGGGGTCAGGCGCATGCTGTCCACCACTTTGCCCTTGGGACGGCCAAAATGACTGCCCAAAATAACTTTGGCGCCTTTGCTTAACAGGTCTTTGATGGTGGGTAAGGCCGCCCGAATCCTGGTGTCGTCGGTAATGCTGCCGTTATCTAGGGGCACGTTAAAATCCACCCGGACAAAAACCCGTTTGCCTGCGAGGTCTGCCTCCGTTAAATTGGCGATCGATTGCTTGGACAAAACCTTTTCCTCCTAAATGTCAAATAAACTTAACAAAATTAAACCAGTCAATGTTACCGTCGACAATGGAAAGCCCCAAAATGACCTCCGAAAATAGCATTCTGACCATCCTGCAACGGGACTATGCCAATTTTCCCTGGCAACAGACCCTGAGCATTTACGATGCTGATGTTTATTTCCAAGACCCCTTGACCCAGTTTCGGGGCCTGGCCCGTTACGAAAAAATGATCCAATTCCTGGCTCGTTGGTTTCAGGCGATCGACCTACAACTCCATGACATTGCCCGGGTAGACCGAGAAATTACTACCCGTTGGACCTTGAGTTGGACTTCCCCCCTGCCCTGGAAGCCGAGAATTGCCATCAGCGGCCGCAGTGAGTTGACCCTGAACGAAGCTGGGTTAATTATTTCTCACATTGATTATTGGGACTGTTCCCGCTGGGATGTGGTGAAACAACATTTTCAACGATAGGCTGTCATTCCTGTCCCGGTGAGGGCTTGTGTCGAATTGGCGATGGTTGGAAAAATCAATTGTAAGATCAACATTGAATCAGAATTGACCGAGAAAGCCTCAATGTATTCTTGTCTTTTCATGATTGACTTTAGAATGACGTCGCGGCTACAATCGCTGACTCAAAGCTAAACTAGCCTGGGCGGATAACGGTAAAGTAAGGCTATTCGATAGAAGCGTGAATCTTTGGAAATTAGTCTCAAACCATTGTCTTTTGGGTATTCCCGAATAATTTCAACAGCAGCTCCCTCCATGCTAATACAGCAAATTCGCCGTAAGCATTGATCATTGAGCACTTCATCCATTGGCCCGGATCAGGGCGTGAACGGGGCCGACACAAAAGTCAGAAATCCATGCAAAACTGGAGACAACCCAACTAACTACCATGGTTGGTAAGTTGTTTTTTCCTCTCCCCACCATGCCTGCCAAAGACGTTCAAATCTGCCCGATCGCCGTTGACACCACTGTGTTTCGCTCCCGCACTTGGGACAGGTTGAAGTTTGAAATTGAATATGGTCTGCAAAGGGGCACCACGGCCAACAGTTACTTGATCAGTGCTGATAAGACCGCCCTCTTTGACCCGCCGGGGGAGTCCTTCACTGATAATTTTGTCGGTACACTAATCCAACGGCTAGACCTGAACATCCTGGATTACGTCATTTTGGGCCACGTTAACGCCAACCGGAGCCATACCCTGAAGCTGTTATTAAGCTTGGCTCCCCAGGCAACGATTATTTGCTCTAACCCCGCTGCCCAAAATTTAGAAAAATTACTGGCGGATGGAGACGTTAATAATCCCATTCAAGTGATGAAAGGCAACGATCGCCTGGATTTAGGCCGGGGTCATGAGTTGAGCTTTACCCCCACCCCCAGCCCCCGTTACCCTGGGCAACTGTGCACCTACGATCCCCGCACCGAAATCTTATTCACCGATAAACTATTTGGGGCCCATGTTTGTGGTGACCAAGTATTTGATGAAGGCTGGACCATTTACCAAGAAGACCGCCGCTATTACTTTGACTGTTTGTTGGCCCCCGCTGCGGCCCAGGTGAGTGCGGCCCTCAATAAGCTAGAAGCCTATCCCGCCCAGACCTATGCCCCCAGCCATGGCCCCTTAGTGCGCTACGGTTTGCGGGAGTTGACCCGTAACTACCAACAATGGCTCAGTGAACAACAGGCCCAAGCTTTGAACGTGGCGTTGATCTATGCGTCCGCCTACGGCAATACCAGCACCCTCGCCCAGGCGATCGCCAGAGGTATAACCAAAGCAGGGGTAGCGGTGACGGCCATTAATGCGGAAACTAGCAATGCCGAGGAAATCAAAGGGGCCATTGAAGCTTCGGCTGGCTTTATTTTTGGTTCCCCCACCCTAGGTGGCCATGCCCCCACCCCCATTCAAACGGCCCTGGGCATCACCCTAGCCAATGCTTCCAAAACCCAACTATGTGCAGTGTTCGGTTCCTTCGGTTGGAGTGGAGAGGCGATCGATATGTTGGAAAGCAAATTCCGGGATGCGGGCTTTAGCTTTGGTTTTGACACCATCCGGGTGAAATTTAAGCCCACCGACCAAACCCTGAAAATGTGCGAAGAGGCGGGTACGGATTTTGCCCAGGCCCTGAAAAAAGCGGAAAAACGTCGTCAACCTAAATCTGCTCTGCCGGAGTCGGAGTCCGCCCGCACTGAGCAAGCCCTGGGTCGTTTAGTGGGTTCCCTCTGTGTGGTCACTGCCCGCCAAGGGGAGTTGGGTAGTGCCATGTTAGCGTCCTGGGTTTCCCAAGCTACCTTTTCTCCCCCCGGTTTAACCGTGGCGGTGGCTAAGGAAAGGGCGATCGAGTCTTTGTTACACAAAAATAGTTGCTTTGTCTTGAATATTTTGCAGGAGGGTAACCATCTGGGGCTAATGAAACATTTCCTCAAACCCTTTACCCCTGGCGGCGATCGTTTTGCGGGGGTAGCCACGGAAACAGCGGAAAATGGGGCACCGATTTTGAAGGAATCCTTAGCTTACCTGGAATGTCGGGTACAGCAAAAGTTGGAATGCGGCGATCATTGGGTGCTTTATGCTGTGACCGACCGGGGCTCTCTGCTCCAGGAGGGGGTAACGGCGGTGCATCACCGGAAATCTGGTGATCATTATTAACGATTAGCAAAACCCTCAAAAACATTTTTTGCCTATTTTGACGATGAATGTACCTAACTGGGTAACAGTCTCCCGTTTATTGGCCTTGCCCTTACTATTTCTGTGGTTACCGACTCCAGAGGCAGAAACCCGTTGGTGGGGAGTAGGTATTTTTTTGTTGGCCGCTAGCACCGATTGGTTGGATGGTTACCTGGCCCGTCGCTTAAACCAGGTGACGGAGTTGGGCAAATTCCTTGACCCGTTGGTGGATAAATTACTGGTGTTGGGGCCGTTGCTAATTCTCTTAACTTGGCAAATGGTGCCGGCCTGGGCGGTGGGCTTAATTTTGGCTAGGGAGTTAGTCATCGCTGGATGGCGGGTTAATCCCCAGTTAGCTAGTCAGACGGAAATTGCTGGGGCTAATGTCTGGGGCAAAGTAAAAACCGTTACCCAAATAATGGCGATCGCCTTGCTGTTGGCCCCCTTACCGAAAATTTATGGCCAAATTGGTATGGTCATATTTTGGCTAGCGGTGGTTTTAACCCTCATTTCTGGCCTAATTTATCTGATCCCCCAGACAGACAAGGGAGTTGTTGGGAATCAAACTCCCCAGGGCTGACAGTTAAAAGTATCAAATTTGCTGTTCACCAGGGCTAAAAACTAACCTCGTCGGCGAAACTTTGCCAACGGACAAAATGAAATGCGCCGGCCACGGAGCCCCAAACTCGTTCATTAGTTTCTGGGTCGTAACCCCGGTCGAGGCTAACCAATCCTGTTTCGCTCACCTCAAAACTATTTTCCAGATAGGTTTCTTTGCCATCCCGCATCACCCGACATTGCCGCCCTGGTTGCACTTCACCTTTAAAACTAGTGCCAGTCCATTCCACAATCATGTCACAGCCATTCATGGGCTCCAAATCGTCGGGGTTGAGCTGGGCCAGTTTGGCCAAATCCCTGGCTGCGCCGTAAAATTTTTCTTCGTCTTTGACTTTAAAGTTTTCAATCTCAATATGATCTTCCACCACCTTTAACTTCAAAACCCTGAGGCGATAGGGTCTCTGGAGCATAAAGTCATAGGCTTGTTCTAAAAACAACAGGCGATCGCCGAATTTGGCTTGGTCGAGGGGACGAATGGCCACCCGGATATGGGCGTAGAAGGGAGGATTTTCGAAGGCTTGGGCTTGGTTGCTAAAGTCGGCCGCCATCCAACGGGCCAAGGCGGAAAGATCGGTGGAATGGGACATAAATAATTGCTGAATAATGACTGCTTTAAAAAGTTCTTAAAAAATATTTAAACCAGGACAGAACATACCAAGTAATTACTCAAAGTACTTACCATCCCGTGCCAGTCAATTTTACCCCATTGGTTGCCACCAAGTATTTGTTTAACATTCACAGTTCAAATAGATCTGGCGATTTTGGTTCGACAATCTGCCCAGTTTTAGCTTGCTTAATCGATGCCATTAAATGTTTTACATTAGCTGGGTTGGAGAGCAAATAAAGGGTTTCTTGCCAAGAATTAAACTCATCCAGTGATATTAGTACCACCTGCTGACCCTGATTATTACTAACGATGGTCGGTTCTAAATCGGAAATAGCTGAAAATTTGGCTAACCCGATCGCCAGGTGCCATGGAAACTAAAGGGAATCATCTCTGGTAAGGCCAAGCGACAAATGGGTTCTTCCTGCAAACGATCCGCATCCCACAACCACACTTCACTGCCATGGCGATCGCCGTCATAGACCACAGTGATAATCCAGCCCCGATCGCCGTCTTCTGGGTGGGGAATATAAAGGGGCTCCACTGGATATTGATATTCTCCTAGTTTGGCGGTGATAACATCCCCGGTGTGGTAATCAATGCGGGCTATCTCCCCGAACCATTGGGAACCGAGAATTGCTGCCGGTCGTTGCAGAGCCATATAGGTATAGCGCCAGGGCTGGCCCGTCCGTTGGGGGTTAACCACTGGAAATTCACCACTGCGGTCTAGCACCTTGGTTAACTCCACTATTTTGGCCGTTTGGGGATTAAGAATGGCTTGCCACAGTTGCCCATTGGTCGAAGTTTTGACCGCCCCGGTGGGTACTTCCCGCAGATATTCGTTGGTTTGGGCAAAATCACTAAACCGGACAAAATCTAGCCGCACATTGCCATCTTCCAACTCACAGCCATTGCCATAGTGCCATTGGAACCACGATTCCGTTTCCCCTTCACTGACAATTTCCAACGTTTGGCGATCAATTACTAGAACTTTTGTCCCGCCTTCTGCATCCCAACCCAAAGCGTCCGCATAGGCCACATTGCCCAACAGCAGAGAAAATTGATTGAGGGTAATGGGGGGTAAAAAGAGGATCATATAGCGGCCCGCCAAGCAAAAACTATGGCAAAAGGGGGTGCGGCTTAATTTCAAACGACGGTGTTTGAGCAAATTGCCCTGACTGTCCAAACGATAAAGGTTGAGATTGAACTGAAAATCCACCCCAATACTAAAAATTTCCCCCGTTAACGGATCCCTTAGGGGATGGGCAGAAAAAGGCTGGCCCGGTTGAAACGCTCCACCAAAATCCTCCCGGCCCAAAGTGGCTAAATTTTCCAGGTTTAACGCATAGGGATGGCCCGCTTCCCACAGGGCCAACAGGCGATCGGGCAGGGCAATCACAGAGGTGTTAGCGGCATTTTTCAGTACATCATTCTGGCTAAACAAACTTTTCCAGTAATGCCAAACCCCCTGGGGATCCACCATGCCGTAGTTACCGTAGAGATAACGCCCAGCCTCTTCTTCTTCTGTGTAACCCTGGGTTTGCACATAGCGGTACTGCCCTTCAGCCCGTCCTTCACCAAAATGCACTGCCAAGATAGCGCCATCGCCATCAAACCAATGGCCAACTTTTTCCTGCCCCCGACTGAGGCGGCCGGGGCCATTGCGGTACAGACTGCCCTTTAACGCCGCAGGAATTTGTCCTGAAATCAGCTCCAAGCCAGTGCGGTCAAATTCCACTGCGTTTTGGCTAAAATTGCTGGCCCAAGCGGCCCGGGAGAGGGTAGCAGTCATAGAAAGGTCTAAAAAATTTGTGTGGGAAATGACGGCGGAAAAACCAGCCTTAGTGGGTGTTTGGCTCCCAGGGGAGAACAGCAAAAGTAGAGATTTGGCAAGGGTTTCTTCCACCGCACAGCTAGGCAGATCATAGCAAAATTTTCCCGAGGGCAAGGAGAGTCCCGGGGATGACAACGGCCTGGTAGGGGTCAGGTTTCAACATGGGGAGAAGCTGGAGTTTAATGGGGATCGAAAAAGAAAAACGGTTGTTTTTTTGATACCTGGTTTGTTTTTTTACAATTTCTACTAGACCCTTTTGATGGTCAATTGCATTGCCAGGGATTAGCCATGGGACACCACTATTTTACTTGCCAACTTAAATTCGCTACCATTCAACTAGTATTTTATTTTTTTAATATTTTCCAAATTAAATTATCGAAATTAGGGGAAATATTATTATTTAATTATTCCCGAAAAAATAAAAATACGCTGACAAACATCGGGGCAAGGTTGAATGCTATTAAAGCTCAAAAAGTACGTAAATAGACATTACAAATTACCATGGCCATGGGCAACAATGGCGGGAAGCATCACCGTCGTGGCGCTTGTGGTGCTGGCCCATCCCCAGAAAATCCCTGCCCAAGAACCAATTGATGAGATTCCCCAATCCTCGTTGACAGCGGAGATTCAGGCATCCCCCCAAAATGAATTATTTTTTGCCGATGTTTTAGTGCGGGGGCAATCCGTTCTTGAAGTGGGAAGTTTAGCTAGCCTAAGCGCCGATGATCGGGCCCAGATCATTAATCGTCGCATTGCCAGCGTCCTCGCCCAGGCAGATTCCCCCGAAGCTGTCACCGTACAGTTTGATCCCCAACGGGAAATAGCGGTTTTAAAAGTTAATAACCGTATCCTGATGACCGTGACCAACCAGGACGCCCTCGATTTTAATGTGCCCATAGAAACCCTGGCTGAGCAATGGGCAAACCGTTTAAATCAAGCTTTCACTGAACGGCCTTTGGCGGTTGATGTTTTACAAAGATTGACCAACACAACTCGACAATTATTAAGAGATACCATTAATCTTTTACCTTCATTACTAGGGGCATTGGTGATCATTCTCCTCACTTGGATAGTTGCCAAAGGAGTACGCCATGCCGGTCTGGTGTGGGCAGAAAAAACTGAAGGCGATCGGAGTGCGGAAATTCTGATTGGTCGCCTATGCTATGGGGGCGTCTGGATCATGGGTGCAGTAATTGCCCTGACTATTTTAGGACTAGATTTTGCGACTTTGCTAGGAACCCTCGGACTAACCAGTGTGGCCATTGGCTTTAGCTTGAAAGATATTTTAAGCAATTATATTTCCGGGGTTATTTTGTTAGCGGCTAGACCTTTTCGCATTCAGGATCAAATTGTGGTGGGAGACTACGAAGGCACTGTGGTGCAGATTCAACTCCGGGCCACAACAATGCGTACCTATGATGGCCGTTTAGTTTATATTCCTAATCAGGTAGTGTTTCAAAGTAGCATTATTAATAACACCGCTTCTCCCATACGTCGCAGTGATGTGATGGTTGGGGTGGATTATGACAGTGATTTAAACCAAGTTAAAAACTTGATTAAGGAAGCTTTGATACCCTTAGAAGGCATTCAATTGGAGCCAGCCCCGATGGTTTTAGTGCATGAGTTGGCAGCCAGTACAATTAACTTAAAAGTTCGCTTCTGGGTTGATTCCCGTCAACAATCATTTTTGCAGGTAACCTCTACTGTTACCCAGGCTGTTAAGGAAAAATTGGCCTCTGCCCAGATTGAAATGCCTACGGAAATTTACACAATTATGTTGCGAGAACCGGCCGATTCACTATCTCCATTAGGATTGATTCCTAGCGAGTAATTCGATTAACTATTGAGGGCATCGGGTGAGGTTATTTTCTGGTCGCAAATAAAGCTAAGCAAATAACCAGTTGTAGCTACACCAACAGTTGTTGATGTTGATTGAAATACTGACGGTAAACAGTGGCGGTAACTGCAATGGTACTAAGAGTATTGGTCAATAAAATTAAGAACATAATCAAAATTTGGTAGACCGAGGCATTGAGGGGATCGCCCCCGGCTAATACCTGTCCGGTTAACATTCCCGGCAAACTGACCAAGCCCACCACCATCATTTGGTTCACAGTGGGAATCAGACTGGCTCGGATGGCCGCCTTACGATAACTGGCGATCGCCTGGCCCGGAGTTGCTCCCAAGCAAAGGTGGGTTTCAATTTCCCGGGGATTTTGTTGGATAGCACTGGCTAACCTTTCACCGGCCAAGGAAGCGCTATTCATGGTTTGTCCCAAAATCATCCCAGTGAGGGGAATGAGATACTGGGGGGAATACCATTGGGGTGGCTGGATAATCACCACCAGGGCGTAACCCAAACTAATGGCGGTACTAGCCCCCAAGGAAAGCCAGAGCCAACCAAAAAGGGACTTACTGCGGGGATTAATACGATTTCTGGCCACCACGGCCGCAATGGTTAACATAATGGCCAAGACCAGCAACACTGCCCAGGCATTATCGAGGGAAAAAACCACTGCGAGGAAATAGCCCACCACAATCAGTTGCAGAATGGTGCGCCCCCCGGCCCAAATTAACTGCCCCGTCATATTTAGCCCCTGCCACTGCAAAAGGGCGATCGCCGTACCCAGGAGTCCCAACATCCAACCAATGTCGGCCCAATCCAGTTCGATTAAGACGTATTTCATAGCTCCTCCCCACCATGGTGGATGCTTCCTTCTTTGCTTATTGCAATAGCCCCAAACCTTTCAACGCCTCTAGGGCCGCCTGTTTGGTAGCAATTTGTTTACTGGGGCCAGAGCCCTGACCATGGATTTTTCCAGCCACCTTGACGGTAAAGGTAAATTCTCGGGCATGGGGGGGGCCACTGGCGTCAATTAGTTCATATTCCGGCAATTGTTTGGTTTTGGCCAAAGCCCACTGCTGGAGCAGGCTTTTCACATCCATGGTCGGCACAGGTTTTGGCGATCGCCCGTCCTGGCTTTTTTCCCACTGTTCCAGGATGGGAACGAATAGTTCTGCAATGAAATTTTCCACTGCTGGTAAACCCCCATCGAGGAGGGCCGCCCCCAACAATGACTCGAAGACATCGGACAGAATGGAGGGACTAGATTGCCCATCTTCCCTAGCCAAGCTTTGGCTCAAGCGAATTTCCGGGGCAATGTCTAAAAACCTCGCCAGGTAGGCCAACTGATTTTGATTGACCAACTGGGACCGCAGACGGGTTAATTCCGCCTCAGTAAAGTGTGGATAACGTTCAAACAGAATGCGCCCCACCACAAAACCCAACACCGCATCCCCCAGAAACTCCAGCCGGTCATAGGAAGGAGTACCGGGATGTTCGTTGCAATAGGAACGATGGGTGAGAGCTTCGAGTTTTAACTGGGGGTCTCTAATGGGGGGCAAATCAGGATGGTTCACACGCCCCGTTCAATGGATCTTTCCGCTTGGGTAAATTCTAGCTGTAAACGTTTTTTCAGCTTTTCAGGAATGGGACGGGCACCGTAGGAAGTGTAATATCCGGCCAGGGAGTTGAGGGCGGTTTGCATGGTGGTAAAGGATTTCAGCCCTCCAGCATCGCCTTTGCGACGGTAGCGAGAAATGTAGTCGTTAATCTGACCCCGGGCGGTGTCCTGGACTTCCTGATGGTTGGGGGCATCTTGGGGTAAATCGATCGCCTCCCGTAGGGTTGCAATGACAGTCAGGGTATCTTGGCTATAGTTGCCGGTGAGTCCTGTGCCGCTGTCGCAGGCCGTCAGACCGATCGTCACTACTAAAACTAAGGCCAACAGCCGTGACAACTGATTTTTCAAAAAGGACATCACTGAGGGTTCCCTCCCTGGATTGTTACTGAATTTTGTTAATTTTTATATCCTACCAGTTGGCCAGGGCCCCCTAAGACTTGCCTTTTACTCTGACTTCAGGATGGGGGCCGGGGTTGGGGAAGTGGCCCTGGCACCGGGGGCACTATTCTGATTAGCCAAAGCCTGGTTGGTCACTTGGAGGGCAATTTTTTTGATCGAGTCCTTATACTGCACCGGGGCCAGCATAATTGCCTGCTGGAAGAAAGGATCCGCTTCCTTTAATTTGCCGGTTTGGGCCATGACCTGGGCCTGGGCTAGGACTGGACGAAAATCATTGCTATTAACTTTACTGGCGGCTTCATAGATGGCGATCGCCTGGTCCGGGCGGTTTTGACTGAGATAAATTTCCCCCAGCAACAGTTGTAGAGAAGTGAGCTGGTCAGGGGGCACAGTACCAGGGGCTCCGGTTTGGGCTTTGATTGCCTGGGTAATGGCATTTTGCACAATGGCCACGGCCTCAGCGGGGCGCTCCTGTTGGGCATAAAGTCCACTGAGGCCTTTCAAGGCCTGAATGTTGTAAGGGGATTGAAGAAGAATTTCTCGGTAAACTTTCGCTGCTCCGGCCTTATTTTCCAGTTGGGTTTTAAGCTGGGCCAAAAGGATACGGTACTGCACCTGATCCGCCTTAATCTGTCCCAGCCGTTCTAAAGGGGCGATCGCCGCTGTCAGATTTTTTTGTTGCAGACGAATTTCTAGCAAGCCCTGGAGGGCATTAACGTTATCCGGTTCCCTTTCCAACACTAACTGATAACCCAACGCCTGATTTTCCAGGGGAGTGGCGCCATTGACAACTCCATCAGCAGCGGTGCGGGGTTGCCACAAACCCATCACCAGGGGCACCAAAGAAAATAACACCAGAGCACTGACCATGGCTCCAATGCCCACGTAAACCCAAACATCCCGTTGTGTTCTAGAAGTTGCCACCCCAATGCCTCCTCTGGCAAGATTTATCCGAGCCCAGAACAATAATTTAGATGGTAATGGAACCAATGAACAATTGTCCCGGCGATTTGGTCACACCAAATTAGACCAAAATTTTTGCCTTTCCAGCATAGTCGCTCTGGCTTGGGACGCCAATGTTGGAGCCCGTTGTCAGAATGGTTAAATGGAAGGGGGAATGTAAACCATTGTAAATTTAAGCTTTCTAGCAGAATTTTTGTCCAATTAATCCGTTGCCAGGGAGTTTAACAGTGTCAATCAAGTTAGTGGTGTTGGACATTGATGGCACCATTGCCGGAATATCCAATCAAATCAACCCCACAGTGGTGCAAACCATTCACCAGGTACAGAGTCGGGGTATTCAAGTAGCGTTGGCCACTGGCAGAATGTTCGGTTCAGCCCTGCGCTTCCATCGGGCCATCCAGTCAACTCTGCCTTTGATTAGTTATAACGGCGCCCTAACCAAGCATCCCCACAGCGGCATGGTTCTGAGAGAAAAACCTCTCCCCCCGGCGATCGCCCTAGAGATTTTGGCCCACTTTGAGCAACCGGATCTGCAACCCCATCTTGATGTCCACTGCTATTACAACGACCAGCTCCATGTGCGGCACATCACCCCAGAAACGCATATTTATATGGAAAGGTCCGGTGCCATTGCCCAGGCCAGCGGCGATTTACGATCAATTATTGCATTGGGTAGCACCACCAAAATGTTGGCCATTAGTCGCAATGCTCCCCTGATGGCCCAGTTGATGGCGGAAATGGGCCACAAACTCCGGGGCCAGGCTGTGCATCTGACCCAATCCACCGAAATTTACTTTGAAGTCACCCACGCCGAAGCCACCAAAGGCCTAGCTCTCAAACATTTAACCGAAGAGGTGTTAGGGCTTGATCCCCAAGCAGTTTTGGCGATCGGAGACAATTTTAATGATCTAGAAATGCTGAAATATGCTGGGGTAGGGGTGGCCATGGGTAATGCTCCCCCGGCAGTGCAAAGGGAGGCGGACTGGGTAACGGCGGATGTGGAAGCCGATGGCGTGTCCCAAGCTTTGGCTAAGTTTTGTCTAGACTCCACACCAGCTCTCTGTTAGTTGTCAGTCTCAAACTGAAAAGGAGCCTACCAATGGCAAACTCCCCTTCAGACCAAACAGATTAATTTAATCAATCCCCAGGCAAAAGTCCCTAGTAGGTTTCCACGTGCCAGCGGTGTTCTTTTTTCATTTCCCGTTGGAAAGTGGTCCATTCGGTGCCATTTTGTTCCGCCAGGGCAGTGAAAGCTTCATCAATACCAGGCTCCATGCCTTTGAGACCACACATATAGGTGTGGGTTTTGGGATTTTGCATCAAATTCCAGAGTTTTTCGGCATTTTCCGCTACCCGGTGCTGGATATACATCCGGCCGCCCTCGGCATTTTGTTGCTCCCGGCTGATGGCATAGGTTAAACGGAAATTGTCAGGAAATTCCGCCGCCATTTTTTCCAAATCGTCTTTATAAAGAATATTTTCTGATTTGGGAATACCAAAGATCAGCCAAGCTAGGCCCTTAAACTTGTAATCTTCGTGTTGTTCCTTGAACATACGCCACAGAAATGCCCGGAAGGGAGCAATGCCGGTGCCAGTGGCTAGCATCACAATGTTGGCATCTTCGTCCGGGGGCAAGAGCATTTCCTTCCCAACGGGGCCGGTGATGGCAATGTCATCCCCTTCTTTAATGTTGCACAGGTAGGTGGAACAAACCCCTTGGACGGTTTCCCCAGCTTCGTTTTGATATTCTAGTTGGCGCACACAGAGGGAAACGGTTTTGTCATCGCCAAAGTCACCGTGCCTAGTGGAAGCAATGGAATATAGGCGCAGTTTATGGGGTTTGCCCTTGTCATCTTCTCCGGGGGGAATGATGCCAATACTTTGCCCTTCCAGATAGCGTAGGTCACCCTGGGAGAGGTCAAAGGTAAGGTGTTGTACTTCGCCAATGCCTCCGTCCCTCACCAAAGGGTAATTTTCTAAAACTTTGCCAATGTAGGGAGTTTTGGGACGATAAATATTGACGGGAATATCGTCAGCTTTCTTTTCTTTGGGGGTTGTTGTCATGGTTTTCTTAGATTCAGGGGCTGAATTAGCCACCGCTTCTGAACCACTTCCCTCGGATTGACTGGGTTTAGTAATGCCCTCGGTGTGGGGTAAAGGCGAATCTCCCTCTAGAGGCTTAATGCTGACAATTTTTCCTCCCATCCGGGTAATGCGTCGCATTTCTTGGTTCATCCGCTTTAGGGGGACGGTGATGAACGTGCTGCCACTACGGCGGATAGGATAGTCTAAGCCATCAGTCATGGTGCTCTGACTCAGGCCGATTACCTCATAAACGAATAAACGATTACCGGCATCGCTCTGGCGGGATGAAGTCGCTACGTAACCGGGACTGTACATGGGTTAATTGCTCCCTACTCAATCAAATAATACTGACAGAAATTTATTGCAGTATTATCAAGCCTACCATCGTCAGGCGATCGCCGTGGCTGGGAGGAGCAGTGGGGTCAGAAGCGGAGATTTAGTCCTATTACCCTAACAAAGTTAACCTTGATAAAATGTAACCCCTGTATCACTTTCCCGGACGATTAAGCCTAGGACGAACTTGAATTAGTTCAACAATGGAGGGGCGCTCCCCTTGGTTGGGTCAATCTTGTAGAAGGGAATACAATTCTGATAGAATTCATACTCAGTATTCAGAGGGTCAGGCTATATCTCTGGCTGGAACCGAAGAGCGTTATCTGGGGTTGACTAAGATGACTAGATCTCAGGATTAGTTTTCCGTCGGCCCTTGACAGGGGGTTAACAAGCCCATAGGCTCTGGTTTGTCTCTCCAACACGCCATTTGGGGTGAGGAGAAATTTTCTAGGAAACCGGGTTAACAATCAGTTTTGCATTTTTGAGGGATGTTATGACCACACAGCTAGACCGCGTGGTTCTTATTGGTGTTGCCGGGGATTCCGGTTGCGGTAAGTCTACTTTCTTGCGTCGATTAACGGATTTATTCGGCGAAGAGTTCATGACGGTAATTTGTTTAGACGATTACCATAGTTTGGATCGCCAGGGCAGAAAAGCCGCTGGGGTCACCGCATTGGATCCCAGGGCCAACAATTTTGACCTGATGTATGAGCAGATTAAAGCGCTCAAAAGTGGTCAATCCATTATGAAACCCATTTACAACCACGAAACGGGCTTGCTGGATCCGCCGGAAAAGGTTGACCCCAATAAGGTGGTGGTGATTGAAGGTTTGCACCCCCTCTACGATGAACGGGTCCGGGAACTGGTGGATTTCGGGGTGTACCTGGACATCAGCGAAGAAGTAAAGATTAACTGGAAAATTCAACGGGACATGGCCGAACGGGGCCACACCTATGAAGATATTTTGGCTTCGATCAACGCCCGTAAGCCCGACTTCACCGCCTACATTGAGCCCCAGAAGCAGCATGCGGATGTAGTTATCCAGGTGTTACCCACCCGCTTGATTGAAGATAAGGAAAGTAAGCTCCTGCGGGTTCGTCTTGTCCAAAAAGAAGGGGTTAAGTTCTTCGAGCCGGCCTACCTGTTTGATGAAGGCTCCACCATTGATTGGCGTCCCTGTGGTCGGAAGCTAACCTGCACCTATCCCGGCATCAAGATGTACTACGGCCCCGATAATTTCATGGGCAACGAAGTTTCTTTGCTGGAAGTAGATGGTCGGTTTGAAAACCTAGAGGAAATGGTTTACGTGGAAAACCATCTCAGCAAAACCGGTACTAAGTACTATGGTGAGATGACCGAGTTGTTGCTCAAGCATAAGGATTACCCAGGCACTGACAATGGCACTGGTCTGTTCCAGGTGTTGGTGGGTCTGAAAATGCGGGAAGTTTACGAACAGTTAACGACTGAAGCTAAGGTTCCGGCTTCTGTGTAACTGCGACACCAATAATTACCTGACCTACTAGTCTGCATAACTTACTATCTTCGTGGTGGCCATGGCTGTGGTTCCACCACGATTTTTATTGGGGTTTGATTTAGGGAAAAAATCTTCTACCATCTAAGGCGGATGTCAGTGTTTGATATCCGTATATGATCCAGGTTGAGCTTACAGGATTGTCTCTGGGGAGGGTAATGATGCCATTTTTAGTGGTGGTAGTGGTAGTTTTATTTGCCGGAGTGCAACTTTTCCAATGGTTATTGGGGATAATTTTGCCCCTGCCCATTTACGTCATGGCCGGTGCTTTTTTGGCGATCGCCAGTAATTATGACAAGGGCATGGCCGTTTTGATTAACCGGGGCCAGGGGTTATGGTCCCATCACCAAACCCCAGGGCCAACTATGACAGCGGAGTTAGAATCCCCCAGGGCTGGAGTTGATGAAATTGCTCATCCGTTGGAGTTAACAGCTCAGAAATCCTTAAACGGTGACCAGGTCTCCCCTTAGGCTGGTAAAACTAAGGCGTTCGTCGGTTTCATCCACCACAATGGTCTCACCAGGTTGGTAATCCCCCCGTAAAATTCCCTTGGCGATAGCCGTTTCCAGGTATTTTTGGATGGCTCGTTTCAAAGGTCGGGCCCCATACACCGGGTCGTAACCAACGGCGGCAAGGAAGTCTAGAGCTTTATCGGTTAACTTCAAAGTTAACTTTTGATCCTCCAAACGGGAAGCCAAAGATTGAATTTGAATTTGGACAATGGATCGTAACTCGGATTTTTGTAAACCGTGGAAAATAATCGTTTCATCCACTCGGTTGAGGAATTCTGGACGGAAGTTTTCCCGCATCACATCCATCACCCTTGTCCGCATTTCTTCATAACGACTATCATCCCCTGCCACATCTAAAATGTATTGGGAACCCAGGTTACTGGTCATAATGATAATCGTATTTTTGAAGTCCACCACATGGCCTTGGGCATCGGTTAAGCGACCGTCATCGAGGATTTGGAGCATGACATTAAACACATCCCCATGGGCCTTCTCAATTTCATCAAAAAGAATGACGGAATAGGGGCGGCGGCGGATAGCTTCCGTTAGTTGTCCCCCTTCTTCATAGCCCACATAGCCCGGAGGAGCCCCCATTAAACGGGAAACAGCGTGTTTTTCCATGTATTCCGACATATCGATCCGCACCAGGGCTTCTTCAGTGTCAAACAGATTTTTTGCTAAAGCCTTAGCTAACTCGGTTTTACCTACTCCCGTGGGGCCGAGGAAAATAAAACTAGCCGTGGGACGGTTCGGGTCGGAAAGCCCAGCCCGGGAACGTTGGATCGCTTCAGCTACCGCAGTAACCGCTTCATCCTGGCCAATGACTCGACCATGGAGCTCATCTTCCAAGTGGAGTAATTTTTCTTTTTCCGATTCCACTAGCTTACTGATGGGAATACCAGTCCATTTGGAAATAATTTCCGCAATGTCCGACTCCAGCACTTCTTCGCGCAAAAGGGATTTGCCGGAGGTTTGTTGCTCCGCCAGTTGGCTTTCTAGGGTTTCCACTTGCCTTTGCAGATCCGTTAGTTTGCCGTATTGCAACTCAGCGGCTTTGTTGTAGTCATAGTCCCGCTGCGCCTGCTGAATTTCTAGGTTCACCTGGTCAATGGTTTCCTTAAGATTACGGATTTGGTCAATGACCGTTTTTTCCGATTGCCACTGGCCGTTGAGTTTAGACTGCTCTTCTTTAAAATCTGCCAGTTCTTTTTCTAGTTTTTTTAACCGTTCCTTGGAAGCAGAATCATTCTCCCGTTGTAGGGATAACCGCTCCATTTCTAGTTGCAGAATTTTACGGTCAACTTCATCCAATTCCTCTGGTTTAGAGGTAATTTCCATTTTTAGTTTGGCCGCCGCTTCATCCACTAAGTCGATGGCTTTATCGGGTAAAAAGCGGTCACTGATGTAACGGTTTGACAACATGGCCGCCGCTACCAGGGCACTGTCAGCAATTTTGACGCCATGGTGTACTTCATAGCGTTCTTTTAAGCCCCGCAGAATAGAAATGGTGTCCAACACATTGGGTTCATCCACCAAAACTTCTTGGAAACGCCGTTCTAAGGCCGCATCCTTTTCAATATATTTGCGATATTCATCCAAGGTGGTAGCCCCGATACAGCGCAGAGCCCCCCGGGCCAACATCGGTTTTAACAAGTTGCCCGCATCCATGGCTCCTTGGGTAGCCCCTGCCCCCACCACGGTGTGAATTTCATCAATAAATAGAATAATTTGCCCTTGGCTATCGGTGACTTCCTTCAGTACCGCTTTGAGTCGTTCTTCAAATTCTCCCCGGTATTTTGCTCCAGCAATTAAAGATCCCATATCGAGGGAAATTAGTTTTCGATCCCGCAGGGACTCCGGTACGTCATGGTTAATGATGCGCTGGGCCAAACCTTCGGCGATCGCCGTTTTACCGACCCCCGGTTCCCCAATCAAGACAGGGTTATTTTTGGTCCGGCGGGAAAGAATTTGAATGGTGCGCCGCACTTCTTCGTCTCGGCCGATGACAGGATCTAACTTACCTTCCCGGGCCAATTCCGTTAAATCCCGCCCATATTTTTCGAGGGATTCATATTTACCTTCTGGATTCTGGTCACTCACTTTTTGGGTTCCTCTAATTTGCTTGATAATTTCTGCTAACTTATTTTCTGTCAGGCCAATTTCTCGATATAAGTTTTTGCCCAGGCGGTCATCTTGGCCGTAGGCCAGCATTAAATGCTCGATGGAAATATAGTCGTCCCCATACTTGGCCTTGGTCGTTTCTGCATTGTCCAATAATTTATCAAGACTACGCCCTAAATAAATCGATTCACTTGGATTACTTAACTTGGGCTGTTGAGCAATAAAACTATTGACCTGATCCCTCACCCGGGGAATGCTCACCCCAGCCTTATTAAAGATGCTGGTGGCCAGGCCGTTTTGTTCCAGTAGGGCGCTGAGTAGATGCTCCGTCTCAATTTGTTGTTGTCGATGCTGTTTAGCAATGTCAGGCGTTTTGGCGATCGCCTCCCAAGCTTTTTCTGTAAATTTATTCGGGTCTGTGGGTTGCATAAGATTTTCTATAGGGGCTGTGTAAGGACTACCAAATCAATTTTAGAGGGCGGAATCCAGCGCTAGGAAGGAGGGTTTTCCCAATGGAGCGGTGGGGTTTACCCTTGGCCAAGCAAGGGGTGAGAGTCTGGCCGAAGGATGCCAGAGGCCGAATTTGGCGAGGCAATGCGACAAAAATAGTCAGGGAGGGGAAATTTCTGCCATTCAGCTAGGCCCCAAAGCCCCTTTCTTGTAAGCTAGGGGCTAATCTTGACCCCTAAGCAGAATCAGACGCTATGACTTGGAACGAGGGCTACGTCCTAGAAGTTAACTATACCTATGGTTTTTATGGCGAATTGAGTCCCCTCAAATTAGCCCTAGCCGCCACTCTCAAGTCATTAAAATCCCCCAATTTAGAGAAAAACTTTAATTACTGCGAACTGGCCTGCGGCCGGGGATATTCCACCAATTTATTAGCAAGTTGCTACCCCCAAGCTCAGTTTTACGCCAACGATTTTAACCCTAGTCATATTGTTGAAGCCCGCACCCTCGCCGAAACAGCGGGCACTAAAAACGTCCATTTTTTTGACGATAGTTTTGAAGAATTTATCAATCAAGATTTACCTCAGTTTGATTTCATTGTTCTCCACGGTATTTACAGTTGGATTACCCCCAGAAATCGCCTGGCGATCGTGAACTTTATTCGTCAAAAAATCAAAGTGGGAGGCATGGTTTACATTTCCTACAACACTCTCCCTGGTTGGGCCGCAGCCAGACCTATGCAAGCATTGATGCTCCGCTACGGACGCAATTCTTCAGAACCCATTCTGAGCCGCATTGAAAAAGCACTAAGTTTCACGGAACAAATGCTAGAGTCTAAGGCCACCTATTTCACTCAAAACCCAATCCTAAAACCCCGTTTAGAAAAACTAAAAGAGCAAAACCGTTACTATCTGGCCCACGAATACTTTAACGAAGAGTGGAATGCTTTTTATTTTGATGAAGTAGCCAAAGAATTGGAGGAAGCGAAGCTCAATTTTATGGGGTCAGCCCATTTAATTGATTATGTAGATGCAGTGAACTTGTCTGCCGCGGCCCAAACCCAGTTGTCCGAGGTCACGGATCCCATTTTCCAGCAGGTAGTGCGGGATTTCTTCCTCAATACCCAGTTCCGGCGGGATATTTTTACCCGGGGGCAACTTTCCCTCCTATCCCAAGAACACTTACAAGTTTTGCGGAGTCTCAGGTTTGCCTTGGTAACATCCATCAAATCAATGAAGTTTAAACATCAATTTCCCTTGGGAGAAGTGGAACTCCAGGAAAAAGTTTATCGCCCTATTTGTGAAGCTTTGGAAAATGGCCCCTTAACCCTGGGGGAATTGCAAAAGGATATTAGAACCAAAGATATTGCCTTGAACAGTCTTTACCAAGCCCTAATCATTATGACCGGCATTGGTTATACCCACCCAGCGGTAAGTGAAACAGTACGGAAACAAAGACAAAAATCCACCGATGCTTTTAATAGCGCCGTCAAAGCTAAAGCTATTTATAGTGATGAAATGAATTTCTTGGCTTCTCCCCTGGTGGGAACGGGCATTGTGGTAAATCGCCTCGAACAGTTACTACTATTGGCTAAGGAACGAAAACAAGACGGTCCCCAATTTATTTGGCAGGTGCTCTCTGGTCAAGGTAAAAAAATCATCAAGGAAGGCAAAACCTTGGAAACGGAGTCTGAAAATTTAGCTCATCTCGCAACCGTGGCAGAAAATTTCAATGGCGATCGCCTACCATTATTGACTAAATTGGGAATTAGCTGATTGTGCTTATTTTACCAACGGAACATGGTCACCAAGCATTAGCTGATTTGCCGTAACTACGGCGATCGATTGACTTCTCCATCATTATTAAAGTGGAGAAAAGTTGCTTTTATTTTGCCCAGGTAATGAAAAAATTTGTTGTTATCGATCATTCCCTTTGCAATCTGCAAGGACATCACTATGAGTGTAGTGTTGCTGTGGCAGAAGCAGCCCAAAGAAAAGGTTATCAACCGACTATCATTGCCAATCAAGCTCTACAGGAGTCTTTAATTGCTGGAGATATAAAAATCATTCCAGCTTTTCAAGTGGATTGGTTCAACAATCCGGTCAATGTCAAAAACGTAGAATCCGTTGCTCCCGATTCATCAAAGCAAACCCAACCTTGGCAGGAACGGTGGCGCCATCAGCTTTATCTCTGGCAACAAGATCATCAAGAATTAAGAATATTTTTAGAAAAAGTAGAAGGTAGCACCCAACGATTAAAAGAGTGGTTTAAAGCAGATCTTCGATCTTTGCGGTCTATACCTTTGACCAATACAGCTTGGGGCTTATTAAAAATCCTTTGGGGAGTCGTCCGTCTAGTTGCGAAAATTCCCCTAAAAATTGTTGTTAAAATTGTCAATAAATCCAGTAAATCTGAAGAAGTTTTTGCTGTAGAAACTAAGAGTTTTACCCAGACCCTAGAAGAGATTTTACCAGCGTTAGAGTTGACGACGGCGGATCAAGTTCTTATTCATACTTTTGGTATTGAACAGTTAGAGGAGCTATTTTATTTTTTAAATAACCATAACCGAGATAATTTACCCACCTACCATCTTTTATTTAGGCGCGACACCGAAGACCCATTGGTCATCAATGCCGCCGGGATGGGATTGAAAAAATGTTTAGAAAGTTTTTGCCAAACTCAACTCTGGCCCAGCAAAATTCGCTTTTACACAGATACTAAAGACTTAGTTCGGAAACATAATCAATTAAGTCCTGCAATTTTCACTCAAGTACCGATTCCTTTCCGCCAAGAAAAATTACAGTTAGAAAATTTTGATAAGGGTGTTGATAATAAAACTTTTATTCATATAGTTTATTTAGGTGATGCCAGGTCAGAGAAAGGCTATCAGCATTTACCCGCTTTAGTGGCAGACCTATGGACCGATTACCTCAAGCCTGGTTTGGCAAAATTTACCATTCAATCTAACTATAATGTGGCCGGAGGAGAAGAAGTAATCCTGGAAGCTAAGCTGAAACTTTGTCAGTATGCCCGCAGTGCCGTGGAGCTAATTGACCATGCCCTGGAACCCGATGCCTATTACGGCGGATTCCGCATCTAGCTGGCACAGTAACAACAATGAGTAAAATAGTTCTGTCTAGTTGTAGCAGAATTCAGCATAACACCAATTTCTGCTAACTTTTCAACAGATTCTTTATCTTTAGGTCTAAATCGCCGAATGAAAGCTTTGAGTTCCCACCAAAGATGTTCAATAGGGTTAAAATCTGGAGAGTAGCGGGGTAAATAAATGACCTTAGCTCCTGCTGCTTCAAGCATTTCTTTTACCCCTTCAACTTTATGAGCATTTAGATTGT
>NZ_JACJTJ010000001.1:0-2768 GCF_014698605.1 Synechocystis sp. FACHB-383 | reverse complement strand
GCACTGGTCATGGTGGCGACTGGTTGACCGGCCTTAACGCTGTCCCCTGGATTAACTAACAGTTTGAGCAGTTTCCCTCCTACAGGCGTTGTGACCTCAACCCGTTGTTGCGGCAGGGTTTCAATCTGTCCCGTTGCTCTAATGCCAGTCATCAAGGAACGAGGTTGTAAAGGCTCTACTTTAATCTCCAAGCGACGAATAGTATCCCCATCAAGGGCTACACCCTGAGCAGATTGAGCCGATTCACTTTGGTGAAATTCATCCCCATGGCCAGCGTGGGCTAAGGTCGCCTTGGGAGACAGCACCAGTAACCCCAACAACAGGGAGAAGGCCCAACTCCGGGCAATGATTCGGTTTTGCATAGAATTCCGACAGCGCAACCCTTTCAGTCTTTCATAGGAATATGAAACCAAGATGAAATGGGGTTATGTCTAGAAAAATGAGACGACTTTACTTTGATTTTCTAGGCGATCGCCGAAAGCTATCAATGCGTTCACTTTGGCGACGATGCGGTGTTGTTCGGCTAGGAGTTAACACAGCTTGTATTAATTGACGATGGGGGACGTGCGTGGCAGGATCAAGGCCACGAAATCACTAAGGCTATACAATATGCGGTCATGGAACAAAGAGCTTTACTAGAGATTGTTTTTAGCTTTGATGATGTCAAGGCAACCCAGGCGGCGGCCTATTTGCTGAAGCTTCATGGCGATGCTGACGCAATGAGCTATTTGGGTTTGCTTAAATTGCTTTATATTGGCGATCGCCGTTCATTGGAGAAAAGAGGTTATCCGATTACGGGGGATAGTTTTGTGGCGATGAAATACGGCCCAGTTTTAAGCCATATTTATGATTATGTGAAGCCGAATGGAGGTTATGCAAGTTCCGACTATTGGAATCGTTATATTGAAACTATTTCGACGACAAGATCGCCCCATAAAAAGGTCTATGTCACTTTGATTGATGATCCAGGAGATGATGAATTATCTATGGCAGAGGAAACAATTTTGCAGGGAGTTTATCAAGAGTTTGGCCATAGAGATCCTTTTGCCGTAGCAGAATGGACTCATGATTTACCAGAGTGGCAAGATCCGGCTAATTTTGGCAAAAAAGTGATGCCGATTGATGCCCAAGAACTTCTGAGTTATTTACACAAATCCGATCAAGATATTATCCTAATTAGGGAAATAGCAGAAAGAGAACGATTCCTTAATCAAGTTAATGGCTAGTTTTTCGATTGAGTTAGGGGATGTTTATTTGTTGGATACTGGTGGGACTAAAAATCACTGGTATATTGCTTTAGTTCCCTTTGGTGATGAATCTTTTGTGTTTGTTAATATTTCGACATGGTATGAGGGTTCAACGTTGAACGATGGGACTTGCATTTTAAAACCAGGCGGATCGATGCCAAGCTTTATCAAAAGTAAGTCATTTATTGCCTATGAATATGCAAAAGACTTTACGGTTCAAAGACTAGAGCCATTAATAGCCCCTAATTCTTCTATTCCTTTTGCAAAACTTCAAACGCAGGATTTGAGAAGAATCCAGAAAGAAAGCCTGAAATCAGAAAATTTAGCCAAAAAGTATCTCAAGGCAGTTAAATCTCATTTAGATAGGCCTTAAAACTCTGCCATCATTGATTCTAAGAGTTGGGTTTGTTTAGCAGTTTGTTGCTCAATTTGTTTTTCTAGGCGATCGAACAGGGCCATTAATGCTTCCACTTTGGCGACGATGCGATGTTGTTCGGGGAGTGGAGGAAGGGGAATAGGAATTTCTTTGAGTTTTGAGGCTTTAATACCTTTAGCAGTCATTCCTGTCGCGCTATTGATTAATTGCTCTTGAAAAATATCCGACATTATTAACAGTCTAAGATATAAATTCATGTCAGATTTATGCAGTTGAAAACAAATTACTCTTTGAGCTAGAGCAAAACGCTCATTAATATCAACAACTGCAATATTTCCCAGAGGGGCTTCAGTTGTAAATAATAAGTCTCCCAATCGTGGAAAACCTCTTGTCATCCATGAATGATACTCTTCTTCCGAGACATATTCATATGGTTCTCTATCTATAAATCCAAAACGTACATTTTTAGCTGTAATTAAAGGAATTCCAGACTTTATTTTTTTAGGCGTTTTTCCTCGATAATCAATAAATTTTGTAAGATTTCCTAGTCTATAAAAACTCCATCCTTTAGGCTTATCAATGTATTCTTCATGCTGAGCAATATAAATTTCTGCCTTAGTTTTTAATCCATGATTTTTGATTAACCGTTGTTTTTCTGTTTCAATTTCCTTTAACAATTCACTAGCTGGCGGATCATTGGGATCTTGCGGGACGAGTTTGCCCATCACCGCTAATTGCAAAATGGCTTGGCGGAGGCTGGTGACGTTTTCTTTGACGGCGTACAATTCGCCAAAGTTTTCCTTGATAAAATCCCACGCCTGTCCAAAGGTTTCCTGATCCGACGCTTTTAATAGTTTCTCCCTCGCCGATGTATGAATCAGAATGCGTTTTTGTTCTTTCTCTTTCTGAAGTTGCTCTAATTTGTCACATTGGGCCATCAGGCGATCGCACTTTTCGACAATGTGCTTTTGTTCGGTCAGTGGAGGAAGAAGGATGTGTGTACTTAATATGCTTCTTAATGACAATTTTGGCGGGAGCATCCCAGTTTGTCAGCAAGCATAAATACTCATAGAGAAGGCGTGATTAAGATAGGCACAGCGTAGGCGTAGCATTCGGTTAACATTCTTGGGAGACCATTGAGCACC